>DAHVAR010000197.1 GCA_027314515.1 Actinomycetota bacterium
CTGCCACCATCTCAGCACGCGCATCGCGCGCAGAGTCACCCAGCGAGACGACTTGCCGGCTCCGTCGTCGACATCGAACCAGACCCGACCCGGCAGGTTCCGATCCAGCAGCCAGGTGCCGTCCTCCTGCCGCCGGGAACGAACGTGGTCAACTGCTTCGGCAAGCCTCTGGTCGGGTGCTGTGCCGGTCAGTGCGGCAGCAGAGCGGAAATAGTCCAGTCCCCGCAGGACGTCGTAGCGCCATCGGCTGGGATGCAGGAAGTACAGGAATTCCTCGTCGGCAGGCTCACCGGTGCTGACCCGACGGAAGAGGTTACGCTCAAGCAGGTAGTGCTCGCCCGAGCTGCGCGCTGCCCGTGATCCGGGCGTGCCTCCGGTCGCTCTTTCGTACTCCACAAGCCCTTCCAGCACGTTGATGGTCGTGGCGAAGGACGAGCGCACCGAGCCGTTTGCCCTGTCACAGTTCCAGCCACCGTCGTCAAGCCGCTCACCGATCAGCCTGCCGACAATGGGCGAAACGTCGACTCCGAAATAGGCGCCGTCAGCAACGGTTCGGCCGTTGATGCACTCCTCGACTTCACCCTCCCAGTAAGGCTCGCCGGCATGGTCCCACCGCGCGTTGACGCCGATCAACTCGACGGCTCGCTGGGCCCGGTCCGACGACGGATCGAGACCGAACTCCCGCAGTTGTGACAACGAGAATGCCGTGGCCGTCCACGGCTGCCCGACTTCCTGCCACTCTCGGAAGTCGAAATCACGCGGCACGAAGGCGCCGCCCGCCCATTGCCCGTCCTCGTCCTCATGTGACAGGAGCCGGGCTCCCCAGCCTTCCGTCTCCACCCTGGCCCGCTCCGCGGTCCAGTGCGACTCCGGGACATCGAGCAGGTCGCGCAGCACCTGCCAGCGGATCGACGGATCGGAACGCAGAAGCCAGCCGATCACCGGGCCAGAATCAGCCATGCGGGCGAGAGTACCATTTGCCGGTGAATCGCAACCGCCGATTTCAGCCTGAGCTGAGGATGGCCACGCTGGCAGATCTCCCGTCAATTCAGCAGGTCATCGTGGCTGCCTACGAGAAGTACCTGAGCCGCATGGACAGACAGCCGGCACCGATGCTGCGCGACTACCGCGACGCCGTCGACGCCGGGCACCGTCTGGGTGACCGGAACGCCAGTCATCGGCCTGATCTCGGTCACCGAGGCGGACGACATGCTCCTGGTCGAAAACGTTGCCGTCCGCCCGGACCAGCAGGGGAACGGCCTCGGACGCCGGCTGATGGAATTCGCCGAAGAGCTAGCCAGGCAGCGCGGCATCGGGCGGCTGGAGCTGTACACGAACGAGGTCATGACCGAGAACCAGTTGATCTACGCCCGCCTCGGCTACCGCGTGACTGACCGGCGCGCGGAAGGTGGCTACCGGCGCATCTACATGGAGAAGGTTCTGCCAGCGGGAAGCCCGGAAGCGGGGCGTGAGGGCGGCTAGCATCGCGCCGTGGCCTCAGCGACTGATTCTGCCCGCCCAGCGCGTCCGCAAGCTGGCCGGATTGCCGGGCCGCGACCCGGACTGGCATCCGGCGCGAGCTAGGTCGCAGTCGGCACCAGCCGGGTTGTCATTCTCAGTGCTGGACAGCCTGCGCCCGGGCTGCCCGCGCTCCCAGCCGTGCTCGCACGCCGAGGAAGGCGATCACGACCACGGCCAGATAGCCCAGGTAGATCAGCAGCTGCAGCGGCGTCGGCGCGTCGCTGTAGCCGAAGAAACTGTGCAGCACGTCCCCGAACGAACTGCTCTCCGGCAGCAGCCGCGCCGAGTGCCACATCGGCACATTGAGCACCGGCAGCCAGCCGAGCTGTTGCAGGTTCTCGACCGAGTCGGCCAGCAGGCCAGCGGCGAACACCATCAGCAGCACGCCGATGACCGAGAAGAACTTCGACAGATTGAGCCTGTGGCCAAGCCGGTAGATCACGAAGGCGACCCCTAGCGCTCCGGCCAGGCCGATCAACGCCCCGGTCAGGGCACCTGCCGTCGTGGTCGAGAAGATGATCGCCAGGGTGAACACGACGGTCTCCAGGCCCTCGCGGCCGACCGCCTGGAAGGCAAGCAGGCCGAGGCCCCACCTGGCACGGCCGTCCAGCGCGGCCTCGGCGCGCTCGCGTAGTTCCTTAGAGAGGGAACGGGCGTGCTTGCGCATCCAGAAGGTCATATAGGTCAGCACGGTAGCGGCGACCAGGAACGTTACAGTCTCGAAGATGGTCTGGACGCGTGAGCCGTCGTAGCTGCGGATAGTCTCGTAGGCGACCGCGCCACCTGCGGTCGCGAGCAGCAGCGCGGCCCCGACGCCGAGGAAGACGTCGCGGAAGTGGGCCCGGCGGCCGATGCGATTGAGGTAGGCCAGCAGGATCGCGACGATCATGCTGGCTTCGACTCCCTCGCGCAGGAAGATCACTAGCGTCGCAAGCACCCTGCGCCCTCCGGACGTCCTATTTGTCGCCTGAACTTAGGTAAGGCAAGCCTAATTGATCCGGGTGTCCCGCGCAAAGGTACCCGCCGGAGACGGCTGTCACATTCCGGGCGGGCCATCCCCCGTACGGTGCGCCGGCGCGGGCCGCGATAACAGCCCCGCGACATCGACCCGGCCATAGTAGGCCTCGCCGGTTAGCCTGCCGGCCGCTGGGCCGTGCTGCTGAGCCTGGCATTACCGCTGGCAGACAGCGAGATTGCAATGCCCCGCAGGGCCCGGCAGTGCTCCTGGACGACCGTGAATTCCGGGCCGGCGCCACCCCGCAGGGCAATCGCATAGCCGCCTGCAGGAGACACAGCGCCAATCGCAGTCTTAACCTGGAAGCGACAGCCAGCAGGCGGCAACCTCAGGTGCGGGCTACCCGAGCGCACCAGAAGGGGGGCGGCAGTGAGGGCGGACGACCAGATTCCTGCTGCCGCCGGCAGCCGTGGCCGGCTGAGAGCCTCCGACAGTGACCGCGAGCGCGTGCTCGACATCCTCAAGACCGCGTACGTGCAGGGCCGCCTGACCAAAGATGAGCTTGAGCTGCGGGCCGGCCAGACCCTGGCCTCGCGGACCTGGGCCGACCTGACCGCGCTGACTGCCGATATCCCTGCCTGGCCGCTCCCCCGGCCGGTGCGCAGGCCGGCCAGTCAACCGTCCAGTTCGCCAGCGCAGGCGTTCGTGAAGGCAGTCGCCTGCGTGATCATCGCGATGGCAGCCATCGCGCTGGCGGGCATGCCGGGCGCCTGGACGATGCAGGGCCCGCCAGCTCCGAGCATGACTGCCCAGGCCTGCCAGGTCTTCTATGGCTGGCAGAACCCGGTAACCCGCAACCTCGCCATGCTCAGCGTGGCGGCGGGAATGGCCAGCAGGGGATCCGATCCGGGCCTCGCTGCCGACCTCACGGCGCTCCAGCGCGCATCCCTGCGCGCTGAGGGCTACGGCGGGCATCCGCAATCGGCGGTCGCCAGGCAAAGCGCCGCTAACCAGGTCCAAGCGGACATCAGCCGGGTGAGCAACGACTGCGCGGCCGGCGGCTAGCGGCGCCGGCAAGCTGGGCAGTTCCGGCAATTTCCCCAGCCGGCACGGATGATCTTCATGGATGTGACCAAACTGTCGCTATAGCAACAGTAACTTCACAACGATCATGGAAGCGGCGCCCGCTGCCTAACCGCGCGAGTCCCCGCCGAACCGCTCGTCGACCTGCTCGCCGGTAAGCCCGAAGTCGGCTAGCGAGTACCGGTGAGCTGGCTTGCTGGCGCTGCCCGCTGCCTCGCCGTGCAGCGCGCTGATGGCGGCCGCGGCCGCTTCGCTGTAGTCACGTCCGAAGTACCGGTACACCGACGCCACGGTGCCGACCGGGTCGCCCGTGAAGTCGGCGTAGTCGACGTCCAGGAACTGTGCCGGACTGTACCTCGCCCGCGCGGCCCGGAATACCTCCAGGCCGCGTGCCCACAGCTCGATCTGGCCGGCCCCGATGACCTTCCCGCGGAACGTGGCCGACCAGCCTTCGGTGGCCTGCGCGGCGAGCGAGCACATGGACCCGATCACCGCCCGCGGCTCGCGGTGCGTCTGGATGACCAGCGCGTCCGGGTAGACCGCCATGATCGCGTCCAGCGAGAACAGGTGGCTAGGGTTTTTCAGCACCCACCGGCGAGTGTCATTCAGCCCGATCAGCTGCAGGTTCCGCCGGTGCCTGCGGAACGAGCCGGTCCAGTCCTGCCCGGCCAGCCACGCCGAGTACGACGGCACGTGCGCCAGGCACTCATAGGACACCGAGCGCAGTGTCTGGCGCAGCAGTTGCCAGCATTCCTCCACGGTGTCGGCGGCGATGTAATGGACGCCCATGAACTCGGGATGCTCGACGTGATGCTGCCGGTACCCCGCCTGGATGTGCTGGAAGACCGGGTTGGCCGCCCAGGTGTCCCGCGGCGGACGCGGCTGCGGCCACTCGGTCAGCCACAGTTCCAGGCCCTGGTGGCCGGGGTCGGCGGTGAGCAGTCGGTGCAGCGCCGTCGTCCCGCTCCGGGGCAGGCCGGTGACGAAGATCGGCCGGTCGATGGCGACCGCGGCGTGCTCGGGATTGGCGGCCCAGGCCGCGTTGGCGACCAGGCGGGCGCCGAGCGCGCCGCGGAGCCCGACTCTGGCGGCCTTCTGCCCGAGCGGGGTCAGGTCCGCCTCCGCGGCGTAGGACTCCAGTAGCACCGCGAGCCCGTCAGTGTAGTCGTCCGCGCCGAAGTCGGTCAGCCCGGTCAGCCGGGACGCGGACGCGCGCAGGTCCGCGACGGTGCCGACCCCGTCTCGGCGAGCACCGTCCCGCGGCCTGCTGTCCTGCCCAGTCCCGGCCACCGGCGCGCTCAGTGGTGGTACTCGCCGCAGTTGACGTCCAGGCACTGCCCGGTAATGGCACGGGCCAGCGGCGAGGCGAGGAACAGCACCGCATCGGCGATCTCGTCCGGCTCGGGCAACCGCCGCAAGTCGATGTTCGCCGCCGTTTCCCGGTAGATCTGATCGGCGTCGACGCCGCGCTTGCGGGCCAGGTAGCCGAAGTACCACTTCAGCGACTCGCCCCAGATATGACCGGGAGCGACGGAGTTCACCCGGATGCCGCGGGGGCCGAGTTCGGTGGCCAGGCTCTGCGCCATCGCCAGCAGCGCCGCCTTGGCCATCTTGTACGGACCCATCGTGGGCTGGGAAAACCTGACGACCATCGAGTTGACCATCACGACCGAACCCTTGCTGGCCGCCAGCGCGGGGATGAACAGCCTGGTCAGCCGCAGCGCCGAGATCACGTTGTCGCTGAAACCGGCCTGCACGGCGGCCAGGTCGACTTTGCCCAGGTCGGCAATGGGCGGCATCACCAGCGCGTTGTGCACCAGCGCGTCGACCCGGCCGAACTCCTCCAGGCAGGCCGCGGCAAGCCGCTGGGCATCTTCCTCGACCGTCATGTCGGTTGGCACCACCAGCGCCCGGCGGCCGAGTTCCTTGATCTGTCCGGCGACGTCCTCGAGCCGGGACGCGGTCCGGGCGGCGAGCACGACGTCGGCGCCGGCCGCCGCGCCGCGCACCGCGATCTGGCGGCCGAGGTCAGGGCCCACTCCCGAGACGACGAGCACCTTATCGTGCAGGTACATCACAGCTCCCGAACATGATCACGAAGACTTTCCGTCGCCGGCGACGACTTCTTTACCTGTTGGCCCGACATCAGCCAACCTCAGCCCGCCATCCGGTCCGCCACAGCCGCCTGCCGCGCCGCGATGCGCGCGCGATATTCCTGCGTACTGATCCGCGACCTGTCGTGATACGGCAGCAGCTCCGGCAGCCGGGCGAACTCCACCACCTCGGCCGCCGGCCCGTCCGCCTCCGTGAGGTCCCTGGTCAGCCGCTGCCAGCGAAGCTGCACGTAGCCGCGGGTCCGCCCGGTGAGCTCAAGCCAGTTCGCCACGCCAGGATCGCGCTCGGTGATCACGAACCGCAGCATGCCGTCCGGGTCGGCGCGGGCCTGATCGGCGGTGAGGCTGGTCTGGTGGTTGATGTAGTCAAGCGAGATGTACCACTGGCTGCCGAGTTGGATGCCCTGGTAGGGCGCCACGTCCCGGTCGGCCGCGGGTACCGTCACGATCATCGCCTGGTCGGGGCTGAGGTCGAAGTGGCCGACCGAGGAGAACTGGGTGGCCAGGCCCCCCGGCGTCCGGCGCGGCGGCGTCAGCGTGTTCACCGGCTCGGTCAGGTAGAACCATTCCGGGAAGGCCAGGAACGTCCGCAGCCGGGACAGCAGTATCTTGCCCGCGACCCGGTAGCGCTTGGCCAGCAGCGCCTCGTCAGGCGGCGGCGGCGCGGCACCGACCTTGTCCGCCCGCTGTATCCGCAGCGTGCCGCGCCGCTCCCTGGCCCAGTCACTGTAGACCTCGCGGACTGCCAGCATCGCCGAGCCAGGCCCGAGCGTGACATAGCTGGCCGGCCCGCCAGATCCCGGCCGGGCAGCCGGCTTGCGCGGGCCGAGGCGCAGCCCGAACGAGCCGTCCGGGGAGATCTGCAAGCTGCGGTCGTCGAACGCGGTCAGGCTGTCCGGCACTTGCACCGGTGAGTAGTCGCCATTGAGTACCTGGAAGCTGAGGTCGGTTGTCGTCCCGCGCTGCCCGGTGACGATGTACTCGGCGTCGTCGCGCAGGTATGCGTGCAGGTACAGCGTGTCCGGGTTGTCGAGGCCCAGCTTGGTGTACGGCCCGGTGGACTGGACGAAGTACGGGAAGTCGCGCTGGTAGGCCCAGGCCAGGTGCAGCGAGGCCTGGATGCTGCCGGCCAGGTAGTCATAGCCTTCGGCCAGGTCCTGATCGGTGCGGACGTGCGGCGCGGTGGCGATGATCTTCTCGGCCTCGGCGACCGCCTCGGCGAACGACTGGGTTAGCACGGCGACCTCAGCTGACCTGCTTGCGCGCCCACATATTGCCGGTGAAGCGCAGCGACGGGGTGTCGTCAAGCGAGCACATGGTCTCGTAGATCCGCTGGTAACCGGTATGCGATATGCGCCACTGGCCATCCGCGCCGCGCTCGTAAGTGTCCTCGTAGAACGCGGCTCCCTTGATCAGCACTCGGTGCTCGGTGGCGATGACGGTGTCCTCGAACGACCACGTTCCCGATGCCTTATCGCCGTCGATCTTGATCTCTGGCTGCCCGCAGCGGTGCACGGTGATGATCTCCGGCCCGAGGCTCCGGCGCAGGTAGCCGACGATGTCGTCGCGGCCGCGCAGGTTCAGCGGGCGGCCCGCCGCGTGCGTCCCGTAGTCGGCGCTGGCAGCCGCGGTGAACACGTCCGCGATCTCGTCCCACAGCTTCAGGTCGACGCACCGCAGGTACCGGTACTTCACCTGACGGATCTCTTCCAGCGCGGCAAGGTCCATGTCGTCCCGCCTCCGGATCTGATTGACTTCCAACTGCAAACAAGAACACGTTCTACTCCAGCCGGTCAACCCGTGCGCGCTCACTTGCGGGCTCGGCAGCCGGCTGACCTCGCCGGAGGTTAGGTGCGCTTCTGCTACGCAGAGTCGATGACGGACCCGTCCTATTACGCGCCGCTGGCCACCGCGGCGGAGGACGCCGGGTACGACTCGATGGTGATCCCCGACAGCATCTGCTACCCGGCGCAATCCGACAGCGCCTACCCGTTCAGCCCCGACGGCAGCCGCGAGTTCCTGGAGGACAAGCCGTTCCTTGAGCCGTTCTCGCTGATCCCCTTCCTCGCGGCGGTGACGCACCGCCTGAGGTTCATCACGTTCGTGCTCAAGCTGCCGGTCCGTCATCCGGTGCTGGTTGCCAAGCAGGTCACCTCGACCGCGGTGCTGACCGGTAACCGGCTGGTTCTGGGCGTGGGCTCCAGTCCGTGGCGGGAGGACTACGACGTGCTCGGCGTGCCGTGGCAGCGGCGCGGACAGCGGATGGACGAGTCGCTGGCCATCCTGCGCGGCCTGTCGGCGGGCGGGTACTTCGAGTTCCACGGCCAGCTGTACGACATCCCGGCCATCAAGCTGGCGCCGGTCCCGACCGCGCCGGTGCCGGTGCTCATCGGCGGTCATGGCGAAGCGGCGCTGCGCCGGGCCGCGGCGTCCGGCGACGGCTGGCTGCACGGCGGCGGCGACCCGGCCGACCTGCCCGGCCTGCTGACCCGGCTGGCCGGGCTGCGCGCCGAGTACGGGACTGCGGCCCGTCCGTTCGAGGTGCACGTGATCTCAGCCGGCGCCTACTCACCGGATGGCATCGCCAAGCTGGCGGATCAGGGGGTCACCGATGTCATCGTCGGCTTCCGCTGGCCGTACCAGGCCGGCCCGGACACCCAGCCGCTGCAGTCCAAGCTGGACAGCCTGCGCAAGTACGCCGACGACGTGATTGCCCGTTCCCGGTCGTGATCCTTCGGGGTACGCAGGTGCTGGCAGGCACGGCCCGCCGGGTCAGGTGAGCGGGCCGCCGGCCAGCCCGCCGGCCAGCTCGGCCACCAGTTCCCGCGGCAGGCCGTGCGTATCGCGCAGGAACTCGTAGTCGTCTTCGGTCAGCCGCCCGGACGGGTACAGCCTTGTCAGCACCGAACGGCCGCGCCGCAGCAACCCGGCGAACTTCCGCTCCTCCGACAGCAGCACGCCGCGCACGACCGCCGGATCGGCCGCCAGGCCGAACCGCTCGCCGGTGTCGGCTATCAGGTCTGACGGCAGGTCGCCCAGGGTCAGGGAGTCCTCGCCGCCGCCCCACAGTGCCGCCCCGTCGCATCCGCTCCATAGTGCGGTCAGGGAACGCCGGACGAGCCGCCGCAGCACGTACCCCCGCCCGGCGCTGGACGGCAGGACCCCATCTGCGATCACCACGACGGACGACCGCAGATGATCGGTGAGGATCCGCACGGATCGCTCACCGGGCTGCCACAAGCCGGGCAGCACCGCAAGCCACGGTGCGAACAAGTCGGTCTCGAACACCGAGCCGGCCCGCTGAGCGACCATGAGCAGTCGTTCCAGTCCCATGCCGGTGTCGACGACCGGCCGGGGTAGCGGCGACAGGCTGCCGTCCGGCTCCCGCAGGTAGCGCATGGTGACGTGATTCCACAGCTCCACCCAGCGCGGATCAGTACTTGGCCGGCCGGCTGGCGGCCCGTCCCCGGTCCACGCGAAAATCTCCGAGTCCGGCCCGCACGGCCCGGTCGGCCCGTTGGACCACCAGTTATCCGTCAGCAACTCGACCGGAAGGCCGAGCTCCTCCCAGGTCTGCACCGCCTCGGTGTCCGGCCCGACCGGGCCGTTGCCGCCGAAGACGGTGGCATGCAGCAGCTCCGGGTTCAGTCCGAAGTGGTCGCAGATGAGCTCCATGCCCCACCGCAGGCTCTGCGCACCACCGTAGTCGCCCAGGGACCAGGAGCCCAGCATCTGAAACACGGTCAGGTGCGATCGATCGCCGACTTCTTCCAGGTCGGTAGTCCGCAAGCAGCGCTGCACGCCGGTCAGCCGCCGTCCGAGCGGATGCGGCGCGCCCGCCAGGAACGGCGTCAGCGGGTGCATCCCGGCCGAGGTGAACAGGACCGGATCGCCCGGCTGCGGCAGCAATGTGCTGCCGGCCAGCAGCCGGTGCCCGCGGCTGACGAAGAAGTCGGTGAATGTCGAGACGGTCTCGGTGGTGTTCATGGCACGTGCGCCTCTCGGTGTCGGGGCGCCGGGAAGCAGCTGCCGGCCAGGCCACTGAGCGGGCGGATTGATCACGAGCGCCGGCGAGCCGTTCGCGGTCGCCAGCGGATGGGAAGAATCAGTCAGCGGCAACCGGCGAGCTGATAGCTCGCGCGGCCGTGCTGGTGCGCACGCCACGGGTGCGCTTGCAGCTGATCTCCACGACAGCAACAGTAGCCGGGACATCGATGCCAAGAACACTGCTTTTTCCGGGAACGGGCGCTCTCGGCCAGGCCGGTCGGGCCGGCGGCGCCGACTCACCTGAAGGGATCTGCGCGGAATGAAACCGTTCCTGCCCGTCACCCTGGCCGCGATCGGCCTGGAGATCTGCGGGTGCTCGGGCACCAGCCCGGACGCCCGGCCAGCGCGCACTGTCACCATCACCGCTCATCCCGCGACTAGCCGGCCGGCGGCGGTCACGCCAACTCCGGGGCCGTCCACGTCCGTGGCCGCCGCGGGCTGCCGCACTAAGAACCTGACCGCAACGGCGGTATCGCCGCAGGGCTCCGCCGGCGGCCTGCAGCTGACGATCGTTTTCCAGAACACCGGCACCGCGCCGTGCACGCTGGCCGGCTACCCCACGATCACTCAGGCCACCGGCGCTCAGGCCGCAGGGCCGGGGACCAGCGTCGGTCAGCCGGCCGCCGAGAAGCCGGCGGCACCGCGCACGGCAGTGACGCTGCCGCCGAACGGTGTCGCCAGCGCCCGCCTGCAGATCGCCAACTCAGCGAACTACCCGGCGAGTACCTGCAAGCCGGTCAAAGCCACCTCGCTAGCTGTGGTGCCACCGGGCCAGCAGACCGCGCTGCACGTCGAGTTCGGCACGACCGCCTGCACCGGGAGCGCAAAGATCATGACGGTGACGCCCGTGCAGCAGGGCAGCTGATTACAGCAGCGCGAGCGGCTGATCACAGCAGCGCGAGCAGCCGCTCGGCCTGCCGCCGCTGCGTGCCGGGCGGGTTGCGCGAGCTTGCCGCGCCACCCGGGTGCAGATGCAGCAGCCAGGACAGCGCGGCCAGCCGCCGGCAGTCAGCCAGCCGGGAGCGCTCAGCCACCGTGAGGTCGAAAGCGCGGAGGAACTCCTCGCCGTCCAGGCCGCTGTCGCTCCAGGCCGACAGATGCTCGGCCAGGCACGCTAGTTCGAAGGCGCGGTCGCTCCGGCCAGAGTCCTCGAAATCGACGATCCGGACCCGCTCACCGTCCCAGAGAAAGTTGGCGAGGTTAGCGTCGCCGTGCCCGAACACAGCTGTCAGCCATGGCCCGCCAGCCGTGGCTCGGCCGGGTCCCGGCTGGCTGTCCTGACCGCCGCCGAGGCTGCCGCTATCGCCGACCGCCCAGGATAGCCAGCTCAGCCCGGCCGCCTGAGCCTTCTTGACGACCGGGTCGTGGCCGGGATCGTGATCCCGGGCGGCCAGCTGCCTGACGATACTGACAAGCTGGCCCTCGTTTCCTGCCTCGCCCGGCAGCGGGGCGACGCGGCTTACCGGCACGGACTGCCATAGCTGCCCGACCGCGCGCACGAGCGCCGACAGCTGCTCAGCGGTCAGCGGCTGGCCGCCGAGCGGCTCGCCCGGCAGCAACGACATCTCGATCACCGGAAGGTCAGCCGACAGGTCGGCGGCGATGGGCTCCGGCGCAAGGCCGGGCGCGTGCTCGGCCAGCAGCGTCAGTGCCCGCCACTCGCGATCCGGCTCGTTACGGCCGGCGTGGACGAAGCGCTTGACCACTACCTGGCGTGCCGCATCCACGGTGACCTGGTGGCTGAGCACCGAACGTCAGCCAGCCAGGTCCGACTGTGCCGCCGGTGAGCTCCGCGCTGGCGTCGCGGGCCACGGCAGGTCAACCTCGACCGGCTGGCTGTAGTCGATCCCGCTGACTCCGAAGCCGTACAGCCGCCACATCTGCGTCTTGAACCAGTCGGTGTCGGCTAGCCCGCCGAGCAATTCCTCATCGGTTGCGGCCCACCGCTCCTCCAGTGCCGCCTGGATGTGCGGTGCCATTTCCCAGTCGTCCAGCCGGAGCCGGCCGCCGCTGTCGACGTCCGCGCCGCCCTTGCCGGTCAGGTGATCCCAGAGGCGGACCGATTGCCGCATCGGCGACTCAGCGGCATCGCCCGCCACCGCCCGCAGCAGGCTCAGGTAGAGCGAGATGCCAGGGATTGCCAGCGAGGACATCGTCACGGCTGCGCAATTGACCGAGGTCAGCGCTCTGCCGCCGGAGCGCGACAGCACCCCGGCGGTGAGCAGGCCAGCGGTGGCTTCGAGGTGATCCTTTGCCCGGCCGATGGTTCCCTCGCGGTAGATCGGCGCGGTCAGCTTGGAGCCGACATAGGTCAGCGCGGCCGTCCTGAAGCCAGGGGCCAGCAGATCACGCGCCGCTAGGTCGGTCACCCAGTCCGCCCAGTCCTGCCCGCCCATGACCTTGATCGTGCCGTCGATCTCCGCGTCGGCCGCCGGCTCGAGGGTCGCCTCGCGCAGCACGACGTCGCGGTCGACCACGACGTTCCTGGCGCTGTATGCGGCTCCGATCGGCTTTACCGCAGCGTGGTAGACCGTGCCGGTAAGGGGGTCAGTTCGCCGGGGTGCCGCGACACTGTAGATCAGCACGTCGATCGGGCCGAGCGCGGCCGCCGCGCGGTCCAGAACGGCGGCCCGGAGCGCCGGGTCGAAGCAATCCCCGTTCACCGGCTCGAACGACAGCCCTGCCGCTGCCGCCTGCCGGGCCAGCGCAACGGTCCGGTACCAGCCGGCCGACGCCGAGCGGCGCGCGGTCGCCGGCCGCTCAAAGCAGACGCCGATCGTCGCGGCGGCGTGACCGAACAGCCCGGCCGCGGCTGCCGCCAGCCCGTAGCCGCCGCTGCAGCCGATCACTAGCACCGCCGGGCCGCGCCGGGAGGCGGGCACGGGCGCGGTTACCTCCCCGACCATCTCCTCGACGATCCGTGCGCAGCCCGCAGGATGCGAGTCAAGCAAGAGGAAGCCCTTGCCCTCGGGGCGAAGCACGCGCGTGACCATGCAGCCATCCATTCCTCGGCGCGGCCAGCCACGCCGGCCGAGGGTGGCCGACACGGCGGACCGCGCCGGGCGCCAGTCAGGCGCGCGACCGCAACCGACGCCCGATATTGGCGGCAGCCTAGCGGCGCATAATCCTGGCTCGCGGGTTGACGTGCCGGTCAGCAGCCGGAATTTGCGGCCTGACCCGCGGGCTCGGCACCGCGCAAAGTGAGCCTCACGGTGCTCACCGGGGCCAGGCCAGCGACTCCCTGTCGATTTCCTGGGCTGCGCCGCCCGCTATGCGTGGTTTGCACCCTGCAAACCGGCAGGGAGTGGGGTAAGCGTGCGCGGCTGGGGCCCGGTCAGCTACCGGTCTGCGATCCGTCGTTCTGATCCGGGTCGAACCTGCTGACCTCGTCGCCGGCCGGGCTGGACAAGCCCTTCTTGACCGAATCCAGGATAGTCAGGCCCTGACTCACCAGGCCCGCCGCTATCTCGCTGAGCCCGTCGGCGCCGTTAAGCACGCTGACGTTCGCGCCGGCTAGCCCGGCGGCGGCTTCCTTGACGATCATCGGCAGCTGATCGATCAGCATCCGGTCCAGCGCGACGCGATTGTTTGACGCCGCCGCCGCCGCCTGCAGCCGGATCCTGGCAGCGTCGGCCTCGGCCAGCACCTTGACCTTCTCCGCCTCGGCCTCGGCGGGCTTGATCACCTCGGCAACCAGCTGGCGCTGGCGAAGCTCAGCCTGGCGGTGAGCCAGCTCGGTCTGCGCCTGCAGCACGCTCATCTGGGCCTGGGCCTGCGCCAGCGGGCCAGCCTGCGCAGCCTCGGCCTGTGCCTTGTCCACTTCGGCCTTGTACTGCGCCTGCACGACCATGGTCTGCCGCTGATACTCGGCCTGCTTGCGCTGCGACTCCTGCTGCGCCTCGGCAGCCGCCTGATTGGCCTGCGCCTGGGCGATCTGGGCCTGGCGCTGGATGGCGGCGTTGTGCGGGGCTGCCATCGCGTCGATATAGCCGCTGTTCATGTCATCGATGGACTGGATCTGGAGCGAGTCGACAGTGAGGCCGATCTTGGCCATCTCCGCCTTCGAGCCGTCGAGTACCTCGGTGGCCAGTTTCTGCCGCTCGGTGACAATCTCCTCGACGGTCATCGAGCCGATGATCGATCGCAGGTGACCGGCAAAGATCCGGCCGGTCAGGGTCGACATCTGGTCCTGATCGGACAGGAACCGCTGCCCAGCATTGATGATGCTCTCGTCGTCGTTGCCTACCTTGAACGCGATCACGGCCCGGACGTTGAGCGAGATGCCTTGCTTAGTGACGCAGGTCTCGGAGACCTCGGACTCGCACATGGACAGGGTCAGGTAGCGCGCCTTCCGGAACAACGGCGTCACGAATGTTCCGTGCCCGACCACGACTTTGAACGGCGCACCGCCCCTTCGAGAGCGGCCGCCCGAGATCAGCATCGCCTCGTCCGGCGCAGGCACCCGGTAACCGAACATCTCTCTCATCTCCAGTTTTAACCCCGTGTCCGGCAGCTCTGCCGGCTTATTCCAGTATGTCCCCGGCCCAACTAGGGGGCACTGTCTTCACTGCCGAATTTCTCCAGCGGGTCGGTCCACGGGCTGACATCGACTGTGCGATGGCCCCGGGACTCGATGACCAGCACCGTGGCACCCCTCGGCAGCGGCTCCGGTGACCAGGCGATCAGCGCTTCTGAGCCGCCCCGGACGCTGACCAGTACCTCGCCTGGCCCCGCTTGGCCGCGGGTGGCGATGGTGAGTTTCCCGATGCACCCGATGAGCACCTCGTCATGTGCCATTCAGACCTGCCTGCCGGGCCCGTCTATCTCGCGGTCTCGCGCGTTGGCACTCATTATCCTCGCGAGCGTGGCCGGCGCAGGCGTGCCGCGTTCCCGGAAGTACTCTGCCTGCAACGGGAACCGCGGGAATAGCGCTGCCCGGGGACGGGTTGTAGCTGTTGCCGATGCGTTGTGTCCCCCGGGCCGCAAAAACCGCCGTCGCGGAATACCGTCAGGCTGGAGCCGTGACGCGCTACTCGCCGAGAGGCGACCTCGCACCGGCAGGCACGCCCTCGCGAGCATTTGCTCCGGGGGCGTTGTCAGTTCCCGGCACGGCAGTTCCCGGCACGGCAGTTCTCAGCACAGCGATCCGGACCGGACCCTGGCCGCGGCGAGCTGGCGTCGCAGCACGGCCGGGGCCTCGGTGAGCGAAGGCCCGTACCAGGTCAGGTGCCGGCCGCTGACCAGCGCGGTACGGCTGCCGGGGAAGGCCTCGGGGCCGTCCGACGCGGAGAACCGGTACGGCTCGTCCGGCAGCACCACCAGGTCGGCCCCGGCACCGCGGAGCTCCGCGATGCCGATCCTCGGATACCGGTCCCGGTGACCGGCGTACACATTGGTGATGCCGAGCCTGGCCAGCAGATCACCGGCGAAGGTGTCCCGGCCGAGCACCATCCACGGCCGTCGCCAGATCGGCACTACCGCGGCCACGCGTCCGGCTGCTCCCGCGCCCTCGAGCCCGTGCCTTCCGGCGGCGGACGGATCCCGCCATGCCTGCCCGGCGGCATCGAGCCAGGCCGGCTCGGGCTGGCGGCAGGCCAGCGTGATCATCCGGCGCAGCGATGCGAGGGCCTCCGGCAGGTCGCGGATCCTGGTGACCCAGACGGACTGGCCGGCCGAGCGAAGCGCGTCGAGGTCTGGCAGCCTGTTCTCCTCCTCGTTGGCCAGCACGACGTCGGGCCGGAGCGCCACGATCGCGGCGATGTCCGGGTTCTTGGTGCCGCCGATCCTTGTCACGGTCAGGTCGGCCGGATGCGCGCACCAGTTGGTGGCGCCGACGAGCAGGCCCGGCGCGCAGGCCGCCACCGTCTCGGTCAGCGACGGAACGAGCGACACCACCCGCCTGATCAACGGCCCTATCGGCACCGGCAGTCCCAGATCATCGGGCACGTAAACCAGCGCACCTGCCGGCTCGCCCATACCGCCCCCAGCCGCACGGTCCCCGTCGATCGCCATCGATCGCCCCCCATTGTGGCGGCAACCGCCGGACTGCACCAGCCTCCGGCGAGGTCAGCTTGCTCGCATACGCTAAGTCTCCGGCTCCCAAGGAAGAATGCTGACCGCCAAGGAAGGTCCCCGATTCGATGACTGACGCCGTGCCCCAGACCGTCGTAGCCAGCCTCGATGACCCGTTCGCCCAGCTGACCGGCCCGCTCGCGGAAACCAGGAACCTGCACTTTGAGGTGGCATCCTCGACCAGGCTCACGCCGCACATGCAGCGGCTGGAACTGACCGCCGCGGAACTCGGCGGATTCAGGTACGCCCCCGGCCAGGACGTCATGCTGCTGGTGGCCGTTGACGGCCGCAAGCCGCTACGGCGCCGTTACACGGTCCGCTTCCACGACCCGGCCCGCCGGCTGCTGACCATCGACGTGGTCTTGCACGGAGACGGCCCCGGCGAGCGCTGGGTGCGGTCAGCCAGGCCCGGCGATCGTATCGAGGGCATCGGGCCGCGCGGCAAGATCTCCACGAACCCGGAGGCCGACTGGCATCTGTTCATGGGGGACGAGGCCGCGCTGCCGGCCATCCTGGCGATGGCCGAGTCGCTTCCCGGTGCCAGCGAGGCGACCCTGGTGGTCGAGGTACCGGAGGCTGCCGACGAACAGGAGTTCTCGCCGGTAGCCCGGACCAGGGTCAGCTGGCTGCACCGGCTAGGCCGCCCGGCCGGCGATCCGGCTACCTCGCTGCTGGTTGCCGAGGCCGCCGACGTCGAGCTTCTGCCTGGCCGCGGGCACGCGTATCTGCTCGGCGAGGCGACGGTGGTGCTCGCGCTTCGCGAGCGCCTGGCGGCTCGCGGGCTGCCGCAGGACCAGATGTCGCCCAAGGCCTACTGGGGCCGGGGGCGCGCCAACGCGGGGCACGGCGAGCCAGCCAAAGACGCCTGACCGCCATTATCTGGCCAGCTAACGGCCGTTCTTTCGCAATAGGCACGAAGCTGCTCCATAATGAGAAGCTGCTCCATAATGAGGGCACCAGCCGTGGTCTGCTCTGCCGGAAAGGAGCGCTTCGGTGGCATCGGCGGTTGCGGCAGAGGTCTCAGCGGTACTGGCCAACACCTCAACCCGAACGCTCATGCTCGGAATCGACAAGGCTGGCCGCATCCGTCAGCACGATCGCGGGGCCGGCGACGTGCTGTCGGCCGAGCCCGGTGCGCTGATCGGCACCGAGCTCGGCACCCTGCTGGCGCTGCCGGACGGGCCTGCCGCAGCCACCCTCCAAGGCCTCATCGACGGGGCGTGCTCCGATCGCGAGAGCACCACCGTGCTGTCATTCCGGACGGCCAACGGCGCGACCGCCGAGGCTGTGGTCACTGTCCAGCCCATCAGGGCGACCGATCCTGAGCTGGCCGCCCAGGTCATCATGCGGATAGCGCCGCCCATGCAGGAGCGCTTCCTGGATCCGGCGGTGATGCGGCACCTCATGGTCGACGGGGCGGTCCGGCGGATTGGCGGCGCGCTGGACATTGACCAGATGGCGCCTGAGCTGATCAACATCATCGTGCCTCATTTCTGCAACGCAGCCGGCCTGGTGGTAATGGAGAGCCTGGTCGGTGAGGACGAATTCCCGTCCGAGTCGCTGGATGGCACGCAATTGGTCCGGCGGCTTGCCGTTGCGCATGACGACGGTGAGGCGGCCTGGGACGCCGCATTCCCCACCGGCGAGATCCTGCGCTACCCGCCCGGCACGCCGTACACCAGGTGCATGGACTCCGGGCATCCGGTCTGCGAGGTCGTCAGCCGCGATAGCGCTGACGCGATGGCCGCCTCCTGGATCCGCCGGCCGGTTGCCGACTTGCTGTCCGGCGTCTCCATGCTGCTGCTGCCGCTGATCGCCAGGGATGTAATGCTCGGCTTTTTCGTCTGCGTGCGCCGCGTCGGGTTCCGCCGGTTCGATGCCTACGACGTCGAGATCGGGATGGAGTTCGCGGCCAGGGTGGCGATCTTCATGGACAACGCCCAGCGATACAGCCGGGAGCGAGCTACGGCGCTGACGCTGCAGCGCAGCATGCTGCCGACCGGGCTATCCGCGCCATCGTCGGTCGAGGTAAAGCACCGCTACCTGCCGGGAAGCAAGCTCATCGAGGTCGGCGGCGACTGGTATGAGTCAATCGCCCTGCCCGGCGGGCGGGTAGCGCTCGTGGTCGGTGATGTCGCCGGCCACGGCGTGCGGGCCGCGGTCACCATGGGACGGCTGCGGACCGCCATTCATACCCTGGCGATGCTGGAACTGCCGCCGGCTGAGACCCTGCAGCAGCTGAACGAGCTGATGCAGGAACTCGGCGTCCGCGAACCGCACTTCGCGACGTGCGTCTACGCGATCTTCGACGCTGTGTCGGGAACGTGCGAGGTCGCCTCGGCTGGCCACCTGCCGCCGCTGCTGGTGCGGCCGGACGGCAGCAACGAGCTGCTCGACGTGCTGCCAGCGCCACCGCTCGGAGTCGGCACCGGCCTGATCCAGAGCCGCGTGCTCGACATCGCGGACGGCAGTCTTCTCGTGCTGTACACCGATGGACTGGTGGAGAAGCGCAGCCGGGATATCGACGAGGGCCTCCGCCGGCTGCGGGAGATCTTCGGCCCTGGCTCGGCGGAGCAGCCGCTCGAGGACTTGTGCCGGGCCACCCTGGCTGGCGTGTACGCCGACGAACACCGCGACGACATCGCGCTGCTGGTGGCGCGGTTGCGCCGGATCCCGGCCGATCACGTCGTCACCTGGACGCTGCCCTCCGAGCTGACCTCGGCCAGCCGGGCCAGGTCGCTGATCCGGCGGCCGCTGCGGCGCTGGGGCCTGACCGACCTGGTGCCCACTGCCGAGTTGCTGGTCTCGGAACTGGTCACGAACGCCGTCCGGTACGCCCAGGGAAAGATCGGCCTGCGCTTGATACTGGAGGGCGGGCTGGTCTGTGAAGTGCTCGATGACTCGGCGGCACTACCGCGATTGCGCCACCCGGACGATTCCGATGAACGCGGCCGTGGCCTGCAGGTGGTGAGCCAGCTAGCCCAGCGCTGGGGTGCCAGGCGGGCCGGCGTCGGCAAAGTCGTGTGGTGCGAGCTGCCGGTTCCCTACTCCTGACGGGTTACCAGGCCCGGCACGCCGGCAGCGTGCGGACCAACGCCGCGTCCGCTGGTGTCCTGCTTGATCGACAACTTCCCGTTCTTCATCACGCCGAGGCGCTGCGCCCGGCGCGCCACAGTGCTGTCGTGCGTGACCACCACCAGGGTCAGTTCGTGGTCCCGCCACAGTTTCTCCAGCAGGCCGATGATCTCGTCCCTGGTGCCCTCGTCAAGGTTTCCGGTCGGTTCGTCGGCCAGCACCACCTCGGGCTCCTTGACCAGCGCCCTGGCGATGGCGACCCGCTGCTGCTGACCGCCGGACAGCTCCGACGGCAGGTGCCGCGCCCGGTCCGCGAGGCCAACGTCGGCCAGCGCCGCCGCGGCCCGGCTGTGCCGCTCGGCGGCCGGCACGCGCAGCGGCACCAGGGCCGCCTCCACGTTTTCTTGCGCATTCAGCGTCGGAACGAGGTTGAAGGTCTGGAACACGAAACCGATCGACTCGGCCCGCACCTTAGTGACCTGGCTCTCCCGCAGTTGCGCCAGGTCGGCGCCGGCCTGCTCGCCGAACTGGATGCTGCCCGACGTCGGACGGTCCAGGCCGCCGAGCATCTGCAGCAGCGTTGACTTTCCGTGGCCGGTCGGGCCCTGGATGGCCAGCCACTCGCCGTCATCGATAGTCACGTCCACACCCTGCAGGGCGTGCACCACGCCACGGCCCTTCTGGTAATCCTTCGTAACGCCGGTCAGCTTGTACATGACGACTCTCCCTGGACGGCCGCGGCTCTCGCGGAACTCAGTCGGTCGGTGCTCGATAGATGCGAGCCCGGACGGGGCAGGCCCGATCGGCATGCCGCAACGGGCGTGCTCATTCGACCCTCGCCAGCGCTGCTGCCGGGCGCAGCCGGGCCGCGCGCCAGCCGCCGAGGCCGCCAGCGATCAGGCCGCCGGCAATCGCGAGAACAACTGCCGCCGCGATGGCGCCGCCGCTGACTGCCGGACTCAGGTGCACGTGCACGGTCGGCGCGGCCGGGGCCAGGGCCGAGCGGAAGCGGCCGAGCCCGCCGCCGCCGGTGAACCCGCCACCGCCAGGGAGTCCGCCGCCGGTGAACGTCCGGGCGCCGCCGGGTGTCGCGCTGCCGGTAGTCAGGGGTACACCGGCCGTCAGCGACGGTGAGAAGTGGCCGACGAGGGCGGAGCCAAGGTAGCCGAGCCCGACGCCGACTGCGCCGCCGGCGATCCCGACAGTGAGGGCCTCCCCGACTACCTGGCCGACGACTCGACGGCTCGTCCAGCCGAGGGCCTTGAGCGTGCCGAACTCCCGCACCCGGCGTGACACGGCCGCCATGGCCAGCAGGCTGGCCAGCAAGAACGCCGCGGCTAGCACCGCGACCGCGAGCCACTTGCCGAGGTTGCTGGCCAGGCTCGACGCGCTGGCCACCGACCCGGTGAGCTGCTTGGCCAGCTGGCTCTGGTTGGTCACCGTAGTGGACGGCAGCGCCGTCTTGATCGCGCTGGTAACCCCGTTGATGTTGGGCGCGCTGTTCGCCGCGACGTAAATGGTGTTGACCTCGCCCTTCAGACTCTTGCCCTGCGAGGTGCCAAGGGCCTGCGCGCGCGCCAGCGGAATGTAGACGTCGGTGGCGTTGCTGGAGGCCGATTCGCTGATGATGCCAACGACCTTGAAGCTGGTCTTAGCCAGCGTCACTGTCGAGCCAACCTTCAGCTTGTTGCTAGTGGCGTAGTTAGAGTCGACCACGGCCACGTCTGAGCTGGCGTCCGCGGCGGCCAGCGTCCGGCCGGTGACCAGCTTGGCGTTGCTCAGCGGCCCGAGCGCTGCCGCGTTCCCGCTGACGTCGACGCCGTCGACGCTGATCGGGGTCGGAATGCTGCCAGCGCCCCTGAAGGGCCCGCCGCCGCCGAACCCGCTTGAGCCGGAGCTTGTGCTCGGGATGGTAACGCTGACCTTGGTATCGGTCAGCGTCAGCCCGCCTGCGGCAGCGGCCACATTGTCAAGCTTGCTGACCTTGACGACATCGCTATCCGGCAGCGCGCTGAGCCCGACGGAAGTGAGGTTGTCCACTTTCACCTTGGTTCCGGCCTTGGGTCGCTTACCGGAGCCGCCGCCGCCGAACTGGCCGCGGAAGTTGAACCCGCCGCCGCCAAACCCTGCCCCGAACGTCGGGGCCTTGGTCACGGTGATGTCGGTGTCCTGGCCGTAGAGCGAGTGGAGCACCTCGCCCTGGGCGTTTTGCACTCCGTTAGACAGCGCGGTGACGGTGATGACCAGGCCAATGCCGAGGGCTAGGCCAAGGGCGATGACGCTAGCTTGCCGCGCACGGCGGCGCAGCTCACGTCCCAGATAAGTAAAGAACATCCGCACTCCTTGCAGCCAACTGGCTTTCCGCGGACTAGATATCGGCCGTGCCCGCCAACTTTCGCCCCGCTCAATCGCGGTCCGCAGCAAGCCATTGAGCTGCGGCGGTAATGATGATGGTTGCTGGTCCTTAGCTGACCCTGAAGGGGTTCTTAGAGGTCGCAGGATCCAGCCGGCCAGCTTGCGTGAGATCCTGATCGGCCAGCGCGGTGCGGGCCCCAGTGGTTCCGGAGTGGACGCCATCTCCGGCGCCGGACGCGGCTGCGGGCATCGGACCAGCACCGGGGCTGGCGGCGTACTGGCCAAGCGCCGCGAGCGGCAGCAGCAGCCCAGGCAGCAGGGAACCGCGGCGGCGGGCCGAGTTCCGGCCATCCGGCTTGCCGGCGGCGCCGATGCCGTCGCTCCAGCCACCGTCGGCCCGCTGCGCGCGCATCAGCCAGCCGGCGCCTGCGTCGGCGGCGTCACCGGCGAGCCCGCCGCCCGCCGCCAGCAGGGCAGCAACCGCGCGTGCCGTGCCTGCAGGGTCGGACCAGGGCCGGGGCCGCGGTGGACCAAGCCGATCCTCGCCCTCTGCGGGCGCTCCCCGCTCCGGCACCACCACCGCTCGCGGCACCACCACCGTTCGCGGCACCACCACGGGCCCTGGCAGCTCGGTGCCGGAGTTCCAGCCACCGTCCGGGTTCTGCCTGGACAACAGCCACCCGACAGCGGCCATGATGGCCGGCTTGCCGGGCAGCACGCCGGCTGCCAGCAATGCAGTGACCGCGTCAGCCGTCGCCTGCAGCTCCGCGGCACCGGGCCGGCCGGGCCAGGAACCGTCGGCCAACTGCGCCCGGACTAGCCAGACCACACCGTGCCGCATCGCCCTGCCGTCCGCGGCGTGCGTCGCCAGCGCCTGCACGACCAGCGCGGTCGTTCCAGCGGACTGTCCCCAGCTGCCGTCACGCCGTTGCGCGCTGCACAGCCAGCGAACAGCGGCTGTAACGGCGGCCTTCCCGGTCATGCCGAGCAGCTCGATCCAGCTCAACGCGAGCAGCACCGCGGCAGTGTCGGCCACGACCGGATAGCCGTCCCGGCCGAACGACCAGCCGGAGGGACCTGCGCCTGAGTGCGGCACGGCCGCCTCGGGCGGGCTGGTGATCCGCTGCGCAAGCAGCCAGCTGCCCGCCGCGACCATGGCCGGGTGATCCGCGCGCAGGCCGGCGTCGGCCAGTGCGGTGACCGCCGCTGCCGTATCGCGAACCGGTGGCTGCCGCATCAAGGAGAGGCGCAACTGCCCGGCCAGGCCGACCGGGCCGACCTTGCTGACAGCGGCACTACCGGGCGCACTCGCCGGGGCGGCAAGCTGCCTCGGCCGTGCGGTAACCGAGTCCAGCCAGCAAAGACCGCCGGACACCACGGGGTGTCGCAGCGGATAGCCGAGCGCCGCCAGCGCGACAAGCGACAGCGCCCAATACGGCCGCAGCCCGATCGGCAAGCCGGGCCGTTGCTGCCAGGTGACCAGCCACCGGCCGCACCTGCGAAGCGCCGCGCGTTGCGCCGCGCTGACTGCCACCGGTCGCGGCCTGGCTGGCGGGCCCGCCCCGGCGGCGGGCCCGCCGCAGTGCAGTTCGCTCAGGTCAATGGCCAGCTGCCGGACTGGCCGCAGCGTCCCGAGTACGGTCAGGGACACCACCGCCTGACGGCTCAGGTCCGCCCAGTCGCCCTCCGCTGGGGTATGCCTGGCCGGCAGGTAAATGAATTCAGGAGCGGGAACGCCCGCTTCGTCCCACCCGGTCAGGCCGAACAAAGCCAGCCAGCTGCCGGCGACAAGGCCTGCGGCCGCCAGCCCGCCTGCGTCCCTGATCCAGGCGGCACCAACTGCCAGGTGATAGGCGTCCGGCGAGTCACCTGCGAGCCGGAGCGCCAGGTAGGCAAGAACGGAGGCGGTAAGGTCACCAGACCGGCCTGGCTCGGCCCCGCCGATCCAGCTACCGTCAGGCTGTTGCATGGACCTGATCTGCTGCGCGCCAGCCCTGGTGAGCTCGGGCCCGGACACCCCGAGGAACTCGCGGGCCAGCACGGATTCGGCGTCGAGGGTCACGTCGCCTGCGCAGCGGCCGGTCCACCGGCCGGCGCTGTCCTGCCGGGCCAGCAGAATCCGGCTGACCCGTTGCGTCACGGCGCAGGCGGCAATCCGCTGAGCGGAGCTCAGGTCCGGCCCGGTCATCAGGCCGGCGTCGGGTCGACCGGGCTGGCCGGGCCGCCAGGCTGCGGGGCGGCATCGCCTGCTGCGCTGCCGCCCGGAGCTTTGCTGCCCGCGACGTCATTGCCGACGGCAGCACTGCCTGCAGATTCACCGCCGGCAGACCCACCGCCTGCAGACCCACCGCCTGCAGACCCACCGCCGACGGTAGCAGCAGTCGCAGCGGCGAACCAGACTGGAGTGCGGCAATCCTCCGGGACGCGAGCAGCCGGGACGCGAGCAGCCGGGACGCAAGCAGCCGGGACGCAAGCAGCCGGGACGCGACCAGTAAGGCCGGCGATATCCGGCCCGCGCCAACCGGGATGGCCAGTACCCAGGTCGCGAAAGTCGGGGCCGCTCACCGTCAGGTCACGCAGCACCTGCCAGGCCGCGCCGAGGCCGCTGCGGACCGCCCCTTCCATCGTGTCCGGCCACCCAGTGTCGGTCCAGGCACCGGCCAGCGCCAGCCCCCGCAGGCCGGTTTGACTCGCCCGCAACCGCGGTGAGCCGGGCACCTGCCGGATCAAAGCGCGCCGTTCCCTCGTCGTAAAGAAGTCCTCGATCTCGACGTCAGCCGCGGCCGGGAACAGCCGCCGCAACTCGGGCAGGAACTCGGCCCGCAGCCGGGATGACGGCCAGTCGACGAAACTGCCGGCGGCCGGCACCGACACGGCGAGGTATTGCCCGCGATGGAGCCCAGCCGCGTCGGTCTTGTCAACGACCCAGCGCACTGGCGAGTCAACGACTGCGGCAAAGGCAAGCGAAGTAACCCTGCTGGCATAGACAACATGCAGGCTGACCACCGGTGACGGCTCAAGCCTTGCCCAGCGCGCCGCGTCGGCCGCCAGCTCTGCCGGGGCGAGCTCGGCAGCCTCGAAGGCCGGCACGGCTAGCACCAGCGCGCCAGTGTGGATGACGGTTGGCCGGGCGCCGTCAGCGGATGCCGCGCTACTGCCAGGCGGGACCGTGGCAACCGCCACGTCGAAGCCGCCGCGGTAGCTCGGCCGGCAAGCCGTGGCCTTAACGCCGAGCAGAATGCGGGCCCCGAGGCGGCTGAGCAATGCCGCCGCCGGAGCAGCATGCAGCCTGCTGAGCGGGACGAGGGGAATGCCAATGTCGGCATTACCCCGAGCGCGCAGTACCGTTCTGATCGCGGCGGCGGCGGAGCCGGAATCAGCCGCCTCGGATGGCAGGCCGAGCGTGGCGAACGACAGCAGGTCCCAGAGCATGCGCCGGGCATTCTCGTCCTGCCCGCGCATGGTCAGCCACTCCCCGAAAGTCAGCTCTCGCTGGCCGCTGCCGCGGCGGGCGGCCAGCGGCAACGCCATCGCCGCCACGGCTGCGCTGACCCGTTCAGTCCGCGTCAGCAGCCGGTAGCCGGCCAGCGCTCGCGCGAGGTGCAGTGGCGCCGGCAGCCCTGACCTGCGCAGCGCTAGCTGCGAAGGCATGGCCGGCCCTGGGCCCCCGGCAAGCACGGTCAGATCGAGCCGGTCCTGGATCGCGACCGAGCTAAGGACACCCAGCTTGGCCAGCAGATCCCGGTAGGCCTCGCAACTGCGGAGGAACGCATGCTGCCCGTTGTCAATCGTCAGGCCCCGCCGGGCAAACGAGCATGTCGCCCCGCCCAGCCACGGCCTCGCCTCGAGCAGCATGACGTCCAGGCCGTGTTCAGCCAGTTCGATCGCGGCGCTGATGCCCGCTAATCCCCCGCCGACCACGACGACATCTGCCCGGTCATCAGAAAGCATCATGCCCGATCCCCCGTCATGCCCGATCCGCCCCGGCGTTCGGCTCGCGCCTGCCCGCCAGCGCCTCGCTCGCCCCCGAGCGCGGCTGCAGGCACGCAGATTCTAGCGAACCTCGGCACCCGGCTCACCGGCCGTGCAACTACTGCCGCCGGAAGCGGCGGTAGTCAGCGCCAAGATTGCATGACAGATGCCGGTCCGGTATGGAAAGGCGCCCCCATCACCTTGGCGCGGCAGTGCGGCGAATTCGAGTTGCTCATACCGTTTCATAGCTGGGCAGCGCAATCGGATGTTACGCTCCGATATCGTCTGCCGGCAGTTTTGCGAGCAGGCCAGATCGCCAATACGTCTCACACTAGGGCCTCAGCCATGGGATTGCGTCACCGGTCCATCCGACTGAGGGTCGGCGTTCTCATTACCGTGCCTGTGCTGTGCCTTCTCGCGCTTTACGGATTCGTGGCCAGCATCACCCTCGGCAACGCGCTGCGCGAGGAGCGCGCCAAGACACTCCGAACCGAGCTTGCCGACCCGGTCAGTAGCTTCCAGCAGCAAGTCGCTGAGGAACGCGCGCTGGCGCTGCTCAGCCTGGCGAATCCGACCAACACTCAGGTGGCGTCCGCTCTCGGTGTGCAGGAGAGCGCGACGCAGCGCGCGCTGACCGCGCTGACCGCCGCTGTGCAATCCCGCCAGGTCACCAGCCTCGCCGCCGGACCGGAGCGGGCCGCGATAACGACCCTGCTCAAGGTGAGTAAGACCCTGGACTTCATCCGCGGGGACATATCTGACGACGCGATCAGCATGCGCGCGGCTCTCGCCGACTACGACGCCATCATCAACGCTGGATACCCGGTCATCAACGAGGCCGTGCATCAGCTCGCCAGCGTCTCGGTAGTCACGCAGGCCCTGGCGGTCGTCAACCTGGAGCGGGCTTCGCAGGCCACCCAGGAGGAGTGGGATCTGCTATCTGCCGACATGGCACAGCGCAAGTTCCCGAATACCGACCGGCTTGAGTTCGCCGCCCTGGCGAGTCAGCGGCAGACCCTGATCAACATCGCGGTGCCGGAACTGGATGCTCAGTACCGCGTGATGCTGGCCAGGAACGTCCCGGCGGCCAGCAGTAATGCGATGGCCGCCGTCGAGAGCGAGGTCAGCTACACGCCGTGGCACCGGGGCGCGGCGCCGACGCGGCTGGCCGGCTCCAAGATGATCTTCATTGATTACTCCGTCGGGCTCGGGAAGGCGCTGTCGCAGGCCGCTGTCGCGCTGGAGAACCAGATCCAGCAGGACGCGAACACGGTAATCCTGGAACTCGTCCTCGCTGCCGGGCTCGGGCTCCTCGGCACCGTCGCGTCCATCGCGCTTTCCCTGATCATCGGGCGCGGGCTGATCCGGCAACTGCGCGAATTGCGTGAATCCGCGCTCACCCTGGCGCACGAGAAGCTTCCCGACGTCATTTCCCGGCTCCGGTCTGGCGAGCCGGTGGACCTGGCCGACTACGAGCCCGCCGAAGTCCCGACGAGCAACGAGATCCAGCAGGTGCAGGACGCGTTCAGCGTCGTACAGCAGACGGCGGTCCAGGCTGCTGTGGATGAGGCTCGTCTTCGGCGCGGCATCAGTGACGTGTTCAGGAACCTGGCAGGGCGCAGCCAGTCGCTGCTGCACCGCCAGCTGACATTGCTGGACGGCATGGAACGACGCGCCACCGAGCCCGAGGAACTCGAGGACTTGTTCCGCATCGACCACCTCACGACCCGCATGCGCCGCCACGCTGAAGGACTGATAATCCTGTCCGGCGACGCACCCGCGCGAGGCTGGCGGCAGCCGGTTCCGCTCGTTGACGTCCTGCGCGCGGCAGTAGCCGAGGTCGAGGATTACACCAGGGTCCGGGTACTCTGCCGGACCAGCGCCGCAGTCGCCGGACACGCGGTGGCCGACGTGATCCACCTGATCGCCGAACTGGCGGAGAACGCCACCGTGTTCTCGCCACCGAACACCCCCGTGCGCATCCAGGGCGACGTCGTCGGCCGCGGGTTTGCGATCGAAATCGAGGACCGCGGCCTTGGCATCTCCGCAGCTCGCCTGGAGGAGATCAACGTCAACCTTGCCAACCCGCCGCAATTTGACTTGTCTGGCAGTGACCGGCTGGGCCTGTTCATCGCCGGCCAGCTAGCCCAGCGGCACGACATCAAGATCACTTTGCGGCCGTCGGTCTTTGGCGGCACAACGGCGATCGTGCTGATCCCGACCGCGCTCGTGGTGGACGAGTCCGGCCCGCGCGATCCGGCACTGCCCCCCGTCCAGGACGACGTTGCGCTCGCCGCGGGATTCTCCGGACGGCACGCGGCACTGGCGCAAGCTGCTGCCGGACCGGGCAACGGCTCCGCGCTCAGCGGCGGCCCCGGCACTGGCCCGAACGGCACCGGCCCGAACGGTCACGGCCACGGCCCGAACGGCATCGGCCTTGCGGGCTCTACCCTCGCCGGCGACGGCCTTGCGGGCAACGGCCTTGCGGTCTCCAGCCTCACCGGCGACGCCGCGCCGGGCCCGGCCACCGCGAGCAGTTCCACAACCGCCGGTTACGCCACCGCTAGCTCTCCCTCGGGCAGGCTCGCGAGCGAGACCGATGGCCGGGACCGCGGCGCCGGCCTCGGCGAGTCCGCGGTCTGGGCCGATCCCCTCCTGGGCTACGACCGCGCGGGCCAGGAAGCAGATAGCGGATCCGAGTTTCTCGCTCGCCGTCGGCGGCCAGCGCCCACGGCCGGGACCGCGGCCGCGAGCGGCACTGAGCCCGCCGTTCTCACCCCGGTCAGCGACGATTCCCAGTCCGGGCTCAGCAGGGCCGAGGTTGCTGAACTCGGGCTGCCGGTCCGAGTCCGGCAGGCTAGCCTCGCCCCGCAGTTGCGCAAGTCATCGCCCGGGCCGGCTCCGGTACCGGGCAGCGAACCCGGCTTCGGCAGCCGGATCAGCATGCCCGGAGCGCGCGGCGAAGCGCCAGGGCTGGACCAGCCAGGCACACCTGACACTGGCGTTACCGGCACCGGCGTTACCGGCACCGGTGTCCCGGTGGCCGGCCCCAGGCCGGGCACCCCGGAGGCGGCAAGGAACACCGTGCGGGCGCTGCAGCGGGGCTGGCAGCTCGGCAGGTCCATAGCATCGACGGCGGCGTTGCCGCCCGACTCAGTATTCACACCACGGAGGCCACCATCGGGACAGACGGTTGACCCATACGCCGCGGACGCCGGACCGAACGACACGGATTCGGCCGGCCGCTCCACTGAACACAGCAGCGAATAGGCACCATAAGTACAACCACGGCATGGGGAGGCCGAAGTGAGCCGTACCGGGGCGCTGGACTGGCTGCTCGATGATCTAGTGGCACGCGTTGCGCAGATCGACAAAGCCGTCATCTTGTCCAGAGACGGACTCGCGATCGGCGCATCGGCGGGACTGAGCCGGGAGGATGCCGAGCACCTGTCGGCAGTCGCCTCGGGCTTCCAGAGCCTGGCGAGAGGCGTCGGCCAGCACTTCGGCGGCGGGCAGCCCCGCCAGACCATTGTCGAGATGGAGTCAGCGTTCTTGTTCGTCACCGCCGCAGGGGAGGGTAGCTGCCTGGCGGTGCTGGCTTCGGCCGACGCGGACGCGGCCGGCCACATCGCCTACGAAATGGCCGTGCTGGTCCGGCGAGTCGGCGAACACATGACGGTCAACGCCCGCCCGCCGGCGAGCACGGCTGAAGCGGTGTGATCTGGGGTGCCCGACCATCAGTGGCTCGACCGTGACGCGGGTCCCGTCGTCCGGCCGTATCTGCTGACTGGCGGCCGCACCCGTCCTACGGGTGAGAGCTTCGACTTGCTCGCACTTGTGGCGTCAAACGACGCGAGCGAGATCGACGACCTGCTGCTCGAGCCCGAATACCTTGAGGTCATGCGGCAGTGCCGCCAGCCCAAGCCGGTCGCCGACCTTGCGTCCGACCTCGATCTGCCACTCGGCGTTGTCCGTATCCTGCTGTCGGATATGCGCGAGCGGGGACTGGTAGCCATTCGTCCCCCGGCACGCAGTCGCCTGACCGACCCGCAACTTCTCAAGGATGTGGCTGATGCGCTCCGCAGGCTCTGACCTGGATCTCGACACCGCGTCTCCGGTGTCGATCAAGATCCTCATCGCTGGCGGATTTGGCGCGGGCAAGACCACACTCGTTAGTTCCGTGAGCGAGATCAGGCCGCTGCGGACCGAGGAAGTCCTCAGCGAGCCGAGCGTGCTGGTCGACGCGCTCGACGGCGTGGAACAGAAGACCACCACAACGGTAGCGATGGACTTCGGCCGGATCACGGTCCGCGACGATCTCGTGGTGTACCTGTTTGGCACGCCCGGCCAGCATCGGTTCTGGTTCATGTGGGATGAGCTCGCGCTCGGCGCGCTCGGCGCCGTAGTAATGGCGGACACCCGCCGCCTGGCCGACAGCTTCCCGTCCGTCGACTACTTCGAGCGTCGCGGCCTCCCCTTCATCGTGGCTGTGAACTGCTTTGACGGCGCGAAGCGCTTCCAGCCCGAGGCCGTGCGGACGGCACTGGACCTGAGTGCCAGCGTTCCGGTCGTGCTGTGCGACGCTCGACAGCGGTCGTCGAGCCGCGACGTGCTCGTCAGCCTGGTCGAATACGCGATCAGGCTGATCAGCCAGAGCGAGATGATGACGCGGCAGTAGCCAGGTCAGGACCGCCAGATCAGCACGAGCGCGCAGTCGTCGGAATTGGGACCAGCGCCCTGCATGGTCTGCACGAGGCGGCCCGCGCCGTCGCCGAAGCCGGTTGCGACAAGCTGATCGGCGGCACCCAGCAACCGGTCTATCCCGGCATCGATATCGCGTCCCGGCGCATCGACCAGCCCGTCGGTGTACAGCATCAGCGCATCGCCCGGCCGCAGACTGCCGCTGTCAGGGACACACCGCAGGTCGCAGACCACGCCGAGGACAATGCCGCGGGAATGGGTGAGCCGCCACCGACCGCTGCCAACCTCGAAATGCGCGGCCGGCGGATGGCCTGCCGAGGAGATCAGGTAGTCGCCGGTGACAAGGTCCAGGGTCAGGTGGACAGCCGTCACGAATCCCTCGGGCGGGCCACCGCGCTGCAGGTAGGCATTACAGGCCGGCAGGTAGCCCGCGTGCGGCACGGATCCGAGCAGGCCGCCGAACGCGCCGGACAGCATCAGCGCCCTGGTGCCAGCGTCGATGCCCTTCCCGGCGACATCGACGAGCGCGACGTGGAGAACCTTGCCATCGCATGCCGAGACCAGGAAGTCGCCGCCGAATGACGAGCCGCCGGCCGGCCTCAGCACAGACACCGCGTGCCAGCCATCTGGCAGCCGCGGCATCTGGCTCTGAGTCCGGAGCCGGTCGCGAAGTTCTATCAGCATTTGATCGCCGCGCAGGCCCTGCATGCCCAATTTGGCCCGAGTCCGTGCCAGCAGGGCGGCGAACAGGGCAGTGAGGGCTATCGTCGCGGCGAGTCCGAGACCGATCCTCCGGCCGTTCAGCCAGTCGTAACCGACCATCGCCGCCACGATCGCGAACAGGGTCAGCAGCGCGCGGGGCCACAGCAGCAGACCACCCGCCAGGATCGGCAGGATCAGCACGCCGGGCGACAGCCAGTCGCCGGGCACGACCACGGCACCTATCCCGATTCCGATGACCACGATCGCCAGGCCGAGAGCCATCCGCCGGTTCCGGGTAACGAACTGGCGGCTGATCCGTGCGCGCTGTTGTGTCGCAGCCGACCTGGCTGCGGCCCAGAGCTGGCGGCAGACCTTCTCAACCATCTTGCGGGCACCCTACCGGCCAGCAGCCCGGTCACGGAAATGCGCTGGCTGGCACCTCGACTTCGTCGCCGGGCGTACCGCAGACTTGGCCAGGTAGGCGAGGATCAGCGCGAAGGCGAGCATGCCGGATGGCCGGAATGAAGATCTCACTTGATGCGGCGATGCGAGCACGTGATGTCTCGCAGCCCACCGCGGCGGACGAGTCGTCCGCTGGACAAGCCGAAGCCGCCATCACCGAGAGCCGGATGAGCGCCCCGGCCACCGTCGCTACCCCAGCCACCCCGGCCGGCCAGCCGCAAGCGGGCGACCGGGGCCGACGGCGGCGGCCGTCACGCCCGCGGCGTCCGTAACGGGTCAGGGCTCGGCCGGCAGATCGCCGGTCTGCTCGTACGCGGCGATCATTCCCAGCCGGCGGACATGCCGTGGCTCTTGCGAGAACGCGGTTTCCACGAAGACCTTCGCGAAGCCGATTGCGTCCTCGATGGAGTACTCCCGCGCGCCCAGGCTCAGCACGTTGGCGTCGTTGTGCAGCCGGGCCAGCCGCGCCGTCTCGGCGCTCCAGGCAATCGCCGCGCGGATGCCGCGGACCTTGTTCGAGGCGATCTGCTCGCCATTGCCCGAGCCGCCGATCACGATGCCGAGGCTACCGGGATCGGCCACGGCAGAGCTTGCGGCCCGCATGACGTACACCGGGTAATCGTCGTCAGGCTGGTAACTCGACGGCCCGCAGTCGACTGGCTCATGACCGGCCTGCGTGAGCCATTCCATCAGGCGGGCCTTGAGCTCGAAACCGGCGTGATCAGATCCTAGGTATACGCGCACAGCGCAAGTCTGGCACGCCGCCGGCGCCGGCCCGATGGCCAGGCTGGAGCTGACCGCTCGAAGCAGGCGCCGCGCTGCCCGGCGCGCCGAACGGGGACATCGAAGGCGGTTGCGGCCGGCGGCCTTAGCAGCCGAAACATCTATATGAGAGACTGCGACTGCATTTCGTGATAGAACGCTCTCTGTGAGTAACCGGCACACTCCGCCGCCTTCGGCCACGCGAGGACCGGACCGCACCACCCGCATCAGCGCAGCACACCGACATCCGCTGGCACAGCGGCCATCCGGCCATCCGCTGGCACAGCGGCCATCCGGCGCGTGACCTCGTGAGGTATCGCGACTCAGACGCGCTGTGCTTACCGCCGCCGGCGCCCCAACATGCTGCCCCGTTCGGCTTCCGCAGCCGGCGCCGCCCGGCCCCGGAGGGCGGCGCCAGACGTCCGATCCGCCGGCTGACCCGCCAGCTGCTGCAGCTGATCATCACGGCGGTTGCCTGGGCGGTCGGCCTCGGGATCGTCGTCGGCGCGATAGTGCTCGTCGTGATGACCACGGCCCCTGGGCACACCATTCTGCAACGCGGGCCGACGCGGCACGATCCGGTCAGTCCGCGCCAGGCGCCGTACTCGGCCGCGCTCGGTCCTGGCAGGGAAGCCGCCACCGCTCGCTCGGGCGGCCGGGCCGGGGCCGGGCCCTCCGGTTACCGGGTACTCGCTGTCTTTTCCGGCCGCGGTGACCGGACGACCGGGCATTTCCGTGTCATGGCCAGGCGGGCCTGGCAACTGCAGTGGACCTACCGCTGCCCTGGCACGGCCGGCGCAGCTCAGTTCACGCTGCTGAGAGCCGACATGGCCGCGGCCAACCGAGCCACGCTCAGCACCAGCATCGAAGAGTACGCGGCCAGCGGCCACGGCTCAGCGCGGCTCACGCCAACCAGCAACGAGCATTACCTGGTGATCATCTCGGACTGTTCCTGGCGCATCAAGGTCCTGCAGGCTGACTAGCCGCGCTGGACAGCGCCACTGGCGCGCCAAGCACGCCAGGAGCGCTGCCCAGGCCCGGCTAGTCGAAGATCGGTTCTGTCGTCCGGGAGCGCTTGAGCTCGAAGAAGCCCTCAGTTCCGGCGACCAGCAGCACGCCATCCCACAGCCTCGCGGCGGCCTCGCCCCGCGGGATCGGCGATATCACGGGCCCGAAGAGCGAGTAGCCGTTGACCGAGATGACCGGCGTGCCCACCTCATAGCCAACCCGGTCCATGCCGTCCTTGTGAGATGCGCGGAGTGCTTCGTCATAATCGGCGGAGTCCGCGGCGTCAGCCAGGTCGGCCGGCAGCCCCGCCTCGGCAAGCGCGGCCTCGATTGTCGCCCGGCCCCGATCCTGCTTCTCGTTGTGGAAGCGGGTGCCGAGCGCGCTGTACAGCGGCAGCAGCACATCCGGGCCGAACTTCTGCTCCGCTGCAATGCAGACCCGCACTGGCCCCCAGGCCTTCTTCATCACCTCCCGGTAGTGCTCCGAAAGGTCCTCCTTGTGCTCATTCAGCACGGCAAGGCTCATCACGTGCCAGCGCGTCCGCACCGGACGGACCTGCTCTACCTCCAGGACCCATCGGCTGGTGATCCAGGCCCATGGACACAGCGGGTCAAACCAGAAATCCAGCTGAGTAGGCTCCTGCTCGGCCATCCTTGCTCCTTGCTGCCGGGTTCGACTTTCCTGCGGCAACCGAGTAAGCGCGTTGCGCATTCCGGCCGCACCCACGAGCATTCATGTGGGTTCGCGGCGCGGTGGTCGCGGTACGGGCAAGCCAGAACCTTAAGCGAGACGGAGGGAACGCGCAGTGGCCAGCAACCTCACCCGCGACGAGGCGCACGACAGGGCGGAACTGATATCGGTCGATTCGTATCAGATCGAACTCGACCTCAGCGGCTCTGAGTCGACCTTCGAGTCGGTGAGCATAGCCAGATTCAGCTGCGCACGCCCCGGTGCCGCTACCTTTCTTGAGCTGACTGCGCCCGCCGTGACACGGATAACGCTCAACGGCCAGGAAATAGATCTGGGTGCCTTCGCCAATGACCGGATCGCCCTGACTGGTCTTGCCGCCCGCAACGAGCTCCGCGTCGTGGCGCAGTGCGCCTACTCGCGCACCGGCGAGGGCCTGCACCGCTTCACCGACCCAGCCGATGGCGGCGTCTACCTGTACACCGACTTGGAGGCCTTCGACGCCCACCGGGTCTATGCCTGCTTCGACCAGCCCGACCTGAAGGCTAGCTTCGAGTTCACCGTGACCGCGCCAGAGGGCTGGCAGGTGATCTCCAATGCCGCGCCAGACGCCATCGCCGAACCAGCAGGGCCGGGCCTGACGCGGTGGCACTTCCCCGCTGGCCCGATCATGTCCAGCTACATCACTGCGATCGCAGCCGGCCCGTACGCCAGGGTAACGGCGGAGCACGACGGTATTCCCCTCGGCCTGTACTGCCGTCGGTCGCTGGCACAGTACCTGGATCCGGACGAGATCTTCGACATCACCAGGCGCGGTTTCGAGTACTTCCACAACGCCTTCGGCGTGCGCTACCCGTTCGCCAAGTACGACCAGATGTTCGTGCCTGAGTACAAGTCAGGCGCGATGGAGAACGTCGGCTGCGTCACCTTCGCAGAGGACTACATCTTCCGGTCCAGGGTCACCGACACCGACCGTGAGGAGAGGGCCAACACGATCCTGCACGAGATGGCGCACATGTGGTTCGGCGACCTGGTCACCATGAAATGGTGGGACGACCTGTGGCTGAACGAGTCGTTCGCCTCCTGGGCAGCCACGGTTGCGCTGACCGACGCGACTCGGTGGACCGACGCCTGGACCACCTTCGCCGGCGTTTGGAAGACCTGGGCATACCGGCAGGACCAGCTGCCCTCCACGCACCCCATCGCCGCGGATATCCCCGACATCGAGGCGGTCGAGGTCAACTTCGACGGCATAACGTACGCCAAGGGCGCCGCAGTGCTGAAGCAACTCGTCGCCTATGTCGGCCTGCAGAACTTCCTGGCCGGGGTGCGCGCTTACTTCGGCGACCACGCCTGGGCGAACGCCACGCTCGCCGACCTGCTCGGCGCACTAGAGCGCTCCTCCGGCCGCGACCTCACCGCGTGGTCGAAGTCGTGGCTCGAGACCGCCGGGGTCAATACGCTCCGGCCGTCGTGCGAACTCGACGCCGATGGCCGGTTCACCTCGTTCAGGGTGCTGCAGGAGGCGCCGCCTGAGCACCCTGAGCTGCGCCCGCACCGGCTGGCCATCGGCCTGTACGACCTGACCGGCGAGGACCGGCAGGTACTCGGCTGCCGTCACCGGGTTGAGCTTGACATCGCCGGAACCGTCACCGAAGTGACCGGGCTAGTCGGTCACGGCCGGCCGGATCTGATCCTGATCAACGACGGCGACCTGACCTACGCCAAAATCCGGCTCGACGACCAGTCGCTGCGCACCCTCATCAGCAACATCGGCAGCCTTACCGACCAGCTGGCTGCCGCGCTGTGCTGGGCCGCGGCCTGGGACATGACCAGGGACGCGGAACTGCGAGCGCGTGACTTCGCAGCCCTCGTTCGGTCCGGAGCTCCGTCGGTCAGGCAGGTCGCAGTGCTGGAACGCGTCCTGGCTCAGGCCAGCATGGCGATCCGCCGGTACGGCGACCCGGCATGGCAGCGCGACGGCCTCGCGCAGCTCGACGAGGCGCTGCGCGACTGGCTGCTGGAAGCCGCGCCCGGCTCCGACCACCAGCTCGCTTTCGCCAAAGCGCTAGCCGATGTCGCCGTTACGCCGGCCAGCCTGGACCTGCTCGCGGGCCTGCTGGCCGGCTCGGCCTCGGTGGAGGGCCTGACCATCGATACCGAGCTGCGCTGGACGCTGCTGCGCCGGCTGGTCAGCCGCGGGCAGGCCGGCCCTGGGCAGATCGAAGCCGAGCTCGGCCGGGACCAGACCGACGCCGGCCAGCGTCACGCGCAAGGCTGCCTGGCCGCGATCCCCACCACGGCGGCGAAGGCCGCCGCCTGGACCAAGATCACCGATGGCAGCGTGCCCAACGCCACGTTCCGCGCGGTATTGCGCGGCTTCGCCGATCCGGACGCGGCCGAACTGCTCGTGCCCTACGCGGCGAAGTATTACGCCGAGCTAGCCGGCTTCTGGCAGGACGGTGCGTCCGACATGGCGCAGTTCTTCACCGAGGTTGGTTACCCGGACAGCATGATCAGCCAGCAGGGCATCGCGGCCACGGACGACTACATCGCCACCGCGAACCCCGGGCCGGCCTTGACGCGGTTGCTTACCGAACGCAGGGACGACGTGGCACGGGCGCTGAACTGCCAGCAGCGCGACGCCCGGCCGAGCTAGCCGCCGGGCGCGGCCGCCGTTGATGCGCCGGCCACTGCCGCGCACACTTCGCGCAGCAGCTTGATGCCGGGCAGGTCCTCCAGCAGCACCGGCTTGCCCTGGTCGTCGCAGAGCGGGATCCGCCAGTTCGGGTACTCGGTACTGGTGCCGGGGATATTCTGCGTGCGCCGGTCACCGACGGCGTCGGCCAGGGACACTCCGAGCAGCAACGCCGGCGTCTTGCGCAGGTAACCGTAGAGCGCCACGGTGAACTGCGCCGGGTCAGGCTGCTGGCCGGGTGTCAGCAGGCCGTCAGCCTCAAGCGCCGCCTGCCAGCGAGCCAGCATTGCCGCTGACTCGGCCCGTTCCCGCTCTTGTGGCGCTTTGAGCAAACCGAGCCGGGCGCGGACGGTCACCTGCTCGCCGGTGACGAAGCCCGACACCGGCGGCACGTCGTGCGTGCCGACCGTGGCCATGCAGGCTCGCCGCCAGCGCTCTGGCGGCAGCGGCGTGCCGTCGTCCGCGCGGGCGAACCACAGCATCATCGTGCCCAGGATGCCGCGGCTGGCTAGATAAGCGCTGACCCACCGCTCAATGGTGCCAAGGTCCTCGCCGATCGAGAGCGCGCCCGCAAGACCGGCGGCGCGGGCCAGCGCACCGACAGCGGCCTCGTGGTCGTAGCGCACGTAAGCGCCGCGCTCAGGCGGCTGCCCCGCCGGTATCCACCACAGCCTCGTGAGGCCCATCACGTGATCGACGCGAATGCCGCCGGCGTCGCGCAGGTTGGCCTCGAACAAGTCCGCGAGCGGCCGGTAGTGCGCGGCGGCCAGCAGGCGAGGATGCCAGGGCGGCTGCGACCAGTCCTGTCCAAGCTGGTTGAACCCATCTGGCGGAGCGCCCACGCTGAAGCCGGGCACGAGCAGGCCCTGCATGGCCCACGCGTCGGCACCGCCGGGATGCACGCCTACTGCCAGGTCGTGGATGACCCCGTTCGCCATGCCCGCTGCCTTCGCCGCCCGCTGGACAGCAGCAAGCTGCTGGGCGGCCTGCCATTGCAGCCAGGCGTGGAACTCGGCCGCTGCCGCGAGCTGCCGGTCGGCGGCGACCGCGCGGGCGGCCGCACCAGGACTGGCCAGCCCGGCGGGCCAGTCCCGCCAGTCGGCGCCGTGTCGCTCAGCCAGCGCGCACCAGTGGGACCACTGCTGGAGGCGGCGGCCGCGCTCCGTCCGGAACCGGTCGTAGTCGGCCTGCCGGGCTCCGCTCAGCGGAACCTTGCTGACCAGCTCCAGCGCCCGGCGCTTGGCTGTCCAGACGGCATCGCGGTCGATGAGGTCCGGCGTGCTGTTAGCGGCTCGCAGCGGAGCAGCGAGCCGGTCGATCGTGGTTTTGTCTGCCGTGGGCAGCGCACCGTACTCGGGGATGTCCTCCACCCGCAGGTACAGCGGGCTGGTGAACAACCGAGTCATCGGCAGGTACGGGGACGTGCTCACTGGCGGCAGCGGCTCTGCCGCGTGCAGCGGATTGACCAGCACGAACCCGGCTCCCAGCTCGGCGGCGCTCCACCGGGCTAGCTCTGCGAGATCGCGCAAGTCGCCGTGCCCCCAGGACTCCCGTGACCGTAGGGAGTACAGCTGGACCGTGAACCCCCACTGCCGCGTCTCCGGCACCAGCGGGAGCACCGCGTGGCTCGCTTCCCTGGCCTGCGCTGCCCCCGCGGCTGCCGGGGCTGCGCTGGCCTGCGCTGCCCCCGCGCGCACGGCCGGCTCGCCCGTTACCTGATCGGCTGCGGATTGACCGTCGCCAGCCGGCAGCGGCCGGCCGAGCACGTCGAGTATGGCGATCAGCGTCTCGGCAGGCATCTCGACGCGGTGGCCCTGCCAGTCATCAAATTCAGTAACAATCCCGGCATTCCGCGCGCGCGCGGCTAGCTCTGCGTCGGTCACACCTCCATGATTCGCGCCCGGCGCATGCCCAAACGCCTCATAGTCCATGATCCTTGAGAGTTATGCATGCGCGGGCAGGCGTAACTCTCCAGGATCATGGAAAACCCGGCCGATTTGTCGGCACCACGCAGCACACTGAGCACCATGCCGAAGCAGTTGCCGCCGATTCTCCGCGAACTCACGGCGCAACAGTGCGGAATCCTGACCACCGAACAGTTGGTCGGCGCAGGGCTGACCAAGTCGGCCATCGCTGAGCACCTGCGCGCCGGCCGATGGCAGCGAATGCACCGCGGGGTATATGCCACTTTTTCCGGCGAGCCCGGCCGCCAGGCCGTCCTGTGGGCGGCCGTGCTCAGCGCCGGACCTGGCGGGATGCTGAGCTATCAGACGGCGGCTGAGCTGGCCGGGCTGACGGACAAGCCCAGTGACCTGGTCCATGTAACGGTTCCGGTCGAGCGGCGGCCAAGCAAGGCGCCAGGAATCGTGATCCACTACTCAGCGAGAGCAATCCGGGCTCGTCACCCGGCGCGGCTTCCGCCGCAAACGCGGGTCGAGGAGACGATTCTTGATCTCGCTGCTGCGGCTCGCAGTACCGATGACGCGTGCGCGTGGGTATTCCGCGGCTTACAGCGCAGGAAGACGACGCAGTCAAAGCTGGCTCACGCAGTCGGATTGCGCGCCCGGATGCGCTGGCGCACTGAGCTCAGCGAACTGCTGACGCTGGACGCCGCCGGCCTGCATTCGATCCTTGAGCGGCGTTATCACAAAGACGTCGAGCGACCACACGGTCTGCCGCCCGGCGAACGTCAGCGCAGGTATCGCCGCAGCGACCACAATGAGTATCGCGACGTGTTCTACGCGGCCTACCTGACCGCCGTGGAACTCGACGGCCGGCTTGCCCACCCCAATGAAGCCAGGTGGAGCGACATCCGGCGGGACAATGCGGCGACTGCGGATGGAGTCGTCACGCTCCGTTACGGCTACCTCGATCTCACCGTTACCCCATGCCGGGTAGCAGCGCAAGTTGCCAGGGTCCTCCGCAGCCGCGGTTTCACCGGGGCACGGCCATGTTCGCCGGACTGCCCGGTCACCGCGGAGATGGCTCCGGCAGCAGGAAGACCTGGCCAAGCCGCAACGCCGAGTCCGGGCCGTAAGCCCGTCAGGCAAGTCCCGATTTCGCGGTCGCGGCAGCGGGGCGCACGACCCGGCCGAGCAGCAACCACCCCGGCAAGCCCGCCACGCCGCCGCACACCCATGCCCGGCCGGCCGGGCGCCGCCTAGCCCGACAGGCGCTAGAAATCCGGGTTGCCGACGCTCGGCCGGATAGGTCAGGATCGCCACGTGCCGCCGCCATTCATACCCGGAGTCGAGCTGGCGCGGCTGTTCTATGCCGAGGTGGTCGGGCCGCTTCTCGAGACCGAGTGTCCTGGCCTGGCCTACTCGGCGGCGCTGATCGGCTGGGGATCTGAGGTGCTCGGGTTCGACTCGCCGCGGTCTACCGACCACAACTGGGGACCGCGCCTGCAGGTCTTCCTCGCCGACGACGCCGTCGGCACTCACACGGGGCGGGTGGCAGAACTGCTCGCTGGCAGGCTGCCAGCAGAGTTCCGCGGCTACCCGACAGTGTTCGCGACATCAGGCGCCCGCGCCGAGTCCGCCGGGCACTGGGTCGCCGTCGCCGGGTTGCGCTCCTGGCTGGCTGGCACGCTCGGCTTCGATCCGCTCGCCGGGATTAGCCAGCTGGACTGGCTGTCGGTGCCGACGCAGGTGCTCGCAGAAGTCACCGGCGGCGCAGTGTTCCACGATGGACTGGCGCTTGGCGCCGGCTCTGGGACGCTAGCTGCGAGCGGCGGGGCACTCACCGCGGTCCGCGCCGCGCTCGCCTGGTATCCGCGCGACATCTGGCTGTACATCCTCGCGTGTCAGTGGCAGCGGCTCACTCGTCGACAGGCAGGGGGGTCAGGGCCCGGCCGAGCCAGTAGCCGGCCGCGGCCTGGATCACCGAGACCAGCACCGTCAGCGCGACTCCGACGGCGGCGTAGCGCGGAAGTCCGAGCAGCGCAGCGGCGGCCGGCGCGGCCGCGCCGTACCGCTGGCCATGCAGAATAGCCCAGCACAGCGGTGCCGCCCAGCCGACGACGGCGGTCACCGCGACGGCGGGCAGCGCCACCGCAGTCGGCCAGCGGCCAACGTGATTGGCCAGCCCCGCCAGCAAGCCGGCCACGAACGGCATGAACCACCAGCCGGCGGCGGCCGTCGCCGCGATCAGCAGCACCCCCGCGACCAGGACAAGGAGCCAGGCTGAGACCGGCCACCGGTGGTTGCGCCGGGCGAACCGCGGCTGGAACGCAGCGGGCCGCTGCTCGGCGATGCCGCGGGCCCGCAGCTCACCAAGACCATACGAACCGCGCTTGCCTAGCCGCTTGAATTCAGCCGTCACGGCCGGTGCGCCCGGATGATCGCCCTGTGTGACGTCGGCCGTGCGGCGGGAGCGGCTGACCGCCAGGTACCGTGGCCAGGAACGAGCGCCGGGCCCAGGGCCGGCACCGAGCCGGCACCGAGCCCGAGCAACGCAAGCAGGCCGGCCGACGCCGCCAGCGCGACTGCCCTGTTCCCCGCGTGAAATAGCATTCGAGCGCGTCGTTCCGCGCTGTTCATGCGGTCATCCCGTGCCCCCGCGTTCTGAGGTGACCTTCCGGCAGCATTTGCCGGTACTACCGAATGCTAGGACACCCGCCCGGCCAGCCCCGCAGTGGTGCGGCAGGTCGGGGAACCTTGAAACTGGCAGGTCGGGGAACCTTGAAACTGATTGCCGGCCGGCCAGCGGGCCTGCACCAGCACGCCGCGCGCGGCCTGCCTAGTGGCTGGCGTGCCAACGGGAATCAGGACCTGGCTTCGTCCCGGCTGGCTGGCGCGGCCGCGGCCGGCTCGCCGGTTAGCTCGCGTGCTATCTGCCGCGCCCAGTTCCGCGCCCGGGCAGGATCCCGCCAGTCGCCTGACAGCTTCTTCGCCATCGCGCTCGCCGGGATGCCCCTGGCGTCCGGCGACAGCCGGCCACCGAACGTCACGTGGCTGCGAGCGCCGGTCCGCTCCATCAGCGACCTGACTCCAGCGGCCGGCGGTATGTCGGTGCTCGCGGCCGAGTCATCGAGCGGGCCGCTGGAAAAGAAGTACGTGGGTCGCTGCCTGAGAGCCGCCGCGTGCCTGCGCACGAACCAGCGGGCAGCCCGGTGCCAGCGGAAGACGTACAGAGCGCCGCCGACCACGACGGCGCCGTAGCCGGAAATGTCACGGACCCGGCTCGGCGGGAGCACGTCTACGTCGAGGCCGCACGCTCGCAATCCGTCCGCCACCGCCTGGGCTAGTCCCTCGGTGCCGCCGCGACTGGATCCGTAGGTAACGAGGACTCGCATCGGGCACCTCCTCCTCCGTCAGCCCCAGCTTCTCGCTGGCGCCGTCAGACTCCAGGGGCGAAGGTCACCAGGCTGGTCCCGGCTCCCGGTTTCACCAGATTCCGGGGTGCTTGTCCCGCCACGGCCGGGCTGCCTCGAGCTGAGCAGACAGCGAGATCAGGGTGGCCTCGTCACCCATCCGGCCGGCCAGCATGATGCCGATCGGCAGATCCTCGGCGTTCCAGTACAGCGGCACGCTGACAGCGGGCTGGCCGGACAGGTTGTACAGCGCGGTCCACGGCGTGAAAAGCGTCTGCCGGGTGAAGTTCTCGGCCGGCTCAACCTCGTCGAACCAGCCCACCGGCCGTGGCGGCAGGGCGAGCGTCGGGCTGAGGACAGCGTCGTAGGCATTCAGCGCCGTCATTGCCGGCCGGACGGTGTTCTGCAGGATCGCCTGGTGCATCAGCACGTCCGCCGCGGACAACTCCGCGCCCCTGCCGCGCAGGTAGCGCGTCAGCGGCAGCAGCTCGCCCTCCTGGTCGGGCGGGATCGGCGCAAGCGTTGCCATCGCGAACCATAGCGCCAGGAACGACGGCACGGCCTCCTCGCTGAACGGCAGGTCGATGTCCTCCACCTCGTGCCCGAGCGAGGCGAGCAGCGCGCTGGCGCTCTCGTAAGCGGCGACGCAGTCCGGGTGCACCTCGGCCCCCGGTATCACGGTCCGCAGCGACCGGGCAATGCGCAGCCTGCCTGGCTCGCGGCTGGCGTAGCCGAGGAACGACTCGCCGGCCGGCAGCGGCGGCAGCGTGTACATGTCGCCGGGGTGATTGCCCGTCATAGCGTCGAGCAGCAGCGCCGCATCAGCCACGGTGCGCGCCAGCGGGCCGTCGGTCGACAACCCGGTCAGGTCAGGCATCATCGGCCCTTGCGAGATCCGGCCGCGAGTCGGCTTGATGCCGAACAGGCCGCAAACGCTGGACGGGAACCTGATCGAGCCGCCGCCGTCGCTGCCCTGGGCAGCGGGCGCGAGACCGGCCGCCACGGCGGCCGCGGCACCGCCGCTGGAACCTCCCGCCGACCGGCTCAGGTCCCACGGGGTGCGGGCCGGCGGGCCGACCCTGGTCTCGGTGTAACAGGGCAGGCCGAACTCGGGCGTGGCGGTCTTGCCGGTGATCACGATGCCGGCCGAGCGCAGGTGCTCGACCACATAGTCGTCCTCAGTCGCGACGTTGTCGGCCAGGATCGCGCTCCCGTAGGTCAGCCTGACGCCCGCCACCATGTTCAGGTCCTTGATCGGGATCGGCACCCCGGTCAGCGCGGGCAGTTCCCCGCCGTCCTTGCGGCTCGCCAAGACTGCCTTGTCCGCGACAGCGGCCTGCTCGCGGGCCAGGTCGCCGGTCACCGTATAGAACGCGCCCACCTGCTCGTTGAGACGCTCGATGCGGTCGAGGTAGTGCTCGGTGATCTCGGCAGCCGAGACCTCCCCGGAACGGATCGCGGCGGCTTGCTCGGTCACTGAGAGGTCGTGAATCTGCGTCACGTTACCGAACAGTAGCGGACCCGGCAGGCCTGGCCAACCCTCGGCATAGCCGTGCTGAACGGGCGCGCTCGCAAGCGCCGCCCGGCCGGGCCGTCGCGATCTGCTTGTGATCGCTCCGTTACGCTGTGACACATGGACCGGGAGACCGGGCCCGAGCCGACTCCGCCTGGGCCAGCCGCCCCGGCCGAGGGACCACCGGATTACCCTGTTCCCGCGCGCGCCCTCATGGCCGGGCTTGCCGCCGATCCGCGGTTGCCCTACTGGATCCGCCGGGCCGTGATCTCAGTAGTCGTCTTCCTGCCAGTGTGGTTCTGGCAGGGATGGCGGCTTGGCGTGACGTTCGCCGCGATCGCGGCGATCGTCGATACGATCTACCAGTCCAGGACCATGTCGCTGATCCCGGCGGCGGTGCGGGTCTCATCCGCCCAGCGGCGCACGAGACGGCGGCTCTACCTGGCCAGGGTCTCCGGCTACCTGGCGCTGCACGCGCGCACTATTCCCGGCACCGACTCCGTCATCGACCACCTGGTCATCGGGCCGGGCGGGGTCTATGCGCTTGACGCGGAGCGGTGGGACCGCCGCTTGCCGGTCCGCACCGTCGCCAGCGACTCGGCCGCCGGACCCGTCCTGTATCACGGCCCGTTCAGCCAGAAGGACCGCCTCGCGCACGCCCGCTGGGAAGCCGACCAGGCCGCCCGGCTGCTGGCCGCAGAGCTTGGCCGTCAGATCACGGTCCGCCCGGCCATGGTCATCTACGGCCCGATGGTGCCGTGGACGGTAGCTACCCTGCGCGGCGTCGACGTCTTCGCTGGCCACTCGGTACGCCGCTACTTCCGCAGCCGGAAACGGGCAACAGCGACCGGCCCGCTTAGCTGGGAAGAGGCAGGAGAGATCTTCGCCGCCGCTCAGCGCGCCCTGCAGTAAGCCGCGCTGGCGTTAGCCGCGCTGGCGTTAGCCGGACCAGCGCCATCGGCCGGCCCGGCCTCCGCCGCGAGATCAGCCGGCCTGTCGGGCTACCCTGTGTCATCCCCGACACGGTAAAGGACTGACTCCCGAAGTGGCCGATCTGCGCAACTGGGTGGCCGGCGCGCGACCGCGGACCCTGCCCGCCGCGATCGTGCCAGTCGTGGTTGGGTCGGGCGTCGCCTTCGGCTACGGCAAGTTCTCGCTCTGGCGGGCCGCGCTGGCCCTGCTGGTGGCCCTGACCTTGCAAGTAGGCGTCAACTATGCCAATGACTACAGCGACGGCGTCCGCGGCACCGACCAGGTGCGCGTCGGCCCGGTGCGGCTGGTCGGCTCTGGCCTGGCCCGGCCAAGGCACGTGCTAGCAGCCGCGATAGCGTGCTTCGCGCTCGCCTGCGCGGCCGGCCTGGTGCTGGCAGCGGCCAGCTCGTGGTGGCTCCTGCTGGTCGGCGCGGCAGCGGTGGCGGCCGCGTGGTTCTACACCGGCGGCAGCCGTCCCTACGGATACCGCGCGCTCGGCGAGGTGTCAGTATTCGTGTTCTTCGGGCTCGCCGCGGTAGCAGGCACGGCATACGTTCAGATGCGATCGTTGAGCTGGCTGCCCTGGGCCGCCGCGACTGCTATCGGCTTGCTCGCCTGTGCGCTGCTGGTGATCAACAACTTGCGGGATATCCCCACCGACATCGCAACGGGCAAGCGCACCCTCGCCGTCATCCTCGGTGACCAGCGAACCAGGGTGCTGTACACCGGCTGCATCCTGGCACCGTTCTGTGTCGCGCTGGTGCTGGCGCCCGCCCGCCCGCTGAGCCTGCTGGCGCTGGCCGCGCTGCCGCTTGCATCCGCGCCGGTCCGGCAGGTCCGGGACGGCGCCACCGGGCGCGGCCTCATCGTCGCACTCGGCCAGACCGGACGGCTCGAACTCGCCTACGGCCTGCTGCTCACGCTCGGCCTCGCGATCAGGCTCTGACCGGGCAGGCTCTGACCGGGCGAGTTCTAACCGGCCGGATTCGCCGATCCGTTGGCTGCGCCACTGTCCTGACTGCCTGCGGCGTCCAGCGGCTGGAGCCCGCCCAGCGCCTCCGCCCCGGCGGCAAGCCCGTCGTCCTGCGCGGCGCTCGGCCCGGCGCCGTGCCCGGCAGTCGGCCCGGCAGTCGGCCCGGCGCCTTGTGCAGTGGCCAGCACCGCTTCGACCGCCGGAACCTGAGCCAGCACGGCTGCCGCTGGCGCTGCCCCCGGCAGGTCGGGCGAGGACTGCGCCGGAGCGCCGACCGCCGATATCGCTCCGGCGACCGCGGCCGCTGTGACGGCTGGCTGTGAACTAGCCCGTTCCCGCACGGAAGGAGCTGACGGTGCCGCGCCGGGCTGGCCTTCGGTCTCCGGTGCTTGGTCAGCGGATCCCTGGCTGCCGCTGAAGGCGGCACTCACCGCCTTCAGCGCGCTGGTCAGCTCGCTCGGCACCATCCAGATGGTGTTGCCGGGGCCCTGCGCGATCTGCGGCAGCGTCTGCAGGTACTGGTAGGCAAGCAGCTTGGGATCCGGGTCGTTGTCGTGGATCGACTGGAATACCGACGTGATCGCCTGCGCCTGGCCCTCGGCCCTGAGTATGGAGCTCTGCTTCTCCCCCTCGGCGCGGAGGATATTGCCCTGCTTCTCCCCCTCGGCGGTGAGGATCTGCGACTGCCGCACGCCCTCGGCGTGCAGGATCGCGGCCCGCTTCTCCCGCTCGGCCCGCATCTGCTTCTCCATCGCGTCCTTGACGGTCTGCGGCGGGTCGATGGCCCGGATCTCCACCCTGGTCACCCGGATGCCCCACTTGCCGGACGCGTCGTCAAGCACGCCGCGCAGCATCGTGTTGATCTTGTCACGGGAGGTCAGCGTCTGCTCCAGGTCCATCGAGCCGATCACGCTGCGCAGCATCGTTGCGGTGAGCTGCTCGATCGCCTGGATGTAGTTGACGATCTCGTAGTCGGCCGCGCGGGGATCGGTGACCTGGAAGAACAGGACGGTGTCGATTGTCACCACGAGGTTGTCCTCGGTGATGACGCGCTGGCCGGTAAACGAGACCACCTGCTCGCGCAAGTCGATCAGCGGCTTGACCCGGTCGATGAACGGGATCACCACGTTCATGCCAGGCTCTAGCGTCTTGCGGTACCGGCCGAGCCGCTCCACGTTGCGCGCCCGCGCCTGCGGGACGATGCGCACCGACCGGATCGTCACCAGAGCCACGAGCACGACGATGACGGCAGCGACGATCGCAGCGATGTCACCCATTGCCTACTCCCGGGGATATACCAGGGCGGTCGCGCCCTCGATATGCATGACGTCCACGGTCTGGCCGACCGGGATGATCTGGGTCTCGTCGTACGAGCGTGCCGACCACACCTCGCCGCCGATCCGCACCCGGCCGCCGTGCGGGCCGACTTCCTCCAGCACGATTGCCGGGCGGCCGACGAGAGCGGCGGTGCCGGTGCGCAGCATGGGGGGCTGCCGGATGTGCCGCAAGGCGAACGGCCGGGCGACGCCGAGGCCGACCCCGGAGGCAAGCACGAATGCCCCGAACTGGATGGCGGCCGGCGCGCCGAGGAAGCCGGCCCCCGCCGCGATCAGCGCGGCGACTCCCACCAGCCCGAACGCGAGCGTCGTGGTCATGACCTCGACTGTGCCGAGCACAGCCGCGATGATCAGCCAGATGCCCCAGGTGCTCATCGCGGGGTACTCATCGCGGCGCTCCGAAACCGAAGTACGTTTCCGCTATGACAGTAGACCTGTCCGGCCCCGAGCGCATCTCGGGCCATTGGCGGCTGGCTGGCCGGCCAATCGTCAGCCGCCAGCGGCGCGACCGTTCGACCGTTCCTGGGCGTCCATGACGGCGGCTCCTGGGCGTCCATGACGGCGGCGATCCGCTTGGCCGCGGCGACCAGTTCCTCGTGCCCAGCGGTACAGATGCGCGCGCGCCACGCCGCCGAGAGCCAGAGCGGCCCGTTCCATCCGGCCTGCTACCCGGCCGAAGTCGGCGGCCTGGTTGTCCGGCATCTCTGCGAAAGAATCGAAATGCTCGCGGCTGGCCAGCCAGACCGTGCCCGGCAGGCTGCACGACACCGGCGCGTGCAGCGTCCATAGCTCGTCGTGCCATAGCGCCTCGGTGGCAGCGCCGCCACAGATCCCGCAGGGCTCCCCGTCCGGTTCGCCCCGCCGCGGCGGCTCCGGTATGACCCGCTCCCGCGCTGCCCTCGGCACGAGCGGCTCCTGGTACGGCATGCTCATCGTGAGAGCTCCCTTGCATTGCCGGGCCGTCACTGACACCGACGCTATGACCCACAGTGCCGCTGCCCAAGGTCCCTGCCTGCCATCCGGTGTCGCGCTTACGACAAAGCTGACCCACTTCCCACACCGCTGCGGAAACCGCGATCATTGGCTTACCCAGCACCAGGAGGCCAGCCATGTCCGTAGCCCGCCAGTTGTCCTATAGCCACGGCGCATCGGCTGTGCCGCTGCTCGGCGAGACCATCGGCGCCAACTTGCGCCGGATAGCGGCCACATACCCGGCCAGCGAGGCCATGGTGGACGTGCCGACCGGCCGGCGGTGGACCTACTCGCAACTGGACGCCGATACCGACGTCCTCGCCGCCGGGCTGCTCGCGCTCGGCATCGCCAAGGGTGACCGCGTCGGCATCTGGGCACCGAACTGCGCCGAGTGGGTGCTGCTCCAGTACGCGACCGCGAAGGTCGGCGCGATCCTGGTCAACATCAACCCCGCCTACCGCAGTCATGAGCTGGCGTATGTGCTCCGCCAGTCCGGGGTCAGGCTGCTGGTCAGCGCCGAGAGCTTCAAGGCCAGTGACTACCGGGCCATGATCGACGAGGTCCGGTCCGGCCTGACCGCGCTGGAGCGAGTGACTTACCTCGGCAGCGCGGAGTGGGACGAGCTAATGGACGCCGACGCTGACGCTAACCGGGAGGCCCTGGACGCGCGGTCCGCCATGCTGGCGTTCGACGACCCGATCAACATCCAGTACACCAGCGGGACCACCGGATTCCCGAAGGGTGCCACGCTGTCGCACCACAACATCCTGAACAACGCCTATTTCGTCGGCGCCGGCTGCCGCTACACCCGCGCCGACCGGGTCTGCGTGCCGGTGCCGTTCTACCACTGCTTCGGCATGGTGATGGGAAACCTGGGCAGCACCACGCACGGCGCTTGCATCGTTATCCCGGCACCGGGATTCGACCCGGCGGCCACCCTGGCCGCGGTGCAGGCGGAGAAATGCACCTCGCTGTACGGCGTCCCGACCATGTTCATCGCGGAACTGGCGCTGCCCGACTTCGCCAGCTACGACCTGTCCAGCCTGCGCACCGGGATCATGGCCGGTTCGCCTTGCCCGGTCGAGGTGATGAAGCGCGTCATGTCCGAGATGCACATGACCGAGGTGACGATCTGCTACGGGATGACTGAGACGTCACCGGTCTCCACCCAGACCTCCGCCGATGACGAGACCGACCGGCGGGTGTCCACCGTCGGCAGGGTTCATCCGCACCTCGAGGTCAAGGTGATCGACCCGGAGACCGGTGTGGTAGAGCCGCGCGGCAGCCACGGCGAACTGTGCACCCGCGGCTACTCGGTAATGCTCGGCTACTGGGACGACCCGGAACGGACGGCCGAGGCCATCGACAACGGGCGCTGGATGCACACCGGGGACCTGGCGGTGATGGACGACGCTGGATACCTGAACATCGTCGGCCGGATCAAGGACATGGTGATCCGCGGCGGCGAGAACGTCTACCCGCGCGAAGTCGAGGAATTTTTGTACACCCACCCGTCGATCGAGGACGTGCAAGTCGTGGGCGTGCCGGATGTGAAGTACGGGGAGGAACTGTGTGCCTGGGTCACGCTGCGCCCTGGGTGCGAGCTGACCGCGGAACAGGTGCGCGAGTTCTGTGCCGGGAAGATCGCGCACTACAAGATCCCGCGCTACGTCCGGGTCACCGACCAATTCCCGATGACGGTCACCGGCAAGGTGCAGAAGTTCAAGATGCGCGAGACGTCGATAGCGGAACTCGGCCTGGAGGCGGCGGGCCAGGTCCAGACCGCCTGACGGCAGTGCGCTGACTCGGCACGTAGCTCAGGGGCACAGGCGTAGCCCGGCGCATTTCATGGAATCGGTAACCACAGATCGGGACATAGCGGGCGGTGAAACAGGCTGGTTCCATGAACGGTGGTTCGGATTCCATGAACGGTGGTTCGGATTCCATGAAACGTTCGGGCCCTATGGCACGCCGCGGGGGAGGCTCCTGGCCGTGTCAGCGCAGGCCGGCCAGTGCGGCCTGGGTACCGGGTATGTCGTCCACGCACACCGCGTCGACGCCGGCCAGCGCCAGCGCCAGCGCCAGCGCCAGCGCCAGCGCCAGCGCCAGCGCCAGCGCCAGCGCCAGCGCCTCGGCCGGGCCTGGCGACCAGGCCACCACCTCTAGCCTGGCACGATGCGCGAACTCGACGACTCGCTCGGGCTCGCTCCGCAGGCTGTCGATGTGCGGGCAGACTGCGTCCATCCCCAGGTTGGCGGCAGCGGAGATAGCCGGGCTGGCGGCAAATCTCACCTCGGTGATCAGGCCGAGCGCCACCTCCCCGTCGCCTGCCGCCCGGTCTTTCAGGTAGGCCACCACCGATGGATCGAATGAGGAGACGAGCAAGCGCCGCGTTCCCCGGTAGCGCCGCACGAGGCTGGCCGCCAGCGCATGCGTTCGCCGGTGCTCGGGCGCGGTCGCGTCCTCGATCACGGTCTTGACGTCTATGTCGACGCCGATGCTCGCGGGGAGCACCGAGAGCACGTCGTCCAGCAGCGCGATCCCCTCGGCCGCCAGTTCGCCGGCGGTGCGCGCCTGGATAAGGTGACCGTCCGGCGTGACCGGATCGTGCCACAGCATCAGCTCGCCGTCGCTGCTGCGCCGAACGTCCAGCTCAACCCACGGCACGCCGCTGACCGCGGCGGCAAGAAACGCTTCCAGCGAGTTCTCCTGGTAGCCGGCCGCCTGGCCCGCACCGAAGCCGCGGTGGCCGACAATCGACGGCCTGTAATCGAAGATCAAGCGCGCTCCTCGGGGTCCGGCAATGGCACCGGGCACCAGCCGCACACGACCGGGCCGGTCAGCCAGCCGCAATCACGGTGCGTAGGGTATCTGGGGTTAGGACTGGTCAGGGGCCGGTTAAATTATCCGATGCGAGGTGGGCCAGATGGACCAGAGCGTGGCGCGCGAGCGGCTGACCGCCGAGCGTGCCGAAGTGGCGCGTCTGCTCAGGGACGCCGTCTCGGCCGGCCAGCAGGACCGTGAGACGGAGGTCGGCGAGACCGGCGACTACGCCGACTCCGCCCAGCCGCTGACCGCGCAGGGCATTGACGACGCGATCGCCGAGGGCTTCCGGGCCAGGATCGCCGCGATCGACCGGGCCCTCCAGCGACTCGACAACGGCAGCTACGGCAGGTCAGTTCTCAGTGGCGATCCGATCCCGGATGAGCGCCTGGACGCCGATCCAGCTGCCGAGCTCACCATCGAGGAAGCCCGGGCAAGGTCACAGGGCTAGCCCGGCATGCCACCGCGGGCGAGCGCGGCAAGAACGATCGAGTCGCCAGTACCGGCCAGCCTCAGCACTCGCGCTCGTGGCCGGGGACTTGCCCGAACGAGTACTCGGCACGAGCCTGTGCGCGGATGGCGCCCGCTTTCCTGGCCTCGACGACGATCCGGTCCGCCTCCCTGGCGGCATCGGCAATTGCCTGATCCGCTGTCTGCTGCGCCAAGGCCAGCACTTGCGCCGCCGTATCCAGGGCCTCCGCCGGCCAGCTGCCGGGCATCCTGTCCCCTGAAGACTCCCATGTGAAGTATTGTGCGCCGGGCCCTCAGCCGCGAGCTACCTCAAGCTCAATGGCCGTGCCGGCGAGCGCCTTGCTGACCGGGCATGTTGCCTTCGCGTCGGCGGCGATTCTGGCGAAGTCCTCCGGGCTGACCCCGTGCGCCGAGCCGTTCACCGTCAGCTTGATGCCGCTTATCCGGAACCCGCCCGCCGGATCCGGGCTGAGCGTCACGTCCGCGGTCACGTCCAGTGACTGATCACTGCCGCCCGCCGCCCCGAGCATCGCCGAGAACTGCATGGCAAAGCACCCCGCGTGCGCTCCCGCGATGAGTTCCTCCGGGCTCGTGGTCCCGCCCGCGTCGTCGGCGGCTCGCTTAGGGAAATTGATCTCATAGCTGCCGAGTCCGGAACTGACGAGAGTCACTGTCCCAGTGCCGTCCTCCAGTCCGCCGGTCCACGTCGTGTGCGCCCGTCGAGTGGGCATCGCAATTCTCCTTCGGCTCGGGCTGCCAGATCTGCTGCCCGGCGCACCGAGTCGCGTCCGAAGGCTCCACAGATCGGCTCTCAGTCAGGGCTGGCCAGCCCAGCCCGGCTTGACACGCTACTCTCCGGGCGGCTTGCGCGCCTCGATGAGGAAGCGCCGCAAGCGGCAGACGGAGGCACCGTTCGCCTTAGCACCTCGCCGCCGCGAACCGGCAACCCAGTTGGGTCCGGTCCGGACAGGAGCCGGCGCTATGACAAGCCGAGCAGGCCATCGAGGCCGACGGTAAGGCCGGGCGGCAGTTCGCCGATGCCGCGCACCGCGCGCAGCACGCCAGGCATGAACGAGGCGCGGTCCAGCGAGTCGTGCCGGATCGTGAGCACCTCGCCGTGCCCGCCGAGCAGGACCTCCTGATGCGCGACCAGGCCGGCCAGCCGGACCGAGTGGACGCGGACGCCGTCGACGTCGGCGCCGCGCGCGCCCTCCGCGGCCGTCACCGTGGCGTCCGGCATCGGCCCGGCTCCGGCGCTGTCCCTGGCGGCGCTGATCAGCGTGGCGGTGCGGCCGGCGGTGCCGGATGGCGCGTCGGCCTTTCCGGCGTGGTGCAGTTCGATCACTTCAGCGGACTCGAAGAACGGCGCTGCGATAGCGGCGAACCGCATCATCAGCACGGCGCCGATCGAGAAGTTCGGTACCACCAGTACGCGTGCCCCCGGCTGCGCCTCGAGCCAGCCGCCTACCTCGGCGAGCCGGTCGTCGCTGAAGCCGGAGGTGCCGACCACCGCGGACAGCCCGTGGCCGACACACCAGCGCAGGTTCTCCATCACCACGCCGGGATGCGTGAAGTCCACCACGACGTCGATACCGGACAGCAGGTCCATCGAATCACCCGCATCGACCTGCGCGGCGAGTTCCAGGTCTGCGGCCGACTCGACCGTGGCGCACACCTGCGATCCCATGCGCCCCTTGGCGCCCAGCACGCCCACTCTGATCATCGTGCTCCCTCGCCTGTGATTCCGGCAGCCGGCGTGCCGCCCGTGGTTCTGGCCGACGCAACGAAAGCCTAGCCACCGGCCGCTGACGGGCATCGCCGATCCATGCGGTAAGAAAGTCTGCGGGACCCAGGTTCGCGGGATCCGGAGCGTGACGCGAAGGGGCAAGTAATGGCTGAATGGAACTCGTTCTCTACCGACTCAAACCGGGGTATCACTACTGAGGTAATCACCTATCCAGCGGGCAACGGTGACCAGGTGCACGCCTACGTCGCCAGGCCGGTCGGCACCCAGGCCGGGCCGGGCATCGTGGCGGTGCACCACATGCCCGGCTGGGATGAGTTTTACCGTGAGTTCTCCGACCGGCTCGCCCGGCACGGTTACACCGTGATCTGCCCGGACCTGTACTGCCGGTACGGGCACGGCACCGCGGACGACATTGCCGCGAAGGTAAGGGCCGATGGTGGCGTCCACGACGACAGCGTCGTCGCCGACTGCGCGGCTGCCAGGGAGTGGCTGCTGGCTCAGCCGACCAGTAATGGCAAGACCGGAATCATCGGGACCTGCTCAGGCGGCAGGCATTCGCTGCTGACCGCGTGCCGGACAGCCGGCTGGAATGCCGTCGGCGACCTGTGGGGCGGCGGGGTCATCATGAGCCAGGAGGAACTCAGCCCGGCGCGCCCGGTCGCACCCATCGACTACATCGCTGACCTGTCCGCGCCGGTACTCGGGCTGTTCGGCAACGACGACAAGTACCCGACGCCGGCGCAGGTCGACCAGCTCGAGGAAGCGCTCGCGAAGAACGGCAAGGAGCACGAGTTTCACCGGTACGACGGTGCTTCGCATGGTTTCTTCTACTACTTCGCCCCGATGTACCGGCCTGAGGCAACGATGGACGGCTGGGAGAAGATCTTCGCCTTCTTCGGCGCCAGGCTGCACTGACCGGGCACAGCTGCGACAGCTCGCGACACCCTGTTGGTTTCCCGGCTTCTGCCGCCCGGAATGAGTGGTTTGTGCCCGGCAAACCAGCAGGGTGTGAGTAGCCGCGACGGTACATGGACCCGGCAGGGCGAACGGATCAGTCCCGGCGGGCTGGCACGATGGACAGACCATGACTCTCACCGACCGGCTGCCTGACGGGGCAGGGCCAGACGAGGTTTACGCGGCTTTTGCCGGGTGGGCGGCTGATCAGGGCTTCAACCTCTACCCGCACCAAGAGGATGCGCTGATCGAGATCGTCTCCGGCGGGAACGTGATTCTCTCCGCGCCGACTGGTTCGGGCAAGAGCCTGGTCGCGACTGGTGCGCACTTCACCGCGCTGGCCAGCGACGAGCGGACCTTCTACACCGCCCCGATCAAGGCGCTGGTGTCGGAGAAGTTCTTCGCGCTCTGCGAGATCTTCGGACCCGACGAGGTCGGCATGATGACCGGTGATGGCAGCGTGAACGCTGCCGCCCCGATCATCTGCTGTACCGCCGAGGTGCTCGCCAACATCGCGCTGCGTGATGGCGCGGGCGCCGATGCGGGCCAGGTGGTGATGGACGAGTTCCACTTCTACGCTGACCCGGACCGGGGCTGGGCCTGGCAGGTACCGCTGCTCGAGCTTCCGCAGGCGCAGTTCGTCCTGATGTCGGCGACGCTCGGCGATATGAGCCGGTTCGAACGGGACCTCACCCGCCGCACCGGGCGGCCGACGGCCGTGGTGAGTTCCGCGCAACGGCCCGTTCCCCTGGCGTTCTCGTTCTCCATGTCGCCGTTGCACGAGACCGTTGCCGAGTTGCTTGACACTCATGAGGCGCCGGTTTACATCGTTCACTTCACCCAGGCGGCGGCGATCGAGCAGGCTCAGGCGCTGATGAGCGTCAACGTCTGCAGCCGGGCCGAGAAGGATGCCATCGCGGAGCTGATCGGTAATTTCCGGTTCGCGCCGGGCTTCGGCAAGACGCTGTCCCGGCTGGTCAGGCACGGCATCGGCGTGCACCACGCCGGGATGCTGCCGAAGTACCGGCGGCTGGTGGAAACACTCGCGCAGGCCGGGCTACTGAAAGTCATCTGCGGCACGGACACGCTCGGCGTCGGCATCAACGTGCCGATCAGGACAGTGCTGTTCACCGCGCTGTCGAAGTACGACGGCAGCAAGAGCCGGCTGCTGATGGCCAGGGAGTTTCACCAGATCGCGGGCCGGGCCGGGCGAGCTGGCTTCGACACGATGGGCCGCGTCGTGGTGCAGGCGCCGGAGCATGTGATCGAGAACGAACGGCTGCTGGCCAAGGCCGGCGACGACGCCAGGAAGCGGCGCAAGGTGGTGCGACGCAAACCGCCCGAGGGCATGGTTTCCTGGGGCAAGCCGACATTCGAGCGGCTGGTGGCCGCCGAGCCAGAGCCACTGAAGTCCAGCTTCACCGTCAGCCACGCGATGCTGCTCAACGTCATCAGCCGGCCCGGCGACGCGTTCGCCGCGATGAAGCACCTGCTGACCGACAACCACGAGGACCGTGCCGCGCAGCGCAAGCACATCAGCCGCGCGATCGCGATCTACCGCGCGCTGCTGGCGGGCGGCGTGGTCGAGCGGCTTGACGCGCCGGACGCCGACGGCCGCTGGGTCCGGCTCACCGTTGACCTGCAGGCGGACTTCGCGCTCAACCAGCCGCTGTCGCCGCTGGCGCTGGCCGCGATCGAGCTGCTCGACCGGTCTTCTCCGGAGTACCCGCTCGATGTGCTGTCGGTGATCGAGGCCACGCTCGAGGATCCGCGGCAAGTTCTGTCCGCCCAGCTGTTCAGGGCGCGCGGCGAGGCCATCGCGGCGATGAAGGCTGACGGGATCGAGTACGACGAGCGGATGGACCTGCTGGAGGCCGTGACGTACCCCCGTCCGCAGGCCGACCTGCTGGAAGCCGCGTACGACATCTACCGGCAGGGTCACCCATGGGTGGCTGACCACCAGCTGGCGCCGAAGTCGGTAGCCCGCGACATGTACGAGCGGGCGATGACGTTCACCGAGTTCGTCAGCTTCTACGGGCTGGCACGGTCGGAGGGCCTGGTACTTCGCTACCTGGCCGACGCCTACAAGGCGATGCGGCAGACGGTGCCTGAAGAAGCCAGGACCGACGAGCTCACCGACCTGATCGAATGGCTCGGCGAGCTCGTCCGGCAGGTCGACTCCAGCCTGATCGACGAATGGGAACGGCTGCGCAACCCGGTGGCGGAAGCGCGCCACCTGGCTGCTGAGCGGCCGCCGGCCGTGACCGGCAACAAACGGGCGTTCCGGGTACTAGTCCGCAACGCGCTGTTCCGCCGGGTCGAGCTCGCCGCGCTGCGGCGTTTCGGCGAGCTCGGCGAGCTCGACGGCGAGGTCGGCTGGGATGCCGGCGCCTGGGCGGGCGCGCTCGAGCCATACTTCGCCGAGCACGGCGAGATCGGCACCGGCGCGGACGCGCGCGGGCCGGCCATGCTGATCATCGAGGAACTCCCTGGCCTCTGGACTGCCCGCCAGATCTTCGACGATCCGGCCGGGGATCACGACTGGGGCTTCTCAGCCACGGTGGACCTGGCCGCCTCGGATGAAGCCGGGGTCGCCGTGATCTCCGTCACCGCAGTGGGCCAGCTCTGACCGGCAGATACCTTCCTTAGATATCCGGAATTAGGCTAATATCGCGCCCGCAGCCCGCAGCCCGACGTGCAGAGCAGGCGGAACGGCCCGCTGGGTGACGACGCTCAGAGGACGTCCCAGCATCACGTTCACTGTCTGTTCAGGGTTGTGGCCGATTATCCTCGCGTGATGCCCAACGCACAGGCCAGCCAGGCTCGCCACCGGCCACTCGCCAGATCATCAGGCGGGGCGCCAGTCGCGGCGCTCAGGCACCGGGGACTGCGGACCCGGCGCCGTGCTCCCGTGCCCCGGCCCAGGTTCGTCGATGTATGCGCCGCCGTCGCGGGTCTCGGCCTCGGCGCAGTAGCGGCCTCGGTCATCGCGAGCGAGTCGCGGGCATTGCTCGCTGCGCCGGGCGGCCTGCTGTCGGCCGGAGGCAGGCTGGCGGGCTTCACCGGCACGTACCTGATGCTGATCATGGTGCTGCTGGTAGCACGGCTGCCCTGGCTGGAGCGGTCGGTCGGGCAGGATCGGCTCATCCGCTGGCACCGGCAAGTGGCCGGATGGGCGGTCGGCCTGATCATTGCCCATGTGGTGCTGATCACGGTCGGCTACGCCGAGGCCGCTAAGTCGACCATCATCAGCGAGGCGTGGCTCCTGCTCCGCTCCTACCCCGACATGCTGGCCGCGGTCGTCGGCTTCGGCCTGCTCATGCTGGCGGCGATCACCTCCTACCGCGCCATCCGGCGACGGCTGCGGTACGAGACCTGGTGGGCGGCCCACCTGTACCTGTATCTCGGTCTCGCACTCGCCTTCGCCCACCAGATCGTGACCGGCATCATGTTCATCGGCCATCCGCTGACGCGAGCCCTGTGGGTCGCCGTCTGGCTCGGTACCGCCGGGCTCGTGCTGGCCTACCGGGTCGGCCTGCCCGCATGGCGGAGCCTGCGGCACGGGCTGCGGATCGTCGAGGTCCGCCGGGAGGCGCCCGGCGCCGTCTCGGTGATCTGCCGCGGTCGGGGGCTCGACAGGCTGGCGGTGTCCGGCGGCCAGTTCTTCCTGTGGCGGTTCCTGACCAGGGACCTGTGGTGGCAGGCGCACCCGTTCTCGCTGTCGGCGCTGCCGCAGCCACCGTATCTGCGGTTCACCGTCAAAAGCCTCGGCGACGCCAGCAAGACCGTGCCGCACCTGCGGCCTGGCACCAGGATCGCCTTCGAGGGTCCCTACGGTGTGTTCACTGATCATGCCCGGCTGTCGGACGGGGTAGTGCTGATCGCCGCGGGCGTTGGTATCACGCCGCTGCGCGCACTGCTGGAGGACTTGCCCGCCGACGCCGATGTCGTCGTCATCCTCCGCGCGTCGAGGGTCGCCGACGTGATGCATCGTGCGGAGATCGCCGCGCTGGTCGAAGGACGGCGAGGGCAACTCCACGAACTCATCGGATCACGGCACAAAGTCCGGCTCACCGCCCGCGCCATCCGGCACCTGGTTCCAGACATCGCCGGACGGGACGTCTACATCTGCGGCCCGGCCGGGTTCGAAGCCGAGGTCCGGACCGCGGCCGGCAAACTCGGCGTTCCGGATGATCAGGTGCATGTCGAGACGTTTGGTTTTTAGCGGCGCTCTCGCCGCACCACTGAGAAGGATGAAGGAGAACTTGGCATCGTGAAGCGCGGGGCGATCATGATCGCCGGCACCGTGGCCGGACTGGTCGCGGTGCTGGAGTTCCACACCACGCCGGCGAAGCTGACCCTGTCGGGCGGGTCAGCCCTGCCGCCTGCCACGGCGCACAGCGCAGCGCCGAGCGCGCCGCCATCCCCCAGCGGAAGCCAGCAGCCGCAAGCCGCGCCACAGGGGTCGGCCAGCCCGAAGACGGCATCGAGCACGGCGACCGGTCCGCACGTCAACTACAACTTCGGGGTGCTGGCGGTCAAGGTCACGGTGTCCGCCGGCAAGATCAGCAAGGTCGGCGTCGCTTACCTGAACGACGGGGGCAACCCTCAGTCGCAGTACATCGACCAGCAGGCCATCCCGATCCTTGAGCAGCAAGCGCTCCAGGCACAAGGCGCCAACATCCAGGGCGTTTCCGGCGCAAGTTACACCAGCGCCGGTTTCACTCAGTCGCTCCAGTCTGCGCTGCACACCGTGGGCATGTAGTGTCACGACCGCCAATCCGGCACCTTGAGCAGGTCATGGGCACGGTGGTCACGATCGACGTGTACCCGGCGGCCGTTCCCGACACCGAGTTCGCCGCGGACCTGCGCCACCGGTTCGACCGAGCCAGGATGGTGCTCCAGCAGGCCGACAGCGACTTCAGCACATGGCGCCCCGGCAGCCCGGTGAGTCGCCTTCGCCGGGGTGAGATCACCGCCGCCGAGGTGCCCCCCGTGGTAACGGCGGTGATGCGGGCATGCGAGGTAGCCCGGCAACTGTCCGGCGGCTGGTTCGACCCGTGGGCGATGCCGGGCGGATTCGATCCCACTGGCTACGTCAAAGGCTGGGCGGCCCAGCGCGCGCTGGCCGAGATCGAAGGCGACGGCCTGGCGATGCATGGTGCGCTGGTCAACGCCGCCGGTGATGTCGCCTGCGCTGGCCGCCAGCCGTCTGGCGAACCGTTCCGGATCGGCATAGCGGATCCGGGCGAGCCGCGTCGGCTAGCCGCGATCGCGGAAGTCACCGGGTGCATCGCGACCTCGGGAACCTACGAGCGCGGCAGCCACCTCATCGACCCGCACTCAGGGGAGCCCGCCGCCCGCGCCGCGTCGGCTACCGTGATCGGGCCCGACCTCGGGCTGGCGGACGCCCTGGCCACGGCCGTCGCGGTGGCTGGTAACCAGGGGATCGAGCTGATCGAGCCGCTGGCGGGCTACGATGCGCTCGTCATCGACTGGGCTGGCCGCAAACGCTGTACCAGCGACTTCCCGTTCGCCCCTGCGGCCGCCGCGAGCGCCGCGAGCGCCGCGAGCGCCGCGCGCAGGTTAGGCCGGAGGTTAGGCCCGCTTCAGCCCGGCGACCACATAGTCGACGACCTGCCGGGCGAACCGGTCGGTCAGCGGCTGATGACCCTGCAGCAACCGGTGGTAGGCGGCACCGAACATCAGATCGAGGACGACGTCGTAGTCGGTCCCGGCCGCAATCTCGCCACGCGCAACCGCCCGGTCGAGCATGATCTTGTGCTGGTCCCGCAGCCGCCCGACCACGCGCCCGCGCCAGCTGGCGGCGAGGCCAGGATCCCGTTGGGCCTCCGCAATCAGGCTGGCCAGGATCGGGCCGGCGCTCGTCCCGGTCACGGACCGGATCCAGGCTCGCAGCGCTGCCAGCAGGTCGTCGTGCAGCGAGCCGGTGTCCGGCAGTGGCTGCTGACCCTGGAATTCAGCGAGGAAGGCATCGAGGGCCAGGGTGCCGCGAGAGGTCCATCGCCGGTAGATCGTGGTCTTGCCAACTCCCGCTCTGGCCGCGACTTCCTCAATCGACATCCCGGCCAGGCCGCGCTCGGCCAGGACTTCGGCGGCCGCCTCGATGATGGCGCGATCGGCATGCTCGCTGCGCGGCCGGCCGCGCCTGGGCACAGCCCGGCCTGTCTCGCGCACAACTTGTTGCCCGCTGGCAGGAATACGCCCGTCCGCCATGGCGCTGTAGCGTACACCACAAAAATGAAACGCGCCGTATCGTATCGCCGTGGTTGCGCTCCGTGAGCAGGACCGGCCGGACCAGCCGCTCAGCCGCTCAGGCCGCGCAGTCGCGGAGCCGCGCAGCCGCGCAGTCGTTGGCACGGCCCCGGCCGGCTCGCAGGGCGAGCGGGCGCACCCGGGCACTGCCTCAGGGCTGGCCGCGCCTGCCCCCTCTGCCAGGGGCCAGGGGCCAGGGCGCCTGAGCCCGCCAGGGTTGACCGGGCCTGAGCCCGCCAGGGTTGACCGGGCCTGAGCGGCCGCTATAATTAGATACGAGTCGTAGCGTATTTAAAAGAAGCAGGATCGAACTGAAACAGGCGGCATCATGTCATCGGCTCCGGTCAGTCGTTTCCGGTCGTCCCCGCGCCCGGCCAGCGATACGCGCACTACCGCACACCAGGGCCTCAGGCTGGCGCTCATCCTTATCGCGGCTTTCATGGTCGTGCTCGACTTCAGCATCGTGAACGTCGCGCTCCCGTCTATCGAGCGCGAACTGGCCATCACCGCGGCCGCGGTGCAATGGGTGATCACCGGCTATGCGATTGCCTTCGGCGGTCTGCTCATCCTCGGCGGCCGGGCCGCTGACCTGTTCGGCCGCCGCCGCATGTTCATCGCCGGGCTGCTGGCGTTTACGGCGGCCTCGCTGTCTGGCGGACTGGCACATGACCCTGCGCTGCTCATCGCGTCCCGGGTGGTGCAAGGCGGCGGCGCCGCACTCGTCGCGCCTGCCGCACTGTCACTGATCACCACGAGCTTCCCGGAGGGCCAGTCCCGGACGCGGGCGCTCGGCATGTACGGCGCGACCGCGTCGCTCGGCTTCGTCGCTGGCCAGGTACTGGGCGGAATCCTGGTGCAGTACATCAGCTGGCGGGCCGTGTTCCTGGTGAACGTGCCGGTCGGACTCATCGCTGCCATCGTCGCGCCGCGGTTGCTGGCCAATTCGCGCGGGCCGGCGACCGGCCGCAAGCTGGACATCCGGGGTGCCGCGCTGATCACCACGGCGATGGCCGCGGTGGTCTTCGCGGTATCGGAGGCCGACATCGCCGGCTGGCTGTCGCCACTGATCCTGTCGGCACTGATCATCTTCGTCGCGGGAACGGGCGCATTCGTCGTCGCAGAGCGACGGCACGCCGATCCGCTGCTGCCCGCGGACCTGGTCGCCCGGCCAGCGCTACGGACGGCCGGCCTGCTGAACCTGCTACTTGGCCTGTGGAACGGCGGCGAAATGCTCGTGCTCTCGCTGTATTTGCAGCAGGTACTGCGAGACTCGCCGCTGGCGACAGGCCTGGTTATCGCCCCGCAGGGCGTGATCGGCTTCACCGCGGGCGCATTCGGAGCCAGGCTAACCAGCAGGATCGGCATCCGGCGCGTGCTCGTCCTGACCGGCATTCTCGCGGCCGCCGGATTTGCGGTCCTCACCCGGGTTCCCGCCAGCGGCCACTACAGCCCAGTGCTCGCCGCGGTGATGCTGGTCGGCTTCGGCACGGCTGGCACGGCCTTCGGGACGATGGTGATCGCGACTACCGGAGTGGCCGGTGCCGAGCAGGGCACCGTCGGCGGAGTGATCAACACCAGCCGCCAGGTCGGCGCGGCTCTCGGCGCCGCGCTGCTGCCAGCTATCTCAGCCGCCGTAAGCCACGAATCCGTGACGGCGACCGCGCGCGGCACCAGGGCAGCGATGCTGGCAGCCGCTTTCACGGCGGCAGCAGCGGCACTGATCGCCTGGCGCGGCGGCAAGACTACGCGGTTCAGTCCGGCCCACGTCAGCGGCACCGTGCAGGTCGGCGGAACGGTGCAGGCCAGCCTGGCGGAGGTCGGCGGCACGGTGCAGGCCAGCCCGGCGCACGCGAGCCTGAGCGGCGTGACCTCGTCGTGAGCCGGCGTGATCTGCGCGGGCAAAACATGTGAACTCTCTCGGATCGGGCAACACCGTCGGCTGCCGCGCCACCTGCGTTGGTAGCCTGACCGCAAACACGGCGGGCCGATGATCTCGCCCACCACTGAGGAGAAGGGTGCCACCGGTCTATGGATCAGGTTCCCGCTGTTCAGCAGGCGCCACCGGGGCCACTGGCCGGATTGCTCGTCGCCGACTTCTCCCGGGTGCTGGCCGGGCCGTACTGCACGATGATCCTCGGCGACCTCGGCGCTGACGTCATCAAGGTGGAAGGCCCCGGAGGTGACGACACCCGGCACTGGATGCCGCCGCTTCGCTCCGGTATCTCCACCTACTACCTGTCGATCAACCGGAACAAGCGCTCCCTCCAGCTCAACCTGCGGGATGCCGGCGACCGGGCGGCAGCCGCCGAACTGGCCAGGCGAGCCGACATCCTGGTCGAGAATTTCAAGCCGGGCGGGCTTCGCCAGTTTGGGCTCGACTACGACACCGTCAGGGCGACGAACCCAGCGGTGATCTACGCATCTATCACCGGGTTCGGCGCTGGCGGCGGCGCGCACCTGCCCGGATACGACCTGATCGTCGAGGCGATGTCCGGGCTCATGAGCCTCCAGGGTGATGCCGACGGGCAGCCGTACCGGGCCGGCGTCGCGGTGTTCGACGTCATCTCCGGACTGCAGACCGCGATTGGCGTGCTCGCCGCGCTCGATCATCGGCACCGGACCGGCGAGGGACAGCACGTCGAGACCAACCTGATGGCCACGGCGCTTGCCGGGATGGTCAACCAGACCGGCGCCTACGCATCGGCCGGCGTCGTACCGCACCGGATGGGCAACTCGCATCCGAGCCTGTTCCCGTACGAGCCGCTGCCGACCGCCGACGGTGATCTGGTGATCGCCGCTGGCAATGACGGCCAGTTCCGCAATCTGTGCGCGGTACTCGGGGCGCCCGAACTCGGCACCGACGAGCGGTTCGCGGCCAACTCCGGCCGCACCACCAACCGGGATCAGTTGCGGCCGCTGCTCATCGAACGGCTGAAGGAGCGCACCGCCGAGGAGTGGTTCGACGACCTGATCGCGGCAGGGGTTCCGTGCGGGCCGATCAACAGCGTGGCTGGCGGCGTGGCCTTTGCCGAGCAGATCGGCCTCGATCCGGTAGTACTGGCCGGGCAGGGAGAGGCCGCCGTGCCGGGCATCCGCAATCCGCTAACCTTCTCGGCCACTGCCCCGCGCTATGACCTGCCACCACCCGCGCTGGACGAGCACGGCGCGGCGATCCGGGCCTGGCTCGCCGACCCGGACGCGGCGCCGCGCCGCGGCTGACCGCCGCTCGCGCCAGCCGGGAAGCCGCCTCCCGGTGCTACCGCAGCCGCTACGACAGCAGCACCCTGGCTGCTGACCTGGCTAGGAACAGCGACGGCCGACCACGTTAGCTCGGCTCACTGGCCCGCTCAGCCTCGACGGCCTTCCGCGCCAGCCAGTCCGCCTCCGACGGCCGGACGTTGGGGTCGGTCATGCGCTGCCGGGCGACCCGCGCGATGTGCGGGCCGGGGTCGTCACGAACGGCGAGCAGGAACTGCCGGACGAAAGCGCCGCGGACCGCGCTTACCGCCGGGCGTACCGGCAAGGGCAGACCGTCAACTTCGGAGCTGGCCATGATGACATACGCCATCGCCACGTCGGCGCCCGCCGGGCCAGATTGCGCGTTGCTCCAGTCGATCACGACCGGCCCGCGGCTTGTCAGCATCACGTTGCCGGGGTGCAAATCCAAGTGCAGCACCGTGCCGCCGGACCCGAATGCTCGCGGCCAGCCAGCCGGAGCCACAATCTGGTGCAGCCGGTCGTGCAGGCCGGCGAGGGTGCGGGCGTGCCGGCGGGCAAGCCAGGGTCGGCGGGCGAGGTCGGCGAGCATGTCGCGGCCGCGCAGTCGCTCCATCAGTAGATCGGGTCCGTCCGCGTCGTAGACCACCGGGACCGGGTAGCCAGCCTGGCCCACGTGGCGCATCAGCTCGGCTTCGGCACGTACGTCGAACGGCGTCCGGTAGCGGCGCAGCACCCGGTCCGCACCGATCAAGTAGACGTCCGCGGCCCGGCCCGCTCCGATCAGCGGACCTGGCGCGCCACGAGCTGCCATGCCAGGACGATACCGGATTGCCCGATCCGCTGCTTGCCAGCCTTCCCGCGGTAGAGCCCCGCTGCTGATGCTGCCTGGCCGGGGCAAACACCCGCCCGCGCTGAGGCTAGCCTGCCAGTGCGGCGGCGAAGGCTTCGTCGTCGTCGAACGGCCCGACGACCGCGAGCGCCTTGGGCTGGCCGAGCACGGCCACAGCTACCTCTCGGACCTGATCGTGGGTGACTGCCTGTACCGCGGCCAGGATCTCGTCGACCGGCTCGAGGAACGGGTAGACAAGCTCAGACTTGCCGAGCCTGCTCATCCGGGAGGACGGGTCCTCCAGCCCGAGCACGATCGACCCGCGCACCTGACCCTTGCCGCGGTCAAGCTCCTCATCTGTCAGCCCGTGCTCGATCACCTTGGCGATCTCGTCCTGGCAGATTGCCAGCACGTCCTCCGTCTTGGCTGGCAGGCAGCCCGCATAGATGCCCCACTGACCGCAGTCGGCGTGCTGGGAACTGAAGCTGTACACCGAGTACGCCAGCCCCCGCTTCTCCCTGATCTCCTGGAAAAGCCGGGACGACATGCCGCCGCCCAGCGCCGCGTTGAGTACCCCGAGCGCGAACCTGCGGTCGTCGGTCCGTGCCAGGCCAGCGCACCCGAGGACCAAGTTGGCCTGCTCCACCGGCCGGGAGAGCAGCCGCACTCCGGTCCCGGTCGCGGCGTCCGGGTGTGTCCCGCCGAGCCGCGGCGGCAGCGGTGGCGCGTCACCGGCAAGCACAGGGCCGAACGCAGCAGCGGTGAGCTCGACTACCTGCTCGTGATCCAGGTTGCCTGCGGCGGCGACGACCAGGTTGGCTGGCGTGTACCGGGCGCGGTAGTGCTCAGCGATGCGGTCGGCCGCGATCGAGTTGATCGAGTCCACCGTGCCGAGAATCGGCCGGCCGAGCGGAGTGTCACCGAAGAGCAGCGCCGAGAAAGCCTCATGCACGAGGTCGGACGGGTCGTCCTCGTTCATCGCGATCTCTTCGAGGATGACACCGCGCTCCGCGTCAACCTCCTTCGGCTCGATGAGCGAACTGGTCACCATGTCCGACAGCACGTCAATCGCCAGCGGCAGGTCGGCATCGAGCACCCTGGCGTAGTAACAGGTGTACTCCTTGGCCGTGAACGCATTCAGCTCACCGCCGACAGCGTCCATCGCCGCCGAGATGCCGAGCGCGGTGCGCCGGTGCGTGCCCTTGAACAGCAGGTGCTCGAGGTAGTGCGTAGCGCCCGCGTGCTGCGGATCCTCATCCCGCGAGCCCACTCCGGCCCAGATACCGAAGGCGGCGGACCGGACGGCGGGCAGTGACTCCGTCACCACCCGCAGGCCGCCCGGCAGGACGCTGCGCAGGGCACCGTCGCTGCCGGGAGACCGCGAAGTTCCAGCTGTCATGATCGCGGGCAGCTGTCAGGAGTTGCCCGAGCCGGATTCGGCTGGGCCGGCCCCGCCGCGGCTGCGCTGCCTGCTGCGGTGATGATCGCCCCGGTCCCGGTCGCCCCGGTCCCCGCGGCCGTCGCCGCCACGGCCGTCGCGGGCTCGTGGCTCATCGTGGCCACCGAGATCCTCGCCGGCCGCCTCGCGCTCCACGACCTCCACCGGTACCAGGGACAACTTGCCGCGATCGTCCACCTCGCGGATCTCCACCTGGATCTTGTCGCCCACCTTGACCACGTCATCGACGTTCTCGATGCGGGCTCCGCCGTGCAGCTTGCGGATCTGGGTGATGTGCAGCAGGCCGTCCCGGCCGGGCAGCAGCGAGATGAAAGCGCCGAACGTAGTGGTCTTCACCACAGTGCCGAGGAACCGCTCCCCTACCTCCGGGATATGCGGGTTGGCAATGGCGTTGATGGAGGCGCGGGCCGCTTCCGCTGACGCCCCGTCGGTGGCGCCGATGTAGATGGTGCCGTCGTCTTCGATCGTGATGTCCGCGCCGGTCTCTTCCTGAATCGAGTTGATCATCTTGCCCTTGGGCCCGATCACCTCGCCGATCTTGTCGACCGGAACCTTGATCGTGATGATCCGCGGCGCGAACTCGCTCATCTCGGCGGGGGTGTCGATGGCCTGCCGCATTACGTCCAGGATCGTCAGCCTGGCACCGCGGGCCTGGGTGAGCGCTCCCGCCAGCACCGAGGCGGGAATGCCGTCGAGCTTGGTGTCCAACTGCAGCGCGGTGATGATGTCCTTGGTGCCCGCCACCTTGAAGTCCATGTCACCGAACGCATCCTCGGCACCGAGGATGTCGGTCAGGGTGACGTACTCGCCACCCTCATGGATCAGGCCCATCGCGATGCCAGCCACCATGCCCTTCAGCGGCACGCCCGCATCCAGCAGCGACATAGTCGATGCGCACACCGAGCCCATCGACGTGGAGCCGTTCGACCCGATCGCCTCGGACACCTGCCGGATCGCGTACGGGAACTCCTCCCGCGTCGGCAGCACCGGCACCAGGGCCCGCTCGGCAAGCGCGCCGTGCCCGATCTCGCGCCGCTTGGGCGAGCCCACCCGGCCGGTCTCCCCGGTCGAGTAGGGCGGCATGTTGTAGTTATGCATGTAGCGCTTGGTGCGCTCCGGGTTCAGCGTGTCGATCATCTGCTCCATCCGGAGCATGTTCAGCGTCGTGACCCCGAGTACCTGCGTCTCGCCGCGCTCGAACAACGCCGATCCGTGTACCCGAGGCACCGCGCCCGCCTCGGCGGACAGCTGGCGGATGTCCGCAAGGCCACGGCCGTCGATGCGCCGCCCCTCAGCCATGATCCGCCGCCGGACCAGTTTCTTGGTCAGCGCCCGGAAGGCCTCGCCGATCTCCTTCTCGCGGCCTTCGAACTGAGCGGTCAGCTTCTCCGACGCCAGCGCCTTGATCCGGTCCGTTTCCGCGCCGCGCTCGTTCTTGCCCGCGATCGTGAGCGCGTGCGCCAGATCGGAGCCAACTTCAGCCTCGAGCGCGGCAAGCACGTCCTGACCGTAATCGAGGAAGATCGGGAACTCAGCGACTTCCTTGGCGGCCTGCCTAGTTATCTCCTGCTGACCTGCGCAAAGCTGCCGGATGAACGGCTTAGCCGCCTCCAGGCCAGCCGCGACGGTCTCCTCGGTCGGCGGCACCGCCCCGCTGCCGGCGTCGGCTATCAGCCGCAGCGTGCTTGACGTCGACTCGGCCTCGACCATCATGATCGCGACGTCGCCGTCCTCGAGCACCCGGCCGGCCACCACCATGTCGAAGGTCGCGTCCTCGAGCTGAGAGTGCGTAGGGAACGCCACCCACTGACCCTTGATCAGAGCTACCCGGACGCCGCCAATCGGGCCGGAGAACGGCAGCCCGGCGAGCTGAGTGGACATCGATGCGGCATTGATGGCGACCACGTCGTACAGGTGATCCGGGTGCAGGGCCATGATCGTCTCGACGACCTGGACCTCGTTCCGCAGACCGTGTACGAACGACGGGCGCAGCGGCCGGTCGATCAGACGGCAGGTAAGGATCGCGTCCTCAGACGGACGCCCTTCCCGGCGGAAGAACGAGCCGGGGATCCGGCCCGCCGCGTACATCCGCTCCTCTACGTCAACGGTGAGCGGGAAGAAATCGAAGCCCTCCCTGGGGCCTTTCGACGCGGTCGTGGTAGACAGCACCATGGTTTCGTCGTCCAGGTAGACGACGGCCGACCCGCCCGCTAGCTTGGCTAGCTTGCCGGTTTCGAACCGGATCTTGTGCGCGCCGAATTGGCCGTTGTCGATGATGACCTCGGCGGTGTAGACACCCTCCACGGGTGACCTCCTTGACTGAGGTCCCGCGCCTGTCCGCCGCACTTCCGGAGCGCTCGGCCGACCGGGACAGGTCCCCGGCTACCCGCGCGGGAACGCTAGCCACGCTGCCGGATCAGCTGCCGGCCGGTCTTCGATCGAAGCCCTCGGCCCTAGCCGCCGCACACAGGCGGACGGTCATTGACCCGAGAACCACTACCGAGGACCGGCGCGAAGGATGCTGTCTGCGCTCCTGGCCGGAGCCGCGGGACGTTTACCTCTACGTTATCTAGTTGTCCTGACTACCTCGTGTATACCGGCAGCCTTACGAAAGCGGGACGGCGCCACGCCGTCCCGCGAACCTCGCTACCGCCGCAGCCCGAGTCTCTCGATAAGCGCGCGGTACCTGTTGATATCAGTGCGGGCCAGGTACTGCAGCAGCCGCCTGCGGCGGCCCACGAGCAGCAGCAACCCGCGACGGCTGTGGTGATCATGCTTGTGCACCTTCAAGTGCTCGGTCAGATCTGCGATCCGCCGAGTCAGCAACGCGACCTGGACCTCCGGCGAGCCGGTGTCACCCTCATTAGTCGCGTGCCCGGCGATGATCTCCTTCTTCACCGTGGTGTTGAGCGGCACGTTGCTCCTTCGTAATCACATATGTCGGTATCGCTGGATAGCCCGCGGACGGGCTTTGGGGGAGCATTACCAGGGCCGCAGATGATCACCGCGCCCAGCCGGCACAGGGTCTTGACTCCTGCGCTAACTGGGCCGTGCCACCTAAGCGGCTCCGCTCTGCCAGCTAGCCGACTGCGCCGTGCCAGCTAAGTGGCGGCACAGCCGGGCTACCCGGCGCGCTCCCTGATGGCTAGCCGCCTGAGGGCGCAGCCAACCGGGCCAGATACTCCGGCCGATGGTCAACCGTACCACGAGGCTGTCGCGACGAAGTACATCGGGCAAACGGCGGCTGCCGCGGTCGGCAGCGCCTCGGTACTGTTACCGGACTGTTACTCAGATCGGCACTGCTGCTCAGATCGGCACTGCCCAGATCGGGCACTGCCCAGATCGGGCACTGCTACTCAGATCGGCGCCCTGCCCGCGCTCGTCCTGCACTATCTCTCAGTCCAGCCGCTCGATGCGATCGCCGCCGAGCTCAGCCTGACCTCCGGCATGGTCAAGACCAGGCTCGAAGCCGGCCGCCGGCACCTGGACATTCCCTGCCCCTGCAGCAGGCGATCACTCCGTTCGCCTGGTAACGGGCTCAGATCACCGGCGCCGCGGCAGTGCCGCGGCCGGTGATCATACGGCTGCGAATCCCGATCGCGATCCGGTTGGTGACGACCGGGGTGAGGAAGACAAAGATAATCGCGTCCGCGAAGGCGTCCACCGCGATGTGATTGCCCACCAGGAACGTGCCTAGCTCCCTGGTGAACCAGTGCTCACAGCCGTAGACAAAAATCAGCCGGGCGACGGTGAACACCACCCAGGCGACGGCGTACGGATAGCCGGCATCAGTCCAGACCTGGCCGGTCGCGTCGACGCTTACCCGCATGAAGGCGAACGTCAGCAAGCCCACCGCGATGCCGAGCAGTAGGGCGCCGATCTCAAGCGCCAGCCCGTCACCGGAGGCATTCCACCCCGGCGCGACGAACGGGATGACGATTGCGGCGGCAATCAACGGCCGGAGCACCGCGAACAGGGTTACCCGGCGGTGGCCGAAGTCCCTGGCGAGGATGAGAACGACAATCGCAAGGCTGGCGAAGGTCATCGCGGTGGACATCGGCAACTCCGGCGGGTGCGTGGCTTTCTCGCGGCCACGCTAGGGCCGGTGCTGGGCGGAGATCATCAACCGGAGGGATGCAGATCGTGGTGTAATTCTGAGTAACTGCCTCAACCCCGTCCGGAGGCTCGCCGACGTGGCCGACCACGGCTCCGGCGCTAGCCGGCGCTTGCAGCGCGCGCTGCTGTCTGCCGGGCTTGCTGCGATGCTCTGGGCAATGACGTCCCGCCCCGGAGCGGTTGGCGGACACGGCACCGAACTGGCCACCGCCATCGCTCTCGCAGCGGCCTCGGTGAGCTGGCTGGCCTGGACGCTCGCCGGGCCGCGAGGCGACTCGGCGCTGATGCAGGCTGCAGTTGCCTGCACCGCGATCAGCGGCAGCGTCCTGCTGCTGCTCTATCCGTCGCTGACGATCTACTGGTTCGCGTTCTGGGCCTGCGTGAGCGCGGGCCTCAACTTCGCCCAGCCGGCCAGCGCGGCCATCACCGGCGGCAGCGTCACTATCCTCGCCGTCGGCGCCGTCACTCAGCGCAGCAATGTGCTCGGCGCCTTCGCCGCAGCCGCGTTCGTGGGCTACCTTCTCGGCCGCAACCGCAGGCAGTACATCGGTCAGGCGAGAGCGGCGACACTGGCGGCGGACGAGCGCGAGCGCGCTGCGACACTGGCCGAGTGCGGCCGCATCGCCCGCGAACTGCACGACGTCATCGGCCACTCGCTGACCGGAGTGTCGCTGCAGATCGAGTCCGCCGCGGCAGCGCTCGAAGCCACCGCGGACCCGCAACGCGTGCTGTCGCACTTGGACCGAGCCGGCCGGCTCGTCCGCACCGGCCAACAGGAGGCGGCCAACGCGGTCACCACGATTCGCGAGGGCGAGGCCGCCCTCGACGACACGCTGGCCGCACTGGTCGCGACCCGCGCGGAGGCCGGCCAGCCGGTCAGCTATACCGTGACCGGCACGCCGAGACCGCTGGACGGCGCCCCGGCGCATGCGCTGTACCGGGTGACGCAGGAAGCCCTGACGAACGCCGCCAAGCATGCGCCAGGCCGGGCAGCCGAGGTCCGGCTCAGCTACGCGGCAGCCGCGGTTGCCCTCTGCGTGCTGACCGACCTGCCAGAAGCTGTCACCGTCAGTCAGATCGGCGGACGCCAGGGCCTGCGCGGCATGAGCGAGCGGATGGCCTCGGTCGGCGGCACGTTCGCCGCAGGTCCGGCGGGCTCGCGGTGGCGCGTCGAGGCGCAGGTGACCGCGTGACCGCGGCGGCAGCGGTGCGGGTGGTGGTCGCCGACGACCAGGCCGCCGTCCGCGACGGGCTCGTCGCGCTGCTCAGCCTGCTGCCGGGCATTGAGGTCGTGGCAGAAGCAGCGGACGGATCGTCCGTGATCGCGCGCGTCGCTGAGCACGCGCCTGACGTGGTGCTGATGGACGTGCGAATGCCCGGCATGGACGGCGTCGCCGCCACCAAGCGGCTGGCGCAGGCCCACCCTTCGGTCGCGGTACTCGTGCTGACCAGCCACGGAGATGACGAGACGGTCCTGGCCGCGCTCGCGGCAGGCGCGCGCGGTGTCCTGACCAAGAGCGCCGGGCGCACCGAGATCGCGCAGGCGATCCGGGCCGCGGCGGCCGGCCTGGCACCGATGGACCAGCAGCTTCAGGCCAGGCTGGTAGCCGTTGCGCGGCTCGGCCAGGTGCCGCGTGAGCTTCCCGACGGCCTGACCCACCGGGAAGCGGAGGTTCTCGCGCTGATCGGAGCCGGACTGTCCAACGCCGAGATCGCCGCGCGCATGCAGGTCTGCGTCGCGACGGTCAAGAGCCACATCAACCGGGGCTTCGCCAAGGCGGCCGTCACCAGCCGGGCGGCGGCCGTGCAGTACGCCCGAGACCACGACCTCAGCGCACCCCGGTAGCCGCAGCCAGCGCACCCCGGCAGCCAGCGCACCCCGGCAGCCAGCGCACCGTCCGTCGGCTAAGACCGGCCCGCCTGCGACTGCGGCAGCAACTGCCTCGCGTCATCGACATCAACGTGCATCTGCCTGACGAGGTCGGCGGGCGAGGCGAACTTCACCGTCGCGCGAAGCCAGGCGACGAAGTCCGCCGCCATGTGCATCCCGTACAGCTCGAGATCGTCTCTGTCAAGCGCGTACGCCTCGACGGTTCGCTCCCGGCCGTCGAAGGTCGGGTTGGTGCCCACGGAGACCGCGGCCGGCCAGCGCTGCAGCTCGCGGCCACTGTGATCCAGGCTGCTCAGCCAGCCCGCGTAGACGCCGTCGGCCGGGATCGCGGTGTGCGGCAGCGTCTCGAGGTTGGCGGTGGGGAAGCCGAGCGCACGGCCGCGCTGCTGCCCCCGCACCACCACGCCCTCCACCCGGTGCGGCCGCCCGAGGTCGTGGGCGGCCCCGGCGACGTCACCGGCAGCCAGCCTTGCCCTGATGCCGGTCGAGGAGATCCGCACGCCGTTCTCTGTTAGCAACGGCACGCCCTCGGCGGTGAAGTCGTATTTCTCCCCCAGCTCGGCGAGCAGCGCGACATCGCCGGCTGCCTTGTGACCGAACCGGAAGTCGCTGCCGACCACCACGCGCGCCGAGTGCAGCCGCTCGACCAGCACGGTCCGGACGAACTCGTCGGGGCCGAGCCGGGAGAACTCGACCGTGAACGGCAGCACGCAGACGGCATCCACGCCCAGCCCGGCCAGCAGCTCGGCCATCCTGCTGGGCGTGCAGAGGAACGGCGGATGCGATCCTGGCCTGACGACCTCGTCGGGGTGCGGGTCGAAGGTCACCACGACGACAGGGAGCCGAAGCGCGGCCGCGGCAGTGCGGGCATGCTCGACGATTCGCTGATGACCGCGATGCACGCCATCGAACGCGCCGATGGTCACGACGGACCGGCCCCACCGGGCAGGAACGTCGTCCAGGCCATGCCACCGCTGCATCTGCTCGTCTCCTGAATCGTGGGCACTAGGTCGGCGGTGGTCTAAGCCTCCCATGCCAGGCCAGAGCGCACCTCAGGACCCGCCAGCCGGCCGGCTGATCGTGGCGCTGCCGGCGCCAGGATCGGCAGGCCCGGTTCCGGCAGGCCCGGTTCCGGCCGCCGACGATTCCGCCGCGAATACCGCGAGCGGCCTTGCCCGGCCGCCGTCGTCGGTGAGCAGCGCGACCAGCGAACCATCCGGGCCGAGCGCGGCAACCGGACCGGGGCCGGCCCCGGTCGGGCTGATCGTGCCGCCATGGCCGAGCAACCGCGCCTCGTCCGCGCTCAGCTCACGCCGCGGGAACGCGGCAGCAGCCGCTTCAGCAAGGCCCGTCAGCCGGACCCCCGATGCCTGTCCCGCCTCGGAGGCGAGATGATCGAGGGTGCGGGCCTGGCTGACCAGGTACGGTCCAACCCGGGTGCGCCGCAACGCGGTCAGGTGCCCGCCGACGCCGAGCGCTGCGCCGAGGTCACGGGCCAGCGCCCTGATGTAGGTCCCGCTGGAGCAGGTCACTGCCACGTCCACGTCCAGCAGATCGCCCGCCTGGCGCACGGCGACGACGTCGAACCTGGTCACGGTCACCGCCCTGGGCTTCAGGTCGGGTGCCTGGCCGGCGCGCGCCAGCTGGTAGGACCGCCGGCCGGCGACCTTGATGGCGCTGACGCCCGGTGGGACCTGGCTGATCTCGCCGGTCAGCGCTCCGGTAGCGGACAGCAGCTGACTGGTCCCGATTCCTACCGCGGGAACGCGGCTTATTACCTCGCCGTCAGCGTCGTCGGTATCAGTTGCCTGGCCGAGCCGGACGGTTCCGGAGTACTCCTTCTCCGTCAGCGCGAGATAGCCAAGCAGCCGGGTCGCCTTCTCCACGCCGACGACGAGCACGCCAGTCGCCATCGGGTCCAGGGTCCCGGCATGCCCCACCCGCTTAGTGCCCGCCAGCTTGCGGATGCGCGCGACCACATCATGCGAGGTCCAGCCGCTCGGCTTGTCCACGATGACGAGCCCGCCCGGTGCCGTCACTGGCGGTCCAGCAGCCGCCGCAGGGCGGCGACAGCCTCGCCAGGGTGACCGGTGAAGGAGAAGCCAGCTGCCCTGGCGTGGCCGCCACCGCCGAGCGCGGTGCAGAGCGCGCCTACGTCGACCGCGGCCTTCGAGTGCGCCGAGACCTGCCAGGTGCCAGCGTCGTCCTCCTTGAGCACGGCCGCTACCTCCGCCTCGTCGCACTTGCGGATCACGTCGATCACCGACTCGGCCGACTCGAACGGCAGGCCGGCGGCTGCCCGGTCGGCTCGGGTCACGGTGGTCCAGACCAGGCCGAGGCCGCCGGCCGCGCCGGGCTCGAGGCAGGCCCGGCGCAGCGAGGCCGAGAGCATGTGAAGGTAGCTGAACGGCGCGCGGTCATACAGTTCGCGGGCAACGACGCCGGGGTCGATCCCGGTCGCCAGCAAGCGCGCTGCCAGTTCGTGCACTTGCGGTGTGGTGGCAGCGTATTTGAACGACCCGGTGTCGGTCACCAGGCCCGCGTACAGGCCGACTGCGATCTCCTGGCTCAGGGCGATGCCCAGCCGGTCAATCAGCTCAGCGGCGAGCATCGCCGTCGCCGCCGCGGCCGGGTCGACCAGGTTGATCCTGCCGAAACCAGTGTTGGACGCGTGATGATCGAGCACGATCAGCGCACCGGCAGCTGCCGCGGGCCCGGCCAGCGGGCCGAGCCTGTCGATGCTCGCGGCGTCGAACGAGATCATGACCTCCGGCCGGGCTGGATAGTCGGCCGGCCGGCACAGCAGCGACTGGCCGGGCAGGAACCGCAGGATGCCCGGCACCTCGAACGGGGAGTCGCCAAACGACGCGACTACCGCGCGGCCACCCGGACGGCTCGCCAGCGCGACTGCCACGGCGAGCATCGAGCCGAGGGCGTCGCCATCCGGCCGGATGTGGCAGGCAAGGCACACCTGGCTGGCGTCATCGATAACCTTGACTGCGCTGGTCCAGTCGGTGTTAGCGTCGGCTGTCATCAACCCCGGCGCCCTCGTCTGGCTCGCGGTCCGCGTCCCCGCCGTCAGCATCCCCGCCGTCAGCATCCCCGCGGTCAGCAACGCTCCGGTACGGGTCCGGCTCGCCGGCGGGCACCGCACCGTGGCGCGCTGCCGCGACCGCTGCGTCCGCTGCCCTTGCCCTGGCGACAAGGTCCTCGATAGTCCTGGCTGTGTCCGGCACGGTGTCCCGGCTGAAGCTGATCGACGGGGTGTGCTTCAGCCCGGTCTGCCTGCCGACCTCGGACCTGATCAGGCCCGCCGCGCTGGCCAGCGCCGCCGCGGTGCCCGCGATTTCGTCGTCGGAGCCGTACACGGTGTAGTAGACGGTCGCGTCCCGCAGGTCGCCGGTGATCCTGGCCTCGGTCACGGTCACGAAGCCGAGTCTCGGGTCCTTGACCCGCCGCTCGAGCATCTCCGCGACGATCTCGGCGATCCGGTCGCCCAGCTTGAGCGCTCGAGCGCGGGGGGTTCCGGGGGGTCGTCCCCCCGGAACAGCACTCGCGTGGTTCATCGGCTCACTCCCCTTCATCGGTCAGCAGCCGCTGTCGCGCGGCCAGCAACTCGATCTCGGGCCGGCCGGCGACAAATCGCTCGCATGCGTCCAGCATTTCCCTGACATTCGCTGCGGTCGAGCTGACCACCGCGATGCCTATCTCGGCCCGCCGGTGCTTCTCCAGGTGACCCGTCTCGCCGACGGCAACGCCGGGAAACCGGCGATGCACGTCGGCGATCAGGGGCCTGACCACCGAGCGCTTCTGCTTCAGCGACCTGACATCGCCCAGCAGCACATCCAGAGTCAGCGCTCCGACGTACACGGCTAGCCGCCGCGTGCCCGTTCCCGGTCTAACTCCGCGGCTTCTCCCGCATCTCGAACGTCTCGATCGTGTCACCGATCTTGACGTCGTTGTAGCCGATGCCGATGCCGCACTCGAAGCCCTCGCGGACCTCGGTGACGTCATCCTTGAACCGGCGCAGCGAGTCGACGGTGAGGTTGTCCGATACGACCACGCCATCGCGGACCAGCCTGGCCTTGCTGTGGCGGGTGATCGTGCCGGACCGGGCGATGCAGCCTGCCACGTTGCCGACCCGCGGCACCCGGAAGACCTCGCGAACTTCCGCAGTGCCGAGCTGGACCTCCTCGAAGATCGGCTTCAGCATGCCCTTGAGCGCTGCCTCGACTTCCTCGATCGCCTGGTAGATGACCGAGTAGTAGCGGATGTCCACGCCCTCGCGCTGGGCGAGCTCGCCCGCGCGGCCGGCCGGCCGGACGTTGAAGCCGATGATCACGGCGTCGGATGCGATCGCCAGGTTCACGTCGTCCTGGGTAATCGCGCCGACACCGCGGCCGATGACCCGCAGCTGGACTTCCTCGCCGACATCGAGCTGGAGCAGCGCGTCTTCCAGCGCTTCCACCGAGCCGGACACGTCACCCTTGATGATCAGCAGCAGCTCTTCCCGCTCGCCGGACTTGAGCGCGGACTCCAGGTCTTCCAGCGTGACCCGCGGCCGTCGCTGGGCGAACATCGCCGTCCGCTCCCTGGCCTCCCGCCGCTCGGCGATCTGCCGTGCGACCCGGTCGTCGTCGACCACCAGGAAGCTGTCCCCGGCGTCGGGCACCGCGGTCAGGCCAAGCACCAGCACCGGGCGAGACGGCGGCGCGTCTGCCACCGGGTCCCCGTTCTCGTCCAGCATGGCGCGGACCCGGCCGAACGCCTCACCGCAGACGATCGAGTCGCCGACCTTGAGCGTGCCGCGCTGCACCAGCACCGTGGCCACCGGGCCCCGGCCCTTGTCGAGGTGGGCCTCGATAGCCACGCCCTGTGCCTGCTGCGCCGGGTTGGCGCGCAGGTCGAGCTCGGCGTCGGCAGTCAGGATGACGGCCTCGAGCAGCTGCTCGATCCCGGTGCCGTTTCTGGCCGACACGTCGACGAACAGCGACTGGCCGCCGAACTCCTCGGCGACCAGGCCGTACTCGGTCAGCTGAGCTCGCACTCGCTGCGGGTCGGCGCCTTCCTTGTCGATCTTGTTGACGGCGACGACGATCGGCACGCCGGCCGCCTGGGCGTGATTCAGCGCCTCGGTGGTCTGCGGCTTCACCCCGTCGTCGGCGGCAACCACAAGGATCACCAGGTCTGTCGTCTCGGCACCGCGGGCGCGCATGGCGGTGAACGCCTCGTGACCAGGAGTGTCGATGAAGGTGATCTTGCGCTCCTGGCTGTCCACCACCGTATTGACCTGGTAAGCGCCGATGTGCTGGGTAATGCCGCCGGCCTCGTGGGCGACCACGTTGGTGTGCCGGATCGCGTCGAGCAGTCGGGTCTTGCCGTGGTCAACGTGACCCATCACGGTCACCACCGGCGGCCGTGCCACCAGATCGGCCTCGCCACCCTCGTCCTCGCCGAACTCGATGTCGAAGGACTCGAGCAGTTCCCTGTCCTCTTCCTCCGGCGAGACCACCTGGACGTTGTAGTTCAGCTCAGCGCCGAGCAACTGCAGGGTCTCGTCGTTGACCGACTGGGTTGCGGTGACCATCTCGCCGAGATGGAACAGCACCTGCACCAGCGACGCCGGGTTGACGCCGATCTTGTCGGCGAAGTCGCTCAGCGAGGCTCCCCTGGACAGCCGGATCGCCTGGCCGTTGCCGCGCGGAATCGACACGCCGCCGATCGACGGCGCCTGCATGTTGTCGAACTCCTGGCGGCGCTGCTTCTTCGACTTCCGGCCGCGTGACGGCCGGCCGCCTGGCCGGCCGAAGGCGCCAGCGGTGCCGCCGCGACCGCGACCGCCCGGACCTGGCCGGGCCGGAGCCATGCCAGGCCGTGCGCCGCCGCCCG
>DAHVAR010000198.1 GCA_027314515.1 Actinomycetota bacterium
CAGAAGTACTCAGCGTCGGTCAGCCCGTCCAGCCGCCGCCGGAGCTGATGCTCCCAGTGCCAGTCGAGCTGATCGGCAAGCTCGGCGTTCCAGTCGATTGCCGTGGTCTTTGTCGTGTCCATATCGCGAAGCTAGACCGAATTGAAGACAGTAACGGTCCTCAATTGCTGACAGAACCTGATTCGTGGCGGAAACCTCGGCCCGGCTGCCGCGCCTGCTCTCGGTGCTGCAGTCCAGGCCCGACTGGCCTGGCGCGAACCTGGCCGCGCGGCTGTACGCGGACACGCGGCCTGAGATCACGCCGCGAACGCTGCGGCGGGACATCGCCAAGCTACGCAGCCTGGGCTACCCCGTGCATGCCACGCCGGGAGTGGCCGGCGGCTACCGGCTCGGGGCCGGTGCCGCGCTGCCGCCGCTGCTGCTTGACGACGAGGAGGCGGTGGCGGTCGCGCTCAGCCTCCGCTCCGCCGCGACGCACTCGGTGACCGGGGTCGGCGAAGCATCCGTCCGCACGCTGGCGAAACTTGAGCAGGTGCTGCCCGCCCGCCTCAGGGAGCGGGCCGACGCGAGCAGCCAGGCGACCGTCCCGCTCACCGGGCCAGGGCCAACCGTCAGCGCCGAGGCGCTCGTCGTCATCGCGCGCGCCTGCCGCAGGCGGGAGGTGATCGAGTTCAGCTACCGCAGCCGCGAGGGTGTGCTGACCGCACGGCGGGCCGAGCCGCACCGCCTCGTGCAGGCCGGCTATCGCTGGTACCTGGTTGCCAGGGATCTGAACCGGGCCGGGTGGCGGACCTTCAGGGCAGACCGGATCGAAGACCCGCGATCGACTGGCATCCGGTTCGTGCCTCAGGATCCGCCGGACGCGGCCAGGTTCGTGGCCCGTGCTATCACCACCGGGCCGTACCGGTACCACGCCCGGATCCTGGTGCATGCGCCTGGCGAGGCGGTGGCCGGGCGGATCTCGCCGACTGCCGGCGTGCTCGAGCCGACCGGGCCGGCCAGTTGCCTGCTCACCAGCGGCTCGGATTCGCTCGACGCCATCGCATGGCACATCGCGATGACGGATTTGCCATTCACCGTGCTCGAGCCGCCGGAACTGATCGAGCGCATGGGCTCGATAGCCAGCCGGCTCAGCGGACGGCTAGCGGATGCCGCCAGCCAATGAGGCCGTCAACCGTGACCGTCGGCGGGCCCAGCCGCGACAACCGAGCCGGCACTGCCGCACTTGTGCATAAAAGAAATCTCATGGGCATCCGTCGAATAGCGGCTTGCTGGTCGCGGATGCTGACTTTACAGTGATGATCGTATTCAGATTGTCATATTGCCAATAGAGGTTTCCATTTGACTGGTAAACCAACTTGATGTGCGCAATTTTATAGAGGCCCGGCTTAGTAAAAGTAACGGCGATAATAACGTTCCACCTCGAGGCGGAGTGCGCCGGGGCTACCACGTCTGTTACCGGGTAGAACTTGTCAACTTTCCTGCAATACTTCAGGTAGTCTCCGTGAGCCAGCGCTACCGCTCCGTGAGCAGGAACGTAGGCCAGTATGCTGTCCAGGCGCGCAGATCGTGGAAGCCCGACGATGGTGACACTGCGCAGCTGCGCAGTATGGGCGCTGCGGTTGTACAGCCCGAACGGCACGCCCATGTCAACAACGTCAACGGTCGTAGCGCGGATCCCCTGTGAAAATTGGGTAGGCACCGTAAAGATTGCCCTAGTGCTGGGCTGCTCGGAACCCGATGAGCAGCCCAGCACTGCCACGCACGCGAGCACCGCGCCGCACGTAGCGGCCAGAATTCTTCGCGGCACCAGGCGTCTCACCAATTATAGAAAATCTTGGGCGAGTTACCGGCGGGTTCATTGCTGCCCCATGCATAATGCCAGTGGCTATTTTTCTTGTGAGTAATAGGATCTGTACGTTTTCCGCCACCCCAATAATCGCATTGCTGAGTGTCAGAAGAGTGGTCCGTCTCGGCCTGTATTCCAACTCCGCCGATGGTTGCTGCGATGCCATAGGTCTGACCCCGACCACGATCGGTGCATAGGAAACCGTAACTACCATATTTATTCATGTACCGATAGCTGTTCGGATCTTTGTTGAAGCCGTTCTGGCCGTCCTGGTAGAGAATAGATTTTCCGTCCCACCTGATGTATGCCCAACCATTGCCAGGATTGTAAAGTCCGCCTTCCTGGATGAACCACCGCGTCTTGCAGACCTTCTCGACAGTCCCGCTAGGGGTGACCCAGGCCCACCTGGCTTTCACTTCGTAGTATTTGAGTGAGATCGCCACATGACGGGCATCGGCGGCGGGAACGCCAGACACGCCGGACTCGCTGCCCTGGTTCTCATGATATTTAATGTAGAAATCGAACTTGAAGAACTGGGCATTTGCGCTGACGTCCACGCCCACCTCGGAGGTGGCGCCCTGCGTATAACTGAAGTCGCCGGTCCCGTCCCAGTAGATATGGTACTCACCGATAGTCGTGTACGAATAAGCCTTGTACCAGGCGTGGCTGACCCTGCGGAAGACGTCTCCGCAGATGGTGGGGTCGCATGGAGGTGGGCAGGGCTTGGTGCCCGACACCGGAGCCTGGCTCAGGTCGGTCCCGTCGGCGGCAATGTACGGGTTATAGCCATCGTTTGCGACAGACCCGGCTATGTTCTGGTAGCCGTATGCGTCGGTGGGTGCGCTGGCGTTCGCGTTCGCCTGGTCTCCGATAAAGTTGCCGCTCGCGTCCATCAGGTTCGGGTTCAGGCTGTTGGTCGGGGCGCTCTGTTCCGCCGCGGTAGTGTCTTCGGCTGACAAGTCGGCCTGGTCAGGGGTAACCGTCATCGAAGGGATAGCGCCAGCGGGTGAATCCACTGCCACCGGGCCGGACGGCTGCGTGCTGCTGCCCACAAACGCGGACCGGAACGCGTCAGCTCCGACGTTATACGCGGTGCCGTCCGCTGCGGTAGCGGTCGCAATCACCGAGGCATCCATATTGAGGTAACCCCCGTTGTCGTCGGCTGCCGCCTGCGCATCCGCGGGCAGCGCCGAGTACGGCGGCACCGTGTAAGTCCAAATCCCGCTGGCATCGGTGGTAGCTGTGCCGATAGCAGCAGAAGTCCAGTCGGTGGATTCCGGGACGGGGAGGCCGGGCGCCGTCACCGCGCCGGGTACATCCGCGGTGTATATGTCGACGGTCGCGCCGCTGACCGGCTGGCCCGCGGGAGACAGCACGGTGCCGGAGATAACATTCGCTGGTGACCATCCGGCGGATTCGCTCGTCCCTGCCGCGTTGCTAGCCGTGACGAAGAAGGAGTCCGCCGCCGCGTTCGCTAGGCCGTTAAAGGCGGCTTGGGTGGTAGTGCCGGATACGGCTACCGTCGCGTTGTCCGGTGACGCGGTCACCGTGTATCCGGTGATCGGCGCTCCACCGTCGATCGCCGGAGGCGTCCAGCTGACGGTTGCCGACGAGCCTGAAACTGTCACTGTAACCCCGGTCGGCCCAACCGGCGCGATGGGCGCCAAGAAGAAGCCGCGGACGGTGACTGCGACATCGACCGTTCCCTGGCTGTGATTCGTGATAGTTTGCTGCCCTGTCGGGCCAACCGAGGAGGCAGTCAGCCCGCTGCCCTGGTTTGCGCCCGCGTAAAAGGCGACGAGCGGCTGCCCTGGGTCCGCGGTGCCTGCCGGGTACTCCGACAGATACCCGGTGCCGGTCGGATTCATTCCGACGACTGTTTCAGCGACTGCGCTCACGCCTGTCTGCGGGATGTTGTCGACCCCGGTCGCGGCAAAAGTGATCGAGGCTCCGGGCTCAAGCGGCGTTTCTGGAACCCCTCCTGTGCCATTGCTCGTATCGGCTAGTTGGTACTGCGCGACGTCCTGATAGGTCGAGCCAGCCTCGGGGCTGGCCGGACTGACCAAGTATCCCTGAATCGCGACTTTCAAGTCGACAGGGCCTGAGCCATGATTCCACAAAGTGATCTGCGCCGGTGGATGACAACGCCCCGAAATACAGGTCGTGCACGGCCCGGCCCGGTACGTAGCTGAGCAGAGACAGGCTGGACGCGGTACCGCCGGCCGGGTAGGCCGACACATCCCCGGTGGCGGCGGAGTTAATCGCGCCGATATACATCACCGCCCCGGCCGCGTCCGACGGGACGCCGTCCAGGCCGCTCACCTGTACGGTCAGCGTCCCGTTGGCGGGGATCTGGGCCTTGGGTGCGCCTTGCCCGGCCGAGGTATCCACGATTTGATCCGCGGGCAACGGCACGTACGTCTCCCCGGCGGTTGCCTGGCTTCCGTCGGTGAAGTAGCCGATGACTGTCACTGCAGCGTCTACCGTGCCGCTGCTGATGTTCGACAAGGAGATTTCCCCGGAATCAGACACCTGTACGACATCGCTGTCGGTCACGTTGCTACCGGCGTCGAAGGTCGCCGAGCAGAGCCCGCTATCACCCGCGTCGGGATCGAAATCGTCCAAACAGCCGCTAGCTGTCGGCCCGATCGCGGTCAGCACCACGTACACGTCAGAAACCCCGGTAGCCGGAACCTGCCCGATCCCAGCTACCGGGAATGACACCGAAGAATTAGCTGCCAGCGGCGCCAGCGGCACACCGCCGGTCCCGTCCTGCGTGTCCATCGCCTGCACAGGTGTCACAGGAACATACTGACCAGCAGCAGGCTGCAACGGCGCTGCACCGCTCGAAGCAAAGGCACCGTCGGTAGGGAGCAGCACGGCCGCAGCGAGGATTGCCGGGGACACCACCGAGCCGACCAGTCGCCAGCGGCGCGATAAGCTGCGACCTGTTCTCACGTTTCACTTCCTTGGCTGTTCGGGCGACGTGCGACATCAGCCGTTGGGGCGCACCGCCGTCCCAACGTCTTCGTGTGTCAGACGCCAGCCAACCCCCGTCCTGGCCATGCACAAAGATCATGACCTAGCGCAAGAGAACTCATGCCCTCTTGGCCCCACAAGTGTGCAATGAGGGGCTTTTCATATCAAGGTATGGCATCGGGTAAGTAAAGTCCGCAAGTCAAGTCGCCAGGAAGCAGGCTCCAATTAAGGACTCCGAGCGGCGGCGTAGCGGACGGCTAGCGGATGCCGCCAGCCAATGAGGCCGTCAACCGTGACCGTCGGCGGGCCCAGTATCTTGGCCAGGTACTCGCCAAGCGGGGAACTCACCGTAGCGTCGGCGACCACCGCCTGCGGCTGCCAGGCGGCAAGCTGGGCCAGCGCCGCCCTGGCGCGCATCACCGGCCAGTGGTGCTCTAGCGGTGCCGCCCCCTGCCGCTCGTTGCGCGTCCAGTCGCCACGGGCAGCGGCGGCGGTGTGGGCGAAGGGACTGCCGGGCGGCACGCCCTGCGCCCAGAGCAGGTTCAGGTATGCGACCTTGCGGGTCGGCATCCGGCCGTCGAGGTGCGCCTTGCCGCCGGCGCCGGGCCCGAGGAAATACCCGCCGATCATCGACGACGGCTCCCCGCTGGTCGCCGACCATCGCAGTGCCAGCGTCACCCCGGTGCGGGCTATTGGCAGCACCAGGACCCTGCTGCCCGGCCGCAGCTGCAGCCGGGTGAACATGGCCGACCAGCCGGCCGGCAACGGCGCCGT
>DAHVAR010000199.1 GCA_027314515.1 Actinomycetota bacterium
TCGAGTCAAGCATGCGCTGCATGCCCGGGCCGACGTGGCTGACGGCGATCGCCTGAACCTGGTTCTCGCGCAGGAACCGCGCCACGCGGGCGTGATGAGCTCCCTCGGTTCCCTGATCATGCAGCGTTCCCCAGCCGACGGTGAACTCCTGCCAGCCGTGGATCTCGCCCTCGGCCACGTCGGCCACCGCGACGCGCTCGGCCCTTCCCCACCGGGGATCGACCTCGCCATCGGCGGTAACCGGCACGCACACCCTCACCTCAAGCCCCTCCTCCGCGCAGCGGCACTGCCGCTATCCATGGCGGTAGTGCTCCTCCCATCGAACCAGGTACGACCGACGCGCACGGGCGCGACCCCAGCAGCGACCCGCGGCACGAGCGGGCGAGCGGGCGAGCACGCGCGGTGCGGGCGATGCACGAACGTGCGGCCCGGCTGCGTCCCTGCTCGGTAGTCCGTGAGAATCGCCGGCCGGATGGTCGGTCAGCGACCGAACGCCAGCTGCAAAACTCGGCGTTAGGGCATAGGCACCACCCACACGGTCCGCAGCCATGAGCGGTTGTCTGGCTGGCATGCGTGGAGCGCTCATGTTGGGCCAGCGCCGCGCTAGGCCGGCCAGCCACACGTCCAGTGAAACTGGCGCAGCAGCACTCCGGCCTCGCGGCGCAGACCCTGTTCGGTCAGGCGATCGGTGTCCGGCAGCGCGCAAAGGTCCGCGGCGGGCCATGGCACCGGCGGGCCGGGGACTGCCGACACGATCATCGCCGACCGCACGTCGTCGGCCGCATGTAACCGGGGCGCGTGGCCGCCCAGCGCCTGGCCCTGCAACCCTGGCTGCGATCGCACCAGGCCCGCAGACTGCTTCGTTGTTACCCGGCTGCGGCGAGATAGCTTGTCACTGCGCCGAACGACTCTCTCGGCTCCCAGGCCAGGTTGGAGCTGGGATGGCCGCGGCGTCGTCCTGGCGCGGCTCGCGGCCGGGCTGAGGCACCGGGCCGCACGCTATCATGGGATATCACGGGAGGGCGTATGACTGACATGCTGATCCGAGATGTACCCGACGACGTCGTCGCCGCCGTAGACGCCCGCGCTAGCCGTCTGGGGCTGTCGCGCAGCGAATATGTACGGCGCCGGCTCGCCCAGGACGCGGCCGCCGCCGTCAGCGCCGTGACCACGCGTGACCTGACGCGCTTCGCTGACGTCTTCGGGGATCTGGCCGACCCGGCTGTCATGTCGCAGGCCTGGCAGTGACCGACTGGCTGATCGACAAGTCCGCCCTGGTCCGGCTGGGCAGTTCCCCGGACGCCGCAGAATGGGCGGGCCGGATCCAGCGCGGCCTGGTCCGGATCGCCACGGTCACCCGGCTGGAGGTCGGCTACTCGGCCCGGTCCGGCACCGACCTGCGGGCCGGCTTCCGGCAGCCGCCCCTGTCCGCCATGCCGGCCGAATACCAGACCCCGGCTATTGAAGACCGCGCGGTAGAGGTCCTCGCGCTTCTTGCCGATCACGGCCAGCACCGAGCGCCGTCGATCCCTGACCTCATCATCGCGGCGACGGCTGAGCTGGCCGGACTGACCGTCCTGCACGTCGACAAGGACTTCGAGATCATCGCCCGAATAACAAGCCAGCCGCTCGAACGGCTCGCTACCGGCTAGTACGACCACGAACCGACATCCGCTGCGCGGCAGAGGCGGAAGCGAGATTCGGGGGACTCAGGGTGCTGTGCGCAGTACTTCGATGGGGCACCGTGGGCCGGCGGATCGTGCCAGTCTCCCGTCGCCAGTAAGCAAGGTCACCTCCAGCGCCTCAGCAAGGGCGACGTAACTAGCGTCGTAGATCGTCAGGTTGCCGCGAAGTTCCCAGCATCGGGCAAGCAGTGGCTGATGGGCAGCCCTGTGCAGCGGAAGCGCGGCCAGGTCAGCCAGGGCCAGCGCGGCCCGGCGGGCGTCGATGCCACCATCGCGGATCTGCCGCCGCCACACCGAGGCGACTTGGAGGTCGGCCAGGCCGGGCGCCGTCAGCTGCTCCCCGCGCAGGCGGGCCCGTGCGTGATCGCCGTCTGGGCCGTCGTCGGCGAGGGCAACGGCCAGGACGCTGGCGTCAACGACGATCACGGTCGGCGCGCAGCGTCGTTACTGCCTTCTTCAGCGGGACATGACCGCCGGAGCGGCCGCCGGCCCGGTCAAGGACTTCCTCCAGGGTCGGCTGGCTGGCTTCCTCGATCAGCCGGGCGCGCAGGTATTCCTGGAGGGACTGGTGGGCGGCGGACGCCCGCTGGCGCAACACCGCGTGGGTGTGTTCCGGGACGTCCTTGATCTGCACGCTAGGCATGGCGCCAAACTGCAAGCGCGGGTTGCCGACGGCCCGATGCGCGGTTACCGCACGGTACAAGCCGTGGGCATGCAGGTAGTTGTCGTGGCTGGGCGCGAAGAGAAGCGGGGCCAGTTCGACTCCGATCACGCGGGCCACGCGGTCGAGGTCAGCGTCGCGGGCCGGCACGGTCGCTCCGCGGCGCCATGCAACGGCGGCGATCATGCTGTCGATCAGGCCGCGCGGGGTGACGCGGCTTTACTTGTCGCTGCGGTCGCGCCGCCGGCCCGGTAAGGGCACAATGCTGCCGTGGCTTTTGACCTTGTCATCCGCGGGCCGGATGTTGCCACGCCCGGGCACCGCGAAACCACGGACATCGGGATCGACGGCGGCCGGATCGCGCAGATCGGCGGCACCATGACCGGGGCGGAGGAGATCGCGGCCAGCGGGCTGCTCGCGATTCCCGCCGGGATCGACGCGCACACGCACCTCGTGCATCAAGGCCTGGCCAGCCTGTTCGAGTCGAAGGTCTGGGTCGATGATTTCTGGTCCGGGTCGCGGGCCGCGATCGCCGGCGGCATCACGACGATCGGCAACATGACCTTCCCGGCGCCGCAGCCCGATGGCACCGAGGAAAGCCCCCGTGCCGCGATCAGCCGGGAGATGGCGGGCGCCGCGGCGGAGGCGGCGGTCGACTGGTTCCTTCATCCGGTCCTGTACGAGCCCGCCGCGCTGCCGGACGGCGCGATCGCCGACCTCGCCGGAGCCGGGCACGCGAGCATCAAGATCTTCCTGTCCGATCCGGGCCTGTCAGCCGACGAGCCGGCCCTGCTCTCGGCGGCCAGCGCCGCGAAGGATGCCGGGGCGGTGATGCTGCTGCACTGCGAGGACGGCGCGCTGCTGGAGGCCGCGGGCCACGAGCTCGTCGCCGCCGGCCGCGGCGCGATCGCGAACTTCGCCGATGCCCGCCCGGTCGCTGCCGAGGCGGCCGCGGTGGAGACGGCCATCGGCATCGCCCGCCGTACCGGCGCTGCCGTCTACATCGTGCACCTGTCGTCCGCCGCCGCGCTGGACCGTTGCCGCCGGGCCCGGGCCGCCGGGCTGCCGGTCTACGTCGAGACCCGGCCGCTGTACCTGCACCTCACGAAGGAGCGCTTCGCCGAGCCGGACGCGGCGAAGTACACCGGCGCTCCCCCGCTGCGGGAAGCGTCCGACCGCGAGGCGCTGTGGGCGGGGCTGGCCGCGGGCGACGTCGACACAGTCTGCAGCGACCACGCGCCGTGGACGCTGGCGGACAAGCTCGATCCGGCGCTGGACGTGGTGACTGCCCGGCAGGGGGTCGCTGACCTGGAGACGCTGATGCCCATGCTGTACTCCGAGGGCGTGGCGGCAGGGCGGATCTCGCTGGACCGGTTCGTGGAGCTGACCTCCGCGAACGCGGCGCGGATCTTCGGCCTGTACCCGCGCAAGGGCGTCATCGCGGCCGGCGCCGACGCAGACATCGCGCTGTGGGACCCTGGGCACCAGCGCACGGTTGACGGCGCGCGAATGCAGTCCCTGGCGGGCTATTCGGTGTACGACGGCTGGACGGTGCGGGGCTGGCCGAGGCTCGTGCTGCGGCGCGGCCAGGTGGTGCTCGCCGACGGCGAGATCACCGCCCGTCCCGGTGACGGCCGGTGGCTCCGGCGGGCCGGAACTCCCCCGGCATGATGGCCTCATGGCCTGGCTGTACCGGACATCAACCGCGCCGACGAGCATTTCACTGCCGACGAGCGGACCACGCTCGAAGAGTTTCTTGACTGGTACCGCGCTACCTTGCTGCACAAGTGCGCGGGGCTCACCGCCGAGCAGCTTGCCGAGCGGGCTGTCCCGCCATCGAACCTGTCGCTGCTGGGCCTAATCCGGCACATGACAGACGTCGAGCGGAGCTGGTTCCGGATCAGGTTCGGCGGCGAGGAAGTCCCGCGCCTGTACGATCGCGACGGTCAAGACCCCGATTTCGACGACGCGACGCCGGCCACCGCCGAGGCGGATTATGCGGCCCTCGTCAGCGAGATCGAGCTATGCCGGGCCGCCACAGCCGGTCACGATCTTGACGAGACATTCCTGCATACCCGCGTTGGCCGGCAGATCAGCCTGCGCTGGGTCTACGTGCACATGATCGAGGAATATGCCCGCCACGCAGGTCATGCCGACCTGCTGCGTGAGCGTGTCGACGGCAGCAAGGGATCGTGACCAGGCGGGCGACAGGTCGCGTTGTGCCGGGCAGCGCCAGGTCGCGGCGATCAACGCCGCCGCCCGCAACCGGCCAGTTCGGCATGGCCGACAGCGTGCAGACTCAGGTGAAGCTGGCTGTCGTCACATTTCCGGCCACGGTTCCGGCAGTGCCGCTGGCGGGCGCCCGAACGGCACCGGCAGAATGCTGTGATGGCAGCGCTCTCCTGGGCATGGCTCGCCACCCCCGTCGGCCCGGTCGCAGTCGGGGCCAGCGCTGACGGCGTCGCGCAGGTCCGCTACGGCAGGCCGGCGGGCAAGCTGCCCGACGACCTGGCTGGCCTCAAGCTCGCGAAGGCGGCCCGGCAGCAGCTGACGGAGTACTTCTGCGGTCAGCGCACTGCCTTTGACCTGCCCGTTGACTGGTCCGGCACGGCCGGGGCACAGCGCGAGGTGCTGCAGGTGCTGGATCGCTCGGTCCGTTACGGGCAGACCACCACCTACGGCGCGCTGGCCGCTGCCGCCGGGCTGACGGCGGGCGAGGCCACCCTCCCGGCACGAGCAGTCGGCCAGATCATGGGCTCCAATCCGATCCCGGTCATCATCGCCTGCCACCGTGTCGTCGCCAGCGATGGCCTCGGCGGCTATAGCGGTGGTGCGGGCACTGAGGTCAAACGCTGGCTGCTCATCCTCGAGGGCTCGCTTCCGACCACGCTCGACTGGCAGCCGATGTGCCCGCACCCGGGCCACACGGATCGCTAGCCGGGAGGATCCAGTGGCGCAGCACGCGCTGCCTTCGCCAGCAGCACACTTGATTGAGCCGTGGTTTGCCCCGTTCGCACTGGTCAACGGCTCCGCCGTAGGCCTGGTGCCGATCCTGCTGCCGATTGTCGCGAGCCGGTACGGCGTCGGTCACGTGGGCCTGGTCATGGGCGCATTCAACCTCGGCGCCTTTGCGGCGCCGCTGGCCGGCAGTCTCGCCGACCGTTACCACAGCTACCGGCTGCTGACCGTCGTCTGCGCCGCGGCGAGCGCGCTGTCGCTCTGGTTGTTCGCACTGGCCAGCCCCTGGCAGCAGCTCCTGCTGGCCCTGGTCAACGGCGCCGGGTTCGCCGGCGCCGTCACGATCGCCAACCTGCTCATCGTCGAGCGGCAGCCCAAGGCGGCGTGGAACCAGCGGCTGAGCTGGCTGGAGACGGCGCTGAGCGTCGGCCAGGGCGCGATGCTCGTGCTGGCGGCCTGGCTATCGGGCCTGAATGCCCGCCCGGCACTGGTGACGGCGGCCATTGTCCCGGCCGCCGCGATACCGCTGGCGCTGCTGATTCCGCCCTACCGAAGGGCCGCGCCGGCGGCCAGCACAGTCGCCGCGCCTGTCCCGGCCGCAACCGCTGCCGAGCACCGGCTGCCGTCCGCCGGCCACGTCGGCGAGTGGGGACCAGCCAGCCCGTCCCGCGTCCACCACCTGCGCCAGCGCCGCTGGATCGGCGGACTGCGAGCGAGCATCCGGGGCGACTTCGGCTGGCTGCTGGCGGCGTGGGCAGCCGCCTATGCGGGCGCGGCAATCGTATTCGCGCTGTATCCGGTGCTGTTCCGCGACGCCTTCCGGATAGCGCCGCATACCTCAGCGCTCGCCTTCGCCGTCATCGTGTTCGCCAGCCTGCCGCTGTTCGTCGTCGCGGGGCGGGTCAGCCAGCGGCACGGCGCGGCGGTGACGATGGCGGCGGCGCTCGGCGCGCGGGTCGTGTTTCTCGCGGTGCTCGCGGTGCTGGCGGCAGCCAGGCAGGTGCCTGCCGTGCTGCCGCTCGGGGCGTTCGCCGGCGTCATGTTCGCCTGGTCGTATCTGAGCGTCGCATCGCCTGAGCTGACCGGGCAGCTGGCACCGGGCAGTGAAGGCGACGCTCAGGGTGCGCTCAATGCGTCCAGCGGGATAGCCGGCCTGGCCGGCTCGGCAGTCGGCGGTTTCGCCGCCAGCCAGTGGGGCTACCCGGCCGCGCTCGGCATCGGCGCCGGCGCCGTCGCGATCGGCCTGGCAATCTTCGCCGCCACGATCATGCGCCGCCGTGCCACGTCTTCGAGCCCGGCCTGACCGGTCAGTGTTTGCGCTGGCCGGTGCCGTATCGCTCGAGGGCAGCCAGTTTTCCGTTGGCACGGTGGAGCACCAGGAACTCGCCCTTGCGCAGCGGCTTGACGGGCTTGTGCCCGGCGCCGAGCTCGGCACAGGCCGCCTCGAGCAGCAACGGCAGGTTCTCGCGATGGGCGCAGATGACGACCGGGCTGTTGGCTGCAGCGAGTTCCGCCACGGTCTTCGCCGCTTCGCGATCGTCGGCCTCAGCGGCATCGGCTGCGCTGCCCTTCCGGACCTCCAGCGCGGGCTCGGTCGCGATCTCGGCACCCGCCCGAGCCGCATACGGCCGCACGGTAGCCAGGCAGCGCTCAGCCGGCGAGCTGACCACCTTCGCTGCCTTGCTGCCGAAGCAGCTCAGCAGTTCGGCCAGCGTGGCAGCGTCCTTCCGGCCGCGGACATCGAGGGGCCGAGAGCGGTCGTCCGTGCGCCACTCTGCCTTCCGCCCGGCGGAGGCATGCCGGAGCAGGATGAGCGGGACCGTGCGGGCCGGCCCGGCCCGGAAGGCCGCGAGCAACTGCGCATCGCGCTCGTAGCTGAGCCGGGCGGCAGCGCGGCTCGCCGCGAGCCAGGCCATCGCATCGATCTCGCGGCTCGCCGCGAAGGGCACGGACTGGGCGGCCACGGCCGCCACCGTCGCCGCCCAGTAATCGACTCGCTTGCGCGCGCCGCTGTCCGCATACCGCACCGGCGGCAGCCGGCGGCCGAGGGTCACGCGCAGACCGGTCTCCTCGGCCACCTCGCGCACTGCGGCCAGCAGGACATGCTCGCCGGGATCGAGCTTGCCCTTCGGAAAGCTCCAGTCGTCGTACTTCGGCCGGTGCACCAGCGCTACCTGGGCGCCGGCCCCGGCGGGGCGCCACAGCACCGCCCCAGCCGCCAGCACCTCAGCGCCGTCCCGCGGCAGGCCGTCCGCCGGCTGATCAGGCATCGGCGCCCCGGACCCGCCGGGTCCTGATCAGCAGCTCCTGAATGTCTGTCAGCGGCGCACCCGACTCGCCAAGATGGTGCCGGGTCCAGGTTCCGTCGGGCGACAGCCACCAGGAGGCGACCCGCGGACTCATGGCGAGATCGATAAGCTGCCGGAGCTCGGCGCGCTGGCCGGGATCGGTCACCCGGACCAGCGATTCCACCCTCCGGTCGAGGTTGCGGTGCATCAAGTCGGCGCTGCCCATCCACACCTCGCCCGGCGACTCCTGCGCACCGGTCCCGAACGCGTAAATCCGCGAATGCTCCAGGAACCGCCCGATCACGCTGCGTACCCGGACCGTCTCCGACAGGCCGGGCACGCCCGGCTTGATCGCGCAGATCCCGCGAATCCACAAGTCAACCGGAACGCCGGCCATCGAGGCCCGGTAGAGCGCGTCGATGGTGGCCTCGTCGATGATCGCGTTGCACTTCATCTGGATCCTGGCCGGCTGCCCGGCCCGCTGCAGCCTCGTCTGCTCGTCGATCCGCTCGATCAGGCCAGTCCTGATGCCGGCCGGGGCAACGAGCAGCCGGTTGTAGTCGGTCTTGCGGCTGTAGCCGGTCAGGTGGTTGAACAAGTCGGTGACGTCCTCGCCGACGGCCCTGTCAGCCGTCAGCAGGCCGAAGTCCTCGTACAACCGCGCGGTCTTGGGATGGTAGTTGCCGGTGCCGAGGTGACAGAACCGGCGGATGGAGCCGTCTGGTTCCTCTCGCACGACCAGCGCCAGCTTGCAGTGCGTCTTCAGCCCGAGCATGCCGTAGACGACATGACAGCCTGCCTGCTCCAGCTTGCGCACCCAGCCGATGTTGGCTCGCTCGTCGCCGCGCGCCTTGATCTCCACCACGACCACTACCTGCTTGCCGGCCTCGGCCGCGTCGATCAGGGCGTCGACGATCTCGGAGTCGCCGCTGGTCCGGTACAGCGTCTGCTTGATTGCCTGCACCCTGGGATCGGCCGCCGCGGACACCAGGAAGCGCTGCACGCTGCCGGTGAACGAGTCGTACGGGTGGTGCACGAGCACGTCGCGCTCGGTCAGCTGGCTGAACACGCTGCTGTCGCTGACCAGCGCGGTCTCGGCGGGCACGAAGGTGGGGTACTTGAGGTTGCGGAAGTCCAGGTCGGCGATCGCCGTCAGGCCGGACAGGTCGAGCGGCCCGGGCAGGCGGTAGACCGCGCGGTCGTCCATGTCCAGCTCGGTAACCAGCCTGTCGAGCACCTCCTCGGAGATCGACTCCTCCACCTCCAGCCGGACGGCAGGCTCGAACCTGCGCCGCATCAGCTCGCGCTCCAGCGACTTGAGCAGGTCCTCGGTGACATCCTCGTCGATCTCCAGGTCGGTGATCCTGGTCACCCGGAACGCATGGTGCTCGAGGATCTCCATGCCGACGAACAGCTCGCCCAAGTGCGCCGCGATGACGTCCTCCAGGGGCACGAACCTGTTCGCCGCGGCGGTCAGGAAGCGCGGCAGCAGCGGCGGCACCTTCACCCTGGCGAACATGGTGGCCCCGGTTCTCGGATCCGCGATCATCAGCGCGAGGCTGAGCGACAGCCCGGAGATGAACGGGAACGGATGCGCCGGGTCGACTGCCAGCGGCGTGAGCACCGGGTAGATCCGCTCCTTGAACAGCCGTTCGAGCCGCGCCTGCTCCTCCGGGACCAGTTCCTTCCAGCGCAGGATCTCGATGCCCTGCCGAGCCAGCTGCGGCTGCAGCTCCTCGCTGAAGCCGCGCGCGTGACGGACCGACAGCTCGCGGGCTACCTCGAGCGCCTTCCCCAGAATCTGGGCCGGCGACTGCCCGGAAGCCGTCTCGACGGGCAGCCCGGTCGCCATCCGCCTGATCCGCCCGGCGATCCGGACGCCGAAGAACTCATCGAGTCCGCTGGCGAAAATCGCGGCGAACCTGACCCGCTCCAGCAGCGGGACATTGGGGTCTTCGGTGAGGTCAAGGACGCGCTGGCTGAACTGCAGCCAGCTCTCCTCCCGGTCCAGGTAACGATTCTCCGGCAGCCCGGCGCCATGATCGAGCATGCTCTGCTGAAGTGCGATGCTGGCCCGCTCGACCGCCTGCCGTTCGCGCGCAGCCACCCTCGACCGGGCTCGGGCTGCCGCCTGCTGGTGTTTCCTGGCCCGTTCCCTGGCCGCCGCCGGCTCGCGCTCTTCCGCTGCGGCGCGGTCTGCGGTGTCACGACGACGGGAAGCTGATTCCATGTCCCTATTGTCCCCGCACGAGCGGCCGCCGAAAGAACCAACCTACCGTGTTCAGGCTTGCGCTGGCTGCGGCGGGCCGGCAAGATCAGGTGCAGCCGGTCACGATAAAGAGCCATCACGCCCGAAACGGGCCCTACCCGCCGGATGGAGCCTGCAATGCGGATCGGTATCTCGGTAGCGGAACCCAGCGGCCCGGACGCCCTGATGAGGCTCACCGACCAGTTGCGCGCCGCTGCCGATGACGGTTTCGCGTCGGCCTGGATGTCGAACATCTTCGGCCTCGAGGCGCTGATCTCGCTCGCCGTGGCGGGCAGCGCCGTGTCGGGCATCGAGCTCGGCACTGCCGTCATCCCGACCTATCCCCGGCATCCCGCCGTACTCGCGCAGCAGGCACTCACCGCCGATCTCGCCGTCGGCGGCAGGCTCACGCTCGGGGTCGGGCTGTCCCACCAGATCGTCATCCAGGACATGTACGGCTATAGCTTCGAGCGGCCAGCCCGGCACATGCGCGAGTACCTCGCGGTCCTGCAGCCATTGCTGGCAGGCGACAACATCGACTTCGACGGCGAGACAGTGCGGGCACACATCGGGCTGTCAGTACCCCGTTCCGGCAGGAAGGTGCCGTTGCTGCTGGCCGCGCTCGCGCCGCGGATGCTGCAGCTGGCCGGCAGCATCGCCGACGGCACGGTGCTGTGGATGACCGGGCCGGCCACGGTGCGCGACTACATCGTCCCGTCGATCACCAAGGCCGCAGCCGGCGCCGGGCGGCGCAGCCCGCGGGTGGTCTGCATCCTGCCGGTGTGCGTCACCGACGACCCGGCGGGGGCGCGCGCCAGTGCGGGCAAGGCGTTCGCCATCTACGGCCAGCTTCCGTCCTACCGGGCGATGCTGGACCGCGAAGGGGCCGCCGGGCCGGGCGATGTCGCGATCGTCGGCACCGAGGATTCGGTAGCCGGGCAGATCAGCGCGCTGGCGGACGCCGGCGTCACCGATTTCGTAGCCGGGGAATACGCGCGCGGCGACGAC
>DAHVAR010000200.1 GCA_027314515.1 Actinomycetota bacterium
CACGTCAGGCGGCTGCGACCCGGTGGCAGGGCCTTGCGGTGCGCACCGTCGGTAGATCAAAGTCGGGGCTCCTACTGGTCGCGCGTTCGGGGTGGCCGCGATCGCGGTATCCGCAGCATCGTCGACGGCGGACAGCTCGAGAGACCAGTAGCTGAACGCATGACCTGAGCGCCCTGCCAGAAGCAACTCACGCACATGCCGACGACCGTGCCCGGCGAGTGACAAGCGTGGCTGCCTAAAACGCGTGCGGCACGGCACAGGAAAGTGAAGCATGACCTCATGGCTGACCTCAGCGCGCAGGACGCAGCCATCTGGCTCGAAACCGAGGGCGCGCTGCTCGAAGGGCTCGTCTCCGAGACAACTGCCGCCGATTGGCAGGCAGTCATCAACCTGATCCGCTCGGTCGGCTGGTGGTATGACTTCGCACAAGACGGCGAGTCTCAGCGACTGCCCAGGGAGGTGCACGAGATTCTGGCGATCGCCAGAAACCACGCGGTAGTCCTGCACGTCAGGCCCGTCCCGCGCGTACTCATCAATTTCCACTTCTTCGGTCCCGAGACCATCGACTTTGCCGTCGAACCGAAGGAACTCCAGAGCCAGGCTGCCGTGAACGTGCTGTGCCAGGTAACTCGCCGCATTGGGCGCGAGCTCGGCAAGCGGGTAGCCCTGGGCGTCGAGGGCACCCTTCCCGGTCAGCCGTACGCCGCCTACGATCCTGGCACCGGGCACATTCACAAGTGACTGCGACGGCGCCTCGGTTTCACTCTCATGCCGCCGGTCGCGGGCCACGGTGGCTGGCTCAGTCCTGGACTAGCTTGGCATCTCGCATCTGATAGAAGGCGTAGTACGGCAGCCGCCATTGGCGTTCTGAGCTGGGACTATCACGGCGTGTCGTGACATGGTATGGCGCGGCCGCCTCATGATCATGTTTGTGTGACGAAACAACGACCCGAGGCGGCAGTGCTCGCGCCGGGCTTCCCGTTAGACTAGCTGGGTGGGTGATGACGAGCGGTCTGCTGGGCAGGCTCGCGAGGACGAGCAGGCTCCTCCCTTGCCTGAGCACCTGTCCGCGCTCGTCGGTTCTCTGGACGGCCCGCCAGACTTGGGCCGCAACCACGATAAGTACCTGACTTACGCTGACCGTGACGACGCTGACAGCGCCGCATCAGCATGATCTTGTGCGATACCGGGCCGCTGGTCGCGGCGTGCAATGCCGCCGACCGTGACCACGCGCGATGTACGGCGTTCCTGCGGGAGAACTGGTCGCGGTTAGTTGTCCCGTCGCTGGTGCTCCGCCGCATCCGCCCGCCTGGGGTACCGGCCGGCTCTCGGGGCAAGGCCGCTGCCGCGCCCGTCAAGGCCGTCACCGACCCCGCCAACGGCGTGCTTGAACAGGCTGCCGTCCCGCACGTCAGGCGGCTGCGACCCGGTGGCAGGGCCTTGCGGTGCGCACCGTCGGTAGATCAAAGTCGGGGCTCCTACTGGTCGCGCGTTCGGGGTGGCCGCGATCGCGGTATCCGCAGCATCGTCGACGGCGGACAGCTCGAG
>DAHVAR010000206.1 GCA_027314515.1 Actinomycetota bacterium
CCGGCTGGGCCAGCATGGCCCGCCCAGGGAAAGTAGGAATGACCGGGGCCACGTGCGCACCAAAGATAATGTCACTATGAGCGGATCGGTCGTCGGGGGCGAGCTTCCGATTCCCGCCGGAGTCACCGGACGGCTAACTGATCTAGCCGCCAGAATTGCCGCCAGCAGCCAGGGGGTGCGACCGACGGAGGCCGCTGCCGTGGCGACCACCCAGGCCAAGGCGCTGGAATTGCTGTTCGGTAGCCGGATCCCAGGGAGCGAGCACGTTCGCGTCTACGTGATAACGATGACCGGCCAGTTCATCGGGCGCCATGCCCCACCCAACGCTAGCCGCGCAAAGGGAACCGTGCTGACAGCCACGTTCGACCTCCGAACGCTGCGCGGGTTGGACACGAAGATCAGCGACCAGGACGACCGCGCTTTGCTCCCGCAACTCGGCCCGGTATCGATACTGCCGATCCGATGACAACTTCGGCGGACCGAAGTCGTTTCCGCTAGCCAACTCGGTCGGCATACAGATCACCAGTACAGCCGATCTCGAAGTGCTGCTGCCGTGTTAGGACACCTCGCCCGACCACGGCCGGATTAATCCGTCACGGCCACGCACTCGCCGGGGCACGTTCTCATAGGACTCGGGCCCCTCAAGCGGCCGAAGAGTGGCGGCGCCCACATTCACGACCCTATGGATGTGCCGTCCGGCCGCATCCTGCACCCATGACACCCAGGCCGACCAGGTCCCGTCGATTTCGTGCATCTCCCACGCGAGGAGGTGCCCGATGGTCGAGTCGTTCAGGCGGACGATCGGCGGACCCCATGGAGCATCATTCGACACTCCAGCGAGCTTAGTCGCTCATGCGTTCGGGCGCCCTCAGGACTTCATGCCGACTTTCGATAACTTGCACACCGCCGTGAAGGTGCGCCGTAGTTACTACTCGCCGCTTCCTTCTGATGTTTCCGCTGGTGACCGCGTTACTTCGCGGCTAGTATTCTCCGGTTAGAACAGAGATGCGCGAACGTAAACGTGAACTTGAGTTTCGGTTGATGTTCGGAAATGACCTCTGACCTGGGTGGGCCTGGGAGGACTTGAACCTCCGACCTCTTCCTTATCAGGGAAGCGCTCTAACCGTCTGAGCTACAGGCCCGCAGGCGTGCCAGCGAGACTAGCAAACTCGCACGCCGGGCTAGGTTACCGCAAGCTAGGAGTAGCGGGCGACCTCGTACCGCCAGAGCTCGCGGTTGCGCCGCGCCCAGGTGGGTCACCGGATGCGGCGCAGCGAGGAGGCCCCAGGCTGGTGGAGGTCCCTGGCTGTGCCGGTTTTAGCCTGCGACCCCATCCCTGGCCCGGCCACCTTCGACCCGCGCCCGCCCGCCCGGCGACTCCCTGCAGGTTTGCCGGGGACTTAACCGGCAAATCGCCCCGGCAACCCCGGCAAACCGCCAGGGAGTGAGCCGACTGCTCGCTCCCTGCCGCCGAGATCACGCCCCGGGGCTCGCAAGAGCCGGCGTTGGCTGCCCAGCGGGCCGGCCGGCCGGCCACCGGAGCCGGCGATCCGGAGCACCAATCCCGACGCGCACTCGCCCGCGGCACCGCGAAGACTTGATCTGACCCGAAGCTTCGTCATCGGCAAGCGGGGCTAGCCGCTCAGTCGGATTCCCTTAGCGTTACCTCGATGCCGCCCGTCAGGCTCGCGACCAGGTTGTACAGGGCGGCGCCAATCGTGGCGAGGGCGGTGAACAGGATCGCGTTGACGGTGCAGACCAGTGCCGTGTACTCGAGTATCCGAGAGGCACTGAACCAGCGCGTGAGCGTATTTGCGGGCTGGCTCTTGTTGTACGTGACCAGGCCCCAGGTCTGCTCGAGCTTGGCGAAGACGCCGATCTTCGAGAGCGCGAAATAGATCACCGCGATGGCAATGAACATGATGACCCAGGCGGCCAGGGAGATCAGGAAGCTGAACTTCATGACCGACATCGGCTCGATCCGCTCCAGGGACAGCAACGCCCGGCGGGTTTGGTGGCCGGGCTGCGGCGAGCGGCTAATGGGCGGCTGCTGCGGTGGCCGGCCGCCGGCCGCGCCAACTGCGCCAGCCGGGGCGGCCGGGCGGCCGGGTGGCGGAACCTTCGGGCTGGGCTTCGGCTTGGCCAGGCCGGAGAACGACGCACCTAGCTTCGAAGCCAGGCCCCGTGCGCTGCTCGCCGCTCCGGTAACGGCCGCCATCGTGGAGGTCTGAGCCGTGCCCTGGCTACCCGGGCCGGCAGCCTCTGCGGGGTAGCCGGCAGCCTCTGCGGGGTAGAAGGACCGCGACGGCTCGGCACCCGTCCCGCGGGGAGAGGGAGTCGCTGAACGGGCGCTGGCTGACACCTGCCAGCCCGATGCATCCGGCCTGGGTGCGGCGGACGGCCTGACCGCCCTGCCGTCCGGGGCGTCCGAGGTTGCGGATCCGGGCGTCTGTGCGCTCTCTGAGCTATCTGCTGGCGTCGTGCTCCCCGAACTTTCGCCAGACGCCCACGATGGCGCCTCTACCCGGTTGTCCACCCCGTCCTCCTCCGCACCGTCCACTTGTCACGAGGTTATCCCCAGTCGGGCCGCTTCGATCCGGCTGAGACAGAACCTCTTCTACGACTCCTTATGACGCCTTACCCGCCTGCATCGTTGCAATCAGCGGCAGTGGCACTGAGGTCGCTTTCCGTACGAAGCCGCCCATCCCCGAAAACTGGGCCCTATTGTTAGGCTTCTTTCCGGCACGATACACGGTTGGCTACCTTAGCTACCAGGCAATACGCAGGTCCCGTAGCCATACCGAAAGCAAGCGGTGCCGCGCTGATTACTCAGCGTCCGAATCGTCCGGCTCGACAGCGCCGTCGACGACGTCCGAGTCCGGGTCCACGTCCAGGTCCACGTCCAGGTGGTCCACGTCCAGGTCCACGTCCAGGCCCGCCAGCTCACCGGGACCACCGTCGCCGTTCGCGTCGCTTGCCTCAACGGCCACGGTCGCGGTTGCCTCGGCGTTCCTCGCTATGGCCACCAGGCTCTGGCCCTCGCGGAGGTTGACCAGCCGAACGCCCATGGTCTGACGGCCAGAAATCTTGATTTCCGCGGCCGACGTCCTGATGACGCCGCCGACCGAGGTGATCGCGTATACCTCGTCGTCGGGATGCACCATCAGCGCGCCGATCAGCTCGCCCCTGGCTTCGACAATCCGCGCGGTGACGACTCCAAGACCGCCCCGGCCCTTGACCGGGTACTGGTCAGCGGGAGTCCGCTTGGCGTAACCGCCACCGGTGGCGACCAGGACGTCGGCACCCTCGCGCACCACGTACATGCCCAGCAGCTTGTCGCCGTCGGTGAACCGCATCCCGATGACGCCGGAGGTAGCCCGGCCCATCGGGCGCAGCGCCTCATCGGAGGCACGGAACCTGATCGCCTGGGCGTGCCTGCTCACCAGCAGCAGATCCTGGTCGGCGGACACCAGGCGGGCAGCGATGACCTCGTCGTCCTCGCGGAGGTTGATCGCGATGAGCCCGCCCGACCGCGGCGAGTCGAAGTCGCTCAGCCTGGACTTCTTCACCAGCCCCGATGACGTCGCCAGCACGAGGTAAGGCGCCACCGCATAATCCCGCAGCGCAAGCACTTCGGCGATGTGCTCGTCCGGCTGGAACGCCAGGAGGTTGGCCACGTGCTGGCCGCGCGCATCCCTGGCCGCCTCGGGCAGCTCGTACGCTTTCGCCCGGTACACCCGGCCCTTGTTCGTGAAGAACAAGATCCAGTGATGGGTGGTCGTGACGAAGAAGTGGTCCACGATGTCGTCGGTGCGCAACTGCGCGCCGCGAACGCCCTTGCCACCGCGCCGCTGCGCCCGGTAGAGGTCGGTCTTAGTCCGCTTGGCGTAGCCGCCGCGGGTGATCGTGACGACCACGTCCTCCTCGGCGATCAGGTCCTCCATGGACATGTCGCCGTCGTACGCGATGATCTCGGTCCGCCGGTCGTCACCGAACTTCTCGGTGATCTCGGCGAGTTCGGTGCTCACCACCTCCCGCTGCCGCTCCGGCGAGGCCAGGATCGCCTCGTACTCCTCGATCTCGGCCAGAAGCTGCTCGTACTCCTCGATCAGCGCCTGCCGCTCCAGTGCGGCGAGCCTGCGCAACTGCATGTCGAGGATGGCAACCGCCTGGATCTCGTCGATCTCCAGCAGATCCATCAGGCCCTGGCGGGCCGCATTCGCGGACTCGCTGGCCCTGATCAGCGCGATAACCGCATCGATCTGGTCAATCGCCTTGAGCAGCGCGCTGACGATGTGCATCCGGTCCTGCGCCTTGCGCAGCTGGAAGCGGGTCCGCCGGACGATGACCTCGATCTGGTGGTTAACCCAGTGCCTGATCATCTGGTCAAGCCGCAGCGTGCGCGGCACGCCGTCGACCAGCGCCACCATGTTCGCGCCGAACGTGTCCTGCAGCTGTGTGTGCTTGTACAGGTTGTTCAGCACGACCTTGGCTACCGCGTCGCGCTTGAGCACGATCACGATGCGGCGGCCCGCCCGGGCGCTGCTCTCGTCCTGGACGTTCGCGATACCTGGAATCCGGCCGTCGGTGGCCAGCTCGGCGATCTTCTCGATCAGGCTGTCCGGGTTCACCTGGAACGGCAGCTGAGTCGCGACCAGGCAGGCCCGGCCCCTGCTGTCCTCCTCGACCTCGACAACGGCGCGCATCGTGATCGAGCCGCGCCCGGTGCGGTAGGCGTCCTGGATACCGCGCCTGCCGACGATCTGCGCCGCCGTCGGGAAGTCCGGGCCGTTGATCCGCTCGAGCAGCGCGGCCAGCAGTTCCTCGTCGCTGGCGCCGAAGTTCTGCAGGCACCACTGCGCGCCCTCGGCAACCTCGCGCAGGTTGTGCGGCGGGATCTTGGTAGCCATTGCCACCGCGATCCCCTCAGAGCCGTTCACCAGCAAGTTGGGGAAACGGGCGGGCAGCACGACCGGCTCTTGGGAACGCCCGTCATAGTTCGGCCGGAAGTCGACGGTTTCCTTGTCGATGTCCCGCAGCATCTCCATGGCCAGCGGGCTGAGCCGGCACTCGGTGTAGCGCATCGCGGCGGGCGGGTCGTTGCCGGGCGAGCCAAAGTTGCCCTGCCGGTCAATCAGCGGCATCCGCATGGCCCAGTCCTGGGCCATGCGGACCAGGGTGTCGTAGATGGCCGAGTCACCGTGCGGGTGGTAGTTGCCCATCACGTCGCCGACGACGCGAGCGCACTTGTTGTAGCCGCGATCCGGCCGGTACATGCCGTCGTACATCGCGTACAGGATCCGGACGTGCACCGGCTTGAGGCCGTCCCTGACATCCGGCAGCGCCCGGCCGACGATGACCGACATCGCATAGTCGAGGAAGCTGCGCTGCATCTCGACCTGAATGTCAACGGGCTCGGTACGGCCCTGGCCCTCCGACGGCGCCTCGGGTGTGGTCACGTCAGGCACTTGCTGCTTTCCTTCCCGTCAACTGCTGCGCTGGCCTTCCTGTCAACTGCTGCGCTGGCCTCGGGCGACCAGCGCCGGACCGCCCGTTCCCGGCTAGATGTCGAGGAACTTGACGTCCTTCGCGTTGCGCTGGATGAACGCGCGGCGCGCTTCGACGTCCTCGCCCATCAGCACGCTGAATAGCTCATCTGCCTGCGCCGCGTCGTCGACGGTGACCTGCTTCAGCACGCGCTTGGCCGGGTCCATCGTGGTGTCCCACAACTCGGTCGCGTTCATCTCGCCAAGGCCCTTGAACCGCTGCACGCCGTCGCGGGTCCGCGGGTCCCTGCGCCCGTCGGCGATACCGGCCTCGATCACGGCATCGCGCTCCTTGTCGGAGTAGGCGTAGCCGGGCGGAACGCGGCCGTCCCACTTGATCTTGTAGAGCGGCGGCTGCGCCAGGTACACGTGACCGGCCTCGATCAGCGGCTTCATGAAGCGGAACAGCAATGTCAGCAGCAACGTCGTGATGTGCTGACCGTCGACGTCGGCGTCGGCCATCAGGATGATGTGGTTGTAGCGCAGCTTGGCGATGTCGAACTCTTCGTGGATCCCGGTGCCGAGCGCCGTGATCATCGACTGGACCTCGTTGTTCTTCAGCACCCGGTCGATCCGCGCCTTCTCGACGTTTAGGATCTTGCCCCGGATCGGCAGGATCGCCTGGAACTTCGAATCGCGGCCGCCCTTGGCGGAACCGCCGGCCGAGTCGCCTTCGACGACGTAGATCTCGCAGATCGACGGGTCGCCAGACTGGCAATCCGCGAGCTTGCCCGGCAGCCCGGAGCTGCCCATCGCGCTCTTGCGGGTCAGGTCCCTGGCCTGGCGCGCGGCGACCCTGGCCCGAGACGCCTGGATCGCCTTCATGACGATGCTCTTGGCCTCGCCAGGATTGCGCTCGAACCAGTCCTTGAGCTGATCGTTGCAGATCCGCTGGACGAACGACCGGGCGGCCGTGTTGCCCAGCTTCTGCTTGGTCTGGCCTTCGAACTGCGGCTCGGACAGCTTGACGTGGATGATCGCGGTGAGGCCCTCGCGGATGTCCTCACCCTGCAGGTTGTCGTCCTTCTCGCGGAGGTAGTTCTGGTCCCTGGCGTACTTATTGACGATCGAGGTCAGTGCCGCCCGGAAGCCTTCCTCGTGCGTGCCGCCCTCGGCGGTGTTGATGGTGTTGGCGAAGGTGTGCACGGACTCGGAGTAGGACTGAGTCCACTGCATCGCGACCTCGGCCGAGATGCCCTCGGCCTCGTCCCCGAACTCGATGACGGAAGCATGCACCGGGTCCTTAGTCGCGTTGAGGTAGCGGACGAAGTCCGACAGGCCACCCTCGTAGCGGAAGTTGACGACGTGCGGCTCGCCGTTGATGTGCTCGGGCCGCTCGTCGCTCAGCGTGATCGACAGGCCGCGGTTGAGGAATGCCATCTCCTGGAGCCGGCGCGACAGCGTCTCGAATGACCATTCCGTCGTCTCGAAGATGCCATCGTCGGGCCAGAAGGTGATGACCGTCCCGGTCTTGGCGGTCTGCTCCCCTTGGAGCAGCGGCGCTGTCGGCACGCTGCCTTCGTAGGACTGGCGCCAGACGTAGCCGTCCTTGCAGACCTCGACATCCAGCCGCTTGGACAGGGCGTTGACGACCGAGACGCCGACTCCGTGCAGCCCGCCGGAGACCGCGTAGGACTGGCTGTCGAACTTTCCGCCGGCGTGCAGCGTAGTGAGGACAACCTCCAGGGCCGGGCGCTGCTCGACCGGGTGAATGTCGACCGGGATGCCGCGGCCGTTGTCGAAGCACCGGGCGCCGCCATCGGCAAGGAGCGTGACCTCGATCGTGTCGGCGAAGCCCGCCAGCGCCTCGTCGACGGCGTTGTCCACGACTTCTTGCACAAGGTGGTGCAAACCGCGCTCGCCGGTCGATCCGATGTACATTCCCGGCCGCTTACGGACGGCTTCCAGGCCTTCCAGGACCGTGATCGAACGTGCGTCGTAGGACAAAGCTGAAGCTCCTCTAGAACAGGCGAACACGTAGCACCGACGCGACGACCCCCACCAGGCGTCAGTTCCTAGTGCGCTTGTTCATTTTACCTGGACAGGCTGTCAGCCTCAGCCGTACGTGTCACGCGGACCGCGGCTACCGCGGACCCGCCACTGACCGGGCTGCCTGGCGCTCGTGATCGGGCCCTTCACCTTGACCCGGAGCACGGTCCCGTCGCCGAGTTCGGCGTTCAGGCGCTTGACGAGCTGGCCAGCCAGCAGGCGGAGCTGGGTAGCCCACGCGGTCGAGTCCGCCGTGACGGTCAGCTCGCCGTCGGCAAGCCGCTCGGGCGTCGTGTGCGCCGCCAGATCGCCGCCGACGATCTGCGCCCACCGGCCGAAGACCGAGCCGGTCGCGGCGGCCAGTGTCCAGCCCTCGGCATCCAGGAGGCCGCCGATCGCCGCGGACAGCGGCTCGGGATCGCTGCGCGGCGGCTGGACGGCGAACCCCGGCCGGACGGCCAACCCCGGCCGGACTGCCAACCCCGGCCGGACGGCGAACCCCGGCCGACCAGACGCATCGCGCGCGGCAGCCGAATGCCGGGTTCCGGCATCAGCGGCCGTTCCTGAGCCAGACCCGCCAGGGCCAGCCTGGGCGCCAGGGCCAGCCTGCCGCTCCGAAAGGGTCGGGGCCGGATCAGCAGCCGAACCCTGGCGAGCCGCGGGCCCTGACGCGGTGCCCCGGCGGGCAGCACGGGCGGCCGCCAGCGCGGCCCTGGCCAGGCTGACCGGATCACTCGCCGGATCGCTCGCGCGGCCTCCCTGCTCAGGCACTGGTGATCTCTCCCTCCGCGACACCGAACCTTGCGCCGGTCAGGCCGCCCGGCACGTCCTCACGGACGGCGGCGGTGATCAGGACCTGCTCAGCCCCGGCTATCAGCCCGGCGAGCCGTTCCCGGCGTTCGCTGTCCAGCTCGGCGAACACGTCGTCGAGCAGCAGCACGGGATCTTCGCCGCCGGCCCGCAACAGCTGGTATGCGGCGAGCCTCAGGGCCAGCGCCATCGACCAGGACTCGCCATGACTGGCGTAGCCGCGGGCCGGGAGCCCGCCGATGCTGAGCTCCAGCTCGTCGCGGTGCGGGCCGACCAGGCAGACGGCCCGCTCCAGTTCAGCCCGCCGCCGCAGAGCGAGCGCTTCCCGCAGGCATCCTGCCAGCTTCCCGGCGTCCGGCTCCGCTGCCGCGGGAGCGCCCGCGGCGGCCGGGGGAGCGGCCGGGGGATGTCCGGCTTGCTGTGCGGACATCCGGTACTCCAGGCCAGTGTCGCGATTGTTGCCCGACACCGCGCTGTAGCTGCCGGCCACCAGGTCCCGCAGCTGCTCAACAAGCCGGAGTCGGCCGACGGTCAGCTCCGCGCCCGCGGTGACCAGGTGATCGTCCCAGACTTCGAGCGCGCCGGCCGGCACGGTGCCGCTCGCCCTGGCTGATTTCAGCAGGGCCGTGCGCTGGCGCAGCACTCTCTCGTAGTCGGCGCGAACGGCCGCATACCGCGGCCGCAACGCCACCAGCAGGTCATCGAGGTAACGCCGGCGCTGGTCCGGGTCACCCTTTACGACCACTATGTCCTCTGGCGCGAACAGCACGCAGCGGAACACCCCGAGTGCGTCGCGCGGGCGCGCGGGCGCCTTGTTCAGCCTGACCCGGTTGGCCCGGCCGGGGTTGATCTCGACCTCGAGCAGGCTGTCGCGGCCTGCCGCGAAGATCACTGCCCGCAGGATGGCGCGGTCAGCACCGATCCTGATCAGCGGGGCATCCGTCGCTACCCGGTGGCTGCCGAAGGTGGCCAGGTAGGCCGCAGCCTCGACCAGATTCGTCTTGCCCTGGCCGTTGGAGCCCACGAGTGTCGTGATGCCGGGCTCAAGGTTCAGGCCGGCTTCGGCGTAGCTGCGGAAGTCGGTCAGCGAGAGCCGGCGCAGGTGCACGAACGCCTCAGTTGGTCATGATCCCGGAGACTTATGCACGCTACCGCGTGCATAAGTCGTCCTGATCATGGAAGCACCGATCAACCGCCGAGCCGGATCGGCATCAGCAGGTACCGGAACTCTGGATTGGCGTCTGGTCCGGGCTTCCCGGTAAGCAGAGCCGGCTTGCCGGGCTCGGTGAACGAAATGCGCACGGTGTCCGAGTCGATCGCGGCCAGGCCGTCCAGCAGGTACTGCGGGTTGAAGGCGATCGACAGGTCGTCGCCGGAGAAGTCTGCCTCGATAACCTCCTCGGCCTGCGCCTCATCCCCGGTGCCGGCCTCCAGCATTAGCTGGCCAGCGCTGAACGCGAGCCGGACGGGCGTGTTTCGCTCGGCCACCAGGGCGACCCGTTTGACCGACTCCGACAGCGTGCTGATCGGCAGTTCGGCCACCGCGTTGACGGTCTTTGGCAGCAGCGACTGGTACCGCGGGAACTCTCCGCCCAGCAACCGGGTCGTGGTGCGGCGCCCGGCGCCTTCGAATCCGATCATGCCGTCACCCTGGCCGGACTCGGTGCCGGGCAACGCCAGCGCGATCGAGACCTGGGCACTGTTGGTCAGTGCACGTGCGGTATCGGCAAGCGCCTTGGCTGGCACCAGCATGGCGGCGGTCAGATCGGGCTTGGCCGGGTTCCAGCGCAGTTCGCGCACCGCGAGCCGGTACCGGTCAGTGGACACCAGCGTCAGCATTTCGCCGTCGATTTCGATCCGGACGCCGGTGAGCGCCGGCAGCGTGTCGTCACGGCCCGCTGCTGTGACGGACTGGCTGACGGCGGTCGCGAACGCGTCGCTGCCGATGGTGCCCGCCGCGGGCGGCATCTCCGGCAACGCCGGGTACTCGTCCTCCGGCATCGTCAGCAGGGTGAAGGTGGCGCTCCCGCAGGTGACCACCGCACGCCCGTCCTCGGCGTTGATGTGCACTGGCTTAGCCGGAAGGCTCCGGCTGATCTCGGCGAGCAGCCGGCCGGAGACTAGTGCGCTGCCCGCTTCTTCCGTGCTGACGGTCACGGCCGCCTGTGCGGAAACGTCGTAGTCGAAGCTGGACAGCACGAGTTCGTCGGCGGCCTGCATGCGGATGCCTGCCAGCACGGGGACGGTCGGGCGGGCGGGCAGGGCACGGGCAGTCCATGCGACTGCCTCGGCGAGTACGTCGCGGTCAAGGACGATCTTCACCTGTCAGCCTCCTTATCTGGCCGGGTGTCTCATTGCGCACCCGGCGGTCGGCCGGACACTTGGCTGCTTTGATCTGTATCTGTCTGCCATTACCAGACTGGTAGTCGTCATAGGCTTGGTGGATCCCGGGGATAACGCCGATCCGGCCAGCTAGAGGCCGCTGTCGCTGTGCACACCGGCTGTGCCTGAACCGGGCGGGCTGGCTGGTTCTGCTGTGGGCGACGGGCATGCCCTGGCGCGTAACCCGCGCGTTACCCTCCGGACGGGTGGGGTTTTCCTCCGGATGTCCCAAGCTGATCCACAGCTTTGTCCACAGCCTGTGTGCGTACATTGTGTGCAGCGCGTATTTTGCGTAGTCGCTCGGACACGTCGGGTGCCAAGACCGAGGTGGAAGCGCTGGCCTGCGACGTGTCGCAGTGGCGCTGGCGACGGCCGCCGCAGTGGGCCACATCGTGCTTCCTGCCGCCATGCTCACCCGGACAGCGCTTGCTGCTTGATCCGGTTCGTGAGCTCGGTCACCTGGTTGTAGATGGCACGGCGTTCGGCCATCAGCGAGCGGATCTTCCGTTCTGCGTGCATCACGGTGGTGTGATCGCGGCCGCCGAACTGCTGGCCGATCTTTGGCAGCGACATGTCGGTGAGCTCACGACACAGGTACATGGCGATCTGCCGGGCGGTGACCAGCACGCGCGACCGGGAGGTGCCGCACAGGTCGTCGATCGAGAGGCCGAAATAAGAGGCGGTCTGGCCCATGATCGTGGCCGCGGTGATGTCCGGCCCGTGCGTCTCGACGATGAGGTCCTTCAGCACGAACTCGGCGAGCTGCAAATCGACGGACTGGCGGTTCAGGCTGGCGAACGCCGTGACGCGGATGAGCGCGCCCTCGAGTTCCCTGATGTTCGTGGAAATCCTCGATGCGATGTACTCCAGCGCCTCAGACGGCGCATTCAGGCGGTCCTGAACAGCCTTCTTGCGCAGGATCGCGATCCGCGTCTCGAGTTCCGGCGGCTGGACGTCGGTCTGCAACCCCCACTCGAACCGGCTGCGGAGCCGGTCTTCGAGCGTAACCAGGCGCTTGGGCGCACGGTCTGACGAGATGACGATCTGCTTGCTGGCGTTGTGCAGGGTGTTGAACGTGTGGAAGAACTCCTCCTGGGTTCCTTCCTTGTTCTCCAGGAACTGAATGTCGTCCACGAGCAGCACGTCGACATCACGGTAGCGGCGGCGGAAGCCGTCCTGCTTGCCGTCCCTGATCATGTTGATGAAGTCGTTGGTGAACTCTTCCGAGCTCACGTACCTGACTTTCAGCCCCTGGTACAGGCTCTGCGCGTAGTGCCCGATCGCATGCAGCAAGTGCGTCTTGCCAAGGCCGGAGTCGCCGTAGACGAACAGCGGGTTGTAGGCCTTGGCGGGCGCCTCGGCCACGGCGACGGCGGCGGCGTGCGCGAACCTGTTACTCGATCCGATGACGAATGTCTCGAATGTGTACTTGGGGTTCAACCGTGCCTGACCCGGCGCGGACGACGGCCCGGCCGACCGCTGCGGGCCATGCGGCCGGTGCGGTGGCAGGGGCTGCTGACCCGGTGGCTGGCCGCTCACCGGTGGCCGGCCGTCGTCCTGCGGAGCCAGCGCGGCACGGCCCAGTTCGGGGCCGTCCGGCCCGGTGCCGGCGCGGCCGTCGGCTATCGGTCCCATCCCGGCCGGGAACGGGGCAAGACCCCGGCCAAGGTCAGTTGGACCCTGCTCGAAGTCCAGCCGGTCTGAGGCGCCATTGCGGTACTGGCCGTCGGCTGGCGGATCGCCGTTAAGTTCCTGGCGCATGCCCGCCGCAGCCGCTGGCAGCGGTCCGCTCCCGCCGGCGCCTGGATCCGCGGGCCGGAACCGGTCGCCGGGCCGGCCGAGATCGGCGGTGGCACTCGGGTCGACCGTGACGGCAAGCTGGATGCTCCGGGCCAGTTCCCTGGAGAGCGCATTGGTGATGAGGGTGCGCAGCCGCGTCTCAAGCTGTTCCTTGACGAACTCGTTGGGCGCCGCGATGAGCGCGGTGTTCTCGACGAGCCCGAGTGGCCTGGTCAGCTGCAGCCAGGCGCGCTGGTGCGGCTCGATATGCATGTCGGCTAGGTCGGCCAGCGAGCGGGCCCATACTTCCCCGAGGTCGTCGTCGCTCATTGGCCGGTCACCCGAGCCCCCCACATGTGATCAACAGGTTTTTCCACAGCATGTGCACGTTGCAATACAGCGGTCCTGGCAGCTTCCGGAGCCGCGCGGGTCGGACCCGGATGCGGCAACTGGCATAAGCGCTCCGGCGCTTGGCCCGCACTATCCACAGCCTAGGGCTGCGCTTCACCGTCCGTTCGGGAAACCCGGCAGTCGGCCGGCACCTGCTTTTCCAGCGGCACCCGGTTTGACCGGCCAGCAGGGGACGCGTAGCTTGTACGGGTCCGGCTTATCCCGGTGCAGCTGAGTCATGGCCTGATACAGGAAGGGCCTGCTTCGTGGATGAGTTCGCCGCCGACGGGTGTTGACAATGGGAGACACCGATCGCCGCGAGCGCTCTCAGAGCTGCCGCCTGTGCCTGTAGTTGACTTGTGATTGCCATAGCCAAGATCCGCCGCACCTGGAGTTCCCGTGAGCAAGCGCACGTTTCAGCCGAACAACCGCCACCGCGCGAAGACACACGGGTTCCGCCTGCGCATGCGGACCCGGGCCGGTCGTGCGATTCTCGCGGCCCGGCGCCGGAAGGGCCGCGCGCGCGTCAGCGTGTGACGCTGACGGCGGGCGATCGTGTCGCCATGCTTCCCGCGATAGCGCGGATGCGACGGAGTTCCGACTTTGCCGTTGCCGTCCACGGTGGCAGCCGGTCCGGGCGGCCGTTGGTATCCGGCCACTTGCTGGTCCGGCGCGAGAGCCGGGAGGCCGCGCGGGTGGGCTTCGTGGTGAGCAAGGCAGTTGGCCCGGCTGTTGTGCGCAATAAGGTGCGGCGGCGACTGCGGCACCTCGTCCGCGGGTACCTGCCATCGCTGCCGGGAGGTAGCCTGCTTGTAGTGCGCGCTGCGCCGCGCGCGGCGGCAGCTTGCCAGGCGGATCTTGCCGCCGACCTCGACCTGGTAATCAGAGCCTTGCTTCGGCGGCAGGGTGTGGTGGTGAGCCAGTGAGCGGCAAATCTGGGCGGGATGCCAGGGAACTGTCGCCTGCCGGCTGGCTGCTGGTGGGGCTGCTAACCGTGTACCGCCGGTTCGTCAGCCCGCTGCTGGGTCCGCGGTGCCGGTTCTACCCGTCGTGCAGTGCCTATGCGCTCGAGGCCGTGCAGCGACACGGTGCACTGCGGGGCTCATGGCTGGCGGTGCGCCGGCTGAGCCGCTGCCATCCGTTCCACGCTGGCGGACTTGATCCTGTCCCCGGCTCGGAGGAAGTGCAGCACTCCGCGGCAGAGCGGCCGGTTGGTTATGAGCTCGGAGGTCAGGGCTCGGACGTCATGAGCAGAGCACAAGGGAGCTAGCAGGTTGTCGAATCCACTGAATTACCTCTATGAGGCAGTTGGCTGGATCTTCACGCACATTTACGACGTGCTGAAGCCCCTCTTCGGCGCCACGAGCGGCTGGACCTGGGCTCTGTCCATTGTGATCCTGGTCATGCTGATGCGGCTCGTCATGGTGCCGCTGTTCATCAAGCAGATGCATACCACCAGGGCCATGTCGTCGCTGGCGCCGCAGATGGCGGCGTTGCGCAAGAAGTACAAAAACGACAAGCAGACGCTGAATCAAGAGACGATGAAGCTCTACCAGGAGGCGGGCGTCAACCCGCTGATGGGCTGTCTGCCGGTCGTTCTGCAACTGCCGTTGTTCTTCTCGCTGTTCGAGGTGCTGAAGGCGATCGCGGAGTACAAGCGCGGCACGCCGAATTACGGGCTGCCGGCCTCGATGGTGCACGCGGGCAACCAGGCCAAGATCCTCGGTGCGTCGATCGCGGACAAGGTGCTGTTCACCGGTACCGCGCATGTCCCGCTGCACTCGAAGCTGGTCATCGTCGGCGCTGTTGCGATCAGCATGTTGACGACCTTCCTGACGATCCGCCAGAGCCAGCGGCGTGGCATGATGCCGACGGCCTCGCCCGATAACCCGATGGCTTCGTCGCAGAAGTACATGACCTACATCATGCCGTTCTTCGCGCTGACGGGTCTGTACTGGCCGTTCGGCCTGGTGCTGTACTGGGTCACTACGAACGTCTGGACGCTTGTCCAGCAGTTCCTGCTCGGCAGGCGGTACCCGTACACGCCGCCGGCCATGGCGACCGAAGGCGGGGCAACCCCGGGCACCGCTACTGGCAACTCGCTGACCGGGAGGGTGGCGAAGTCGCTGACCGGCGGAGCGAGCAAGCCGAAGCCGGCCACAGCGCCGGGCCAGAGCGGTTCGCAGCAGAACGGCAGCCGCGTGAGCCGGCCAGCCGCGAACGGCAGCCGCGCCAGCGGCAGAAGCGCCAACGGTGCCACCGCGGGTGGCGTGACGGCGGCGGGCATGCTGAAGCGCCTGGGCAAGCGTTCGGAGCCGGAGCCGGAGCCGCAGCCCGAGGCGCCCGAGGTTAAGCTCGTGAGGCACCAGACGCAGCGACAGTCGCGCAGCAAACGGTCGGGCAAGAGCTGACGGCCCTGTCCCGGCGGGAGGGCTCCTGCGGCGCGGCGCGGCGATGCGGTCAGGATGGGGATCAAGGAGGAGCCTGGCATGAGCCAGCAGGACGATGTCGCGGGGCAGCATGCTGGCCAGCAGGACCGCGATGGCGAGAGTCACGAGTACGACGAGCCGGGCTCGGTGCAGACGATGGACTCAGGTTCAGACCTGGATGGCCGCGCGGGCGGCAGGTTGGACGAGGACGGCGGCTTGCTGGACGACGAGGGCGATGACGATGCCGCGGACGATGCCGGGAGTGACGCTGCTGCAGACGGGGCAAACGGACGGCGCAGTCACTCGGTAGCGGACCTGGAGTTCGAGGGCGAGATAGCGGCTGACTACATCGAAGGGCTGCTGGATGTCGCCGACCTTGACGGCGACATCGACATGGACGTCGAGGGTGATCGCGCAGTCGTCTCGGTGGTCGGGGCCACGCTGGATGAGCTTGTCGGGCGGCGCGGCGAAGTGCTGGAGGCACTCCAGGAGCTGACTAGGCTTGCCGTGCACCAGCGGACGGGCTACCGGACGCGAATGATGCTGGACATCGGCGGGTACCGTCAGCGGCGCCGGACAGAGCTCGCCGAGGCGGGCACTGACGCCGCCGAGGAGGTCCGCCGGACCGGTGTGCCCAAAAAGCTGTGGCCGATGAATCCATTCGAGCGGAAGATCGTGCACGATGCGGTCGCTGCGGCGGGGTTGCGGAGCGAGTCAGAAGGCGAAGAGCCGGACCGGCGAGTGGTAATCCTGCCAGTCGGCTGACGGCAGAACCGAGAGTTCGGCGGCGAAGGGGACCCGGATGCACGATGGCGTGAGTCCAGCGGTTTCTGGGCTAGTCGTACCACCGACAGCGGCGGAGGTCTTCGGCGATGTGCTGCCGCAGGCGGAGAAGTACGCCACGATCCTGGCGGTCACCGGCGTGGAGCGCGGCATTGTCGGCCCGGCAGAGGCGGACCGGGTCTGGGATCGGCACCTGCTGAACTGCGCGGCGGTAGCGCACCTGCTGCCGACTCGCTGCCTGCTGGTGGATGTCGGTTCAGGCGCGGGATTGCCTGGCATTGTGCTGGCTCTGCTCGCACCGCAAGCGCGGGTCACGCTGCTGGAGCCACTCGCCCGGCGGGCGGAGTTCCTAACCGAGACCGTCGCCGAACTTGGCCTGACCAATGCCGAAGTGGTTCGGGCTAGGGCGGAGGATCTCGCGGGCCAGATCGCCGCAGATGTTGTGACAGCACGGGCCGTTGCGCCGCTGGACAAGCTGGCGAGCCTTACTCTCGGGCTGCTGCGGCCGGGTGGCCGGGTGCTGGCGATCAAAGGGTCATCGGCAGAGGCCGAGTTGGCGAAGGCGCGTCCTGCCCTGGCTCGGCTCGGAGTCACCGATGCGAAAGTAGTCCGGGCAGCTAGCCGGGGTGGTGCTGCCACTGCCACAGTCGTGACGTTCACCGCTCCTGAGCACCGCGGCACGGCGGGGAGCGGAGTGCGGGGTGTCAGCCACGCCGCGGTCCGCGGCCCGCGTCGCCGAGACGGCGCCGGGAATCCCGCGGTTCCGGCTGGCAGCCGTAAGGGGCGCCCGAACAGCAGACGCGGCGGCGGGTAGCCAAGCACGGCTTACTCGTGATCCGCTGGTGGACGTGCACGATGCGGATCACCGGTGCGGCGGCTTGCGCCGGGTCGACCGGGCTGGATGGGAGAAGCAGCGAATGACGAATTCGGCAGCAGGGCTGGGCTGGCCGGAGGAGCCGTCCGCAGGCCCTGAGCTGCCGAGTAGCGCTGAAGCGCCGGTGGCGGGCACGCCATCGGGCGCGGTGCGGGCGGCAGGTGGTGCCGGGCCAATTCTTGAGCCGTTTTCCGGAAAGGTAGATTTGAGTCCGGTAGCGACAGCCTTGCCCGGTCGTTATGCGCGGCGAGCGGCGCGGATGGGCATCGGGTGGCCTAGCGGCACATCGGAGGCCACCGGGCGCGCCGAGACTCGGGATGCCGGTGACCTTGCTGGCGAAGTTGGCCTAGGCTCTGGGTCCGCGGTCCGAACGGGCTGGGGCACAGGAGACCGGCGTTCGGCACGGGTGCGTAGTGCGCTGGCGGCGGTTTCACGTGAAACGAAGCCAGCAGATGCCCAACGGGCGGAACATGCTCGTTACGAGCGGTCGCTGGCTGCGGGCGGGCGAACAGGCGAGAGTGAGGACCAGGTGTCTATTCGCGAGGCGTCGGCCGACACGCCGATTGCTCGGGCTGCTGAGGCAGCGGTCGTAGCGCGGTCGGGCGGTGACATCTGGCCGAGGCCGTCCGCATGCAGGATTATCACGATCGCCAACCAGAAGGGCGGCGTCGGCAAGACGACTACCGCTGTGAACCTGGCTGCGAGCCTGGCCATGCATGGCGGGCGCGTTCTGGTGATCGACCTCGACCCGCAGGGCAACGCTTCGACGGCGCTGGACGTCGACCACCATTCCGGCGTCCCATCGGTCTACAACGTGCTCGTTGAGGGCCAGCCGCTGAGCGCGGTGGTTCGCCCGGTGACCGGCTTCCAGCATCTGTACTGCGCGCCGGCCGCCATCGACCTTGCGGGGGCGGAGATCGAGCTTGTGCCCATGGTGGCACGAGAGTCCCGGCTGGCTCGGGCCCTGGCTTCCTACGACGCGGCCAGCCTGGACTACATCCTCATCGACTGCCCGCCATCGCTCGGGCTGCTGACGGTCAATGCGCTCGTCGCTGCCCCCGAGGTACTGATCCCGATCCAGTGTGAGTACTACGCGCTTGAGGGACTCGAGCAGTTGCTGCGCACGGTCGAACTCGTGCGTAGTCACCTGAATCCGCCGCTGTCGGTCACGACGATCCTGCTGACCATGTATGACGCCCGCACGCGGCTGGCATCGCAGGTGGCGGACGAGGTGAGAGAGCACTTCGGTGCGGTAGTGCTGGGTGCGGTCGTTCCGCGGAGTGTCCGAGTTTCGGAGGCTCCGAGCTACGGCCAGTCCGTGATGACCTACGATCCCGGCTCGACCGGGGCGCTGGCCTATCTGGAAGCGGCGAAGGAACTGGCGCGGCGGAACGTCCAGCAGCCAGGCAGCTAGGCCACCAGCAGCCAGCCAGCTAGGCCAGATGCCTCGGCTGGCAGTGTCTCGGCTGGCGGTGCCCTCCAGTGCGATGGTGTGACTGCGCGGCTGACTAGTGGCTACGCCGCCGAACCCGTCAGTGGCGAAACTCTCAGCTATGCGGCCTGGCCTGGTGGTGGGTGGCTGCGCAAGGTCTTGGTGCGGTCTGTCTGGGCTGATCGCGGTGCTGGTGCCGTCGGGGTGGAGGGTGAAGGTCCAGCCCCGGCGGTGGATGGTGGTGAGGTGGTGGAGTCGGCACGGCAGGGCCGGGTTGGTGAGGGTGTGGCGGCCGCCGTCTTTGCGGGTGTGATGTGGTGGACGTCGCAGCCGACGGCGGGCAGGTCGCAGCCGGGGATCCGGCGGTGCTGGTCTTTTGCGGCGGACGGCGCGGCGCAGGTGGACGGGAATGGTGTCGGTGACCTCGGCGATGTCGAGGGGGAGGCTGGCGGGGGCGGCGGGGATGCCGGCCGCGCGGCGGCGCAGCCAGGCGGCGCAGCCAGGCGGCGCGGCCGTCCGGGCCGGACAGCACGGCGACGGCCCGGGCGAGGAAGTCTTCCCGCGGGGCCTGCGCGGCTACAACGCGCCGATTGCCAGTTCGCGTCCGCCGAAGCACTTTTATATTCGAGTCTAGCTCTTGCAACGCACGCTAACCGACTGATTATTCGACCATGCTGCGACCAGCCGCCCACGCCTGGTTAGGCCGCCAGAAGCGCGGCCGGCGCGTTCCCGCAGTGATCGCTCGCCAGCGAAACAGACCCGGCCGAACGTCAGATCGTCCGGGAACCGCTCGGGGATCGTGTGGGCAGCTAGTCGGGTTGCTGGCAGTATGGGCAGTGCGATGTCACGCCGCCATCGCCACCGTGGGTAAGCCGCTGACCAGGCGGCCGGACGGCGAGGAGAGAGTCAGGATGCCGCAACCAAAGCGCGGGCTCGGCAAAGGCCTGGGAGCGCTGATCCCGACCGGTCCGCCCGCTTCGGTGTCGGTGCCAGGTGGGACGGACCAGTGGGCGGCGGGGCTAGCGGAGGACGGCGGGCAAGCGGCTGGCATCCCCGGCGCTTACCTGGAGGAACTGGCCGTGCGCGCGATTATCGCCAATCCGCGGCAGCCCCGGCAAGTGTTCGATGAGGACTCGCTGGCGGAGCTCGCCGCGTCCATTGAGGCAGTCGGGTTGCTGCAGCCTGTCGTGGTGCGCCGGACGCCGTCCGGCAGGTACGAGCTGGTCATGGGCGAACGCCGCTGGCGGGCTTGCCAGCTTGCCGGGATCGACGTAATCCCGGCGATCGTGCGCGAGACCTCAGACGATGAAATGCTCCGCGAAGCCTTGATGGAGAACCTGCACCGTGAGCAGTTGAATCCGCTCGAAGAGGCAGCGGCTTATCAACAGCTTCTGGACGACTTCGCGGCGACTCATGAGGAACTGGCGCGTCGCATGGGCCGCTCGCGACCGCACATTTCCAACACGATCCGGCTGCTGCACTTGCCGCCGGCGGTTCAGAAGCGCGTTGCGGCAGGCGTACTGACCGCTGGGCACGCACGTGCGCTCCTAGGCGTCGTGGACCCGGTAGCGCAGGAGCAGCTGGCCCACCGGATCGTGGCCGAGGGCCTGTCGGTGCGGGCAACCGAGGAACTCGTCGCGATTGGCGTCCGGCCCGCGAAGACCCCGCGGGCGCCGGGTGCCAAGGCTCCGGTCGCTCCCGGCCTGAAAGACCTGGCAGACAGGCTGTCCGACGTCTTCGAGACCCGGGTGAAGGTCGAGCTCGGCCAGCGTAAGGGCAAGATCGTGGTCGAATTCGCCTCGCTCGATGACCTTGAGCGAATAGTCCGCAGCATCTCGCCGGACCTGGCTCCGGCACACCGGGAGAGTAGCCGCGACGCTAGCCCGCCGTGACCCCGGCGCGGCCGTCGTCCTGCTGAGCCGTCAGGGAAATTATTCGCTGGTAAGACAACCGGTCCGGGCCCGGTAGCGGTGGTGGACCTGGTTAGGCTTCGATGTCGTGGCGAACATATCGGGCAAGAGCTTCGGCAGCGACAACCATGCAGGCGTGCACCCGGCCGTGATGGCGGCGATCATCGCGGCCAATGACGGTGATGCCCGGGCGTACGGCGACGACGATGTCACGCGGATCGCGCTGACCCGCCTGTGCGAGCTGAGTGGAGCGCACAGCGCACACCTGGTCTTCACCGGGACAGCGGCGAACATCCTCGGCCTGAGCCTGATGGTCCGCCCCTTCGATGCAGTGATCTGCGCTGACTCCTCGCACCTCAACGTTGACGAATGTGGAGCAGCCGAACGCGTGCTCGGCTGCAAGCTGCTCTCGGTGCCGACTCCGGACGGCAAGCTGACTCCCCGGCTCGTCACAAGCAAGTTGACCGGCCGCGGCGACGAGCACCGGGTGCAACCGCGGGTGATCCAGCTCGCTCAGGCGACCGAACTCGGAACCTGCTACTCGCTGGACGAGTTGCGTCAACTCCGGGCCTTCGGGCACGACCACGACCTACTCATCTACCTCGACGGTGCCCGGATCGCAAACGCCGCGGCCCATATGGGCTGCTCGCTGGCTGACATCGCGGCGTGCGCGGACGTGCTAAGTTTCGGCGGCACAAAGAACGGCGCGCTTGGCGTCGAAGCTGTGCTCGTGATGAACGAGCGACTAGCTGACGGTGCTCAGTATCACCGGAAACAGCAGATGCAGCTCGCCTCTAAGATGCGGTTCCTCGGAGCGCAAGCGGTGGCGCTACTGCAGGACGGGCTGTGGCTCAGCGCAGCCAGTCACGCGAACGAGATGGCTGCCCGGCTGGGCAGCGCACTTGCCGGCCTGCCGGGAGTTCGGTTGTCCTACCCCGTTCAGTCCAACGGCGTATTCACCACGCTTGACGAGAGCGTCGCGCTGAAACTGGAGACAGACTTCAACGTCCACGTGTGGTCACAGAATGACGACGGGACGTGCGTCGTCCGGTGGATGACAGCTTTCGACACATCTGAAGTAGACGTTGAGCGCCTGACGGCATCCGTTGAGGCGAGCTTGTTTCACGTGAAACCTGCTGGCGTTGAGGCCTAGCCGCCCGGGCCCTAGCGGGAGTTTCCTGGATAAGTTGATCTTGATAGTGTTTCAGCTGGTCAGCTGGTGTGATGGGCCTGGTGTGGTGTATTACCCATGTCAGCGCCTGGGGGCGTAGCGCTGGAGTCCGAAGATGTCGCTGAGCTTGTCCTGGAGGGGGCTGGTGTCGGTGAGCATGCGGTGGGCTTTGGGCCGGCCCCGGTCGG
>DAHVAR010000220.1 GCA_027314515.1 Actinomycetota bacterium
CCTACGGCCGACATTTTGACCCTCTGGGATGCCTTTTCATCCCGCCCGCAAGCTGACCATGCTCACTATGGCCAACTCAGAGCAGACAGCACTGGACCGGGTCCTCAACTCGTCGGGTCACCCGGCTGCCGCGCCAAACTCCGGCGGCCTGAGCCGACCACCTGGTAATGCCCGCCGCGGACGGAGTCCCATAGACCAGCCCAAGCTACCGAATGCTCTCCGAATTCTTGAGCCCGCGCCGGCCTGGCCGGGCTCCCGGAGATTGTCACACCTGGGCCTTACGATGAGCTCCTGTCTTTGGAATGCGGACGGTTGCCGGAATGCTGAGCTTCGACGAGATCGCCTGGCTGCGGGACAATAGCCCTGCCTGGCGGCTACTGCGCGCCGACAACGGGCCGCTCGTGCTCAGCGTCTTGCATCAGGTCTTCGTCGAGGACAACGTCCGTTCGATCTCGGCCAGTCAGCTGGCCAGCAGGTTGGACGACGAACTGTACGCGCTAAATCAGCGGCTCAGCGACCCGGCGGCCCCGAGATTTCCCAAGCCGACTAAGGCGTACCTCGACGACTGGGCCGCTCCCGAGGCTGGCTGGCTCCGCAAGTATTACCCGGACGGTAATGACGAGCCACATTTCGACGCGACTCCGGCAGTGGAGAAGGCGCTCGCCTGGGTGCAAGGGCTTGGCGAGCGGTCATTTGTCGGCACAGAGTCGCGGCTCAACACGATTTTCGAGCTGCTCCGGCAGATCGTCTATGGCACAGAGACCGATCCGGACTCCCGCATCGCAGACTTGCTCAGGCGACGGCGGGAACTCGACGACCAGATCAGCCGCGTCCAAGCTGGTGAGATAGACCTGCTCGACGCCAGTGCCGTCCGCGACCGGTATCAGCAGCTGTCGGCCACGGCACGAGAGCTGCTCGCGGACTTCCGCGAGGTGGAGGAAAACTTCAGGCGGCTGGATCGCCAGCTCAGGGAGAAGATCGCTGGCTGGCGCGGCGGCAAGGGAGAGCTCCTCGACGACGTACTCGGCAGCAGGGAGGCCATCGCCGACTCCGACCAGGGGAAGAGCTTCCGGGCGTTCTACGACTTCCTTCTCTCACAGTCCCGCCAGGAAGAGCTCACGGCGCTCCTGGACACCGTGCAGCAGCTGAGCGCGATAACCGAGGCTGCCGACCCGCGGCTTCGGCATATCCATTACGACTGGCTCGATGCGGCCGAACGTACCCAGGCGACGGTCCGCCAGCTTTCCGAGCAGCTGCGCCGGTTCCTTGATGATCAGGTGTGGTTCGAGAACCGGCGCGTAATCGACGTCCTGCGCAGTATCGAGGCTCGTGCCCTCGCGCTCCGCGAGCAGGGCCAGGTCACGATGACTACCGAGATCGACTGTGCTGCCCCGGCCATCACGCTTCCGATGGAGCGACCGCTGTACAGCCCGGTAGCGAGGGCCAGCGTCGACTCTGGCTCGGTGCGGGATGCCGAGGAACAGACGGACCCGGCAGTGCTGTTTGAGCAGGTCTTCGTCGATCCCGAGCCGCTGCGCGGAGGCGTCCGCCGTGCCCTGCAGCGCAGCGCGCAGATCGGGCTCGCCGAGCTGATCGCAGATCACCCGCTAGAGCAAGGCCTAGCCGAGCTGGTGACGTACCTGTCGCTGCAGGATGAGGCGTTCACTGTGGTCTTCGATGAGCAGCATCGCGAGCGGGTGAGATGGAAGGAGCCAGACGGACGGACGAGGCAGGTCGCCTTGCCGCGCGTCACGTTCGCGCGCACGGGAGGCGGGAGTTGATCGCTATCGATATCTCGGCCGCCGATCTTTCGCTAGCCGTCACCCAGCTGATGAAAGGCGTCGTCTATCGCGAAGCGCATGACCGCGCGTGGCGCTCGCTGACTCAACTGCAGCCGCAGGTGCGGGATCACGTCGCCGTCCTGGGGCTGCAGGTTGTGATCGACGAAGCCGAGGGCTATGCGTTCTGCCGTCAGCGCCCGGATGGCGACGACGACAGCAGCGCCCCCCTACCCAGACTGATCCCGCGCCGGACGCTGTCGTTCCACGTCAGCCTGCTGCTTGCACTACTGCGGAAGAAGCTGGCGGAGTTTGACGCCCATGGCGGCGGCTCACGACTAATGCTGACCAAGGAACAAATCCGCGAGATGGTGCGCGTATTCGTGCCATCGAGCACGAACGAGGTACGACTGACGAACCAGATTGACGCCCATATCGGAAAGGCTCTGGAACTGGGCTTCCTCCGCCCGGCGAAGAGCTCCGAGCAGGTGTACGAGGTGATGCGGATACTGAAGGCTTTCGTCGACGCCCAGTGGCTGGCCGACTTCGACGCCCGGCTAGCCGAGTATGCCGCCATTCTCGGCGGAGAGGAACGCGATGACGACCGCGAGGTAGTCGAATGAGCGGCGCGCTACTGGATGACGCTGACGCCGCGGGCCAGGAGATCCTCAGCGGCTTCCGGCTGAGCAGGCTTGAGTTGTACAACTGGGGCACGTTCGGGCAGCGAGTCTGGTCCCTTGCCGCCGAGTCGAGAAACTGCCTGCTGACCGGCGACATCGGGTCTGGTAAGTCCACGATCGTGGATGCCGTTACCACCTTGCTGCTGCCGGCCAACCGGATCTCCTACAACAAGGCTGCCGGAGCGGACACGCGCGAGCGGAACCTCCGCTCCTACGTCCTCGGCTACTACAAATCCGAGCGGAACGAGCTCACCGGGGCCGCCAAGCCGGTAGCGCTTCGCGGCAGCGGCAGCTACTCCGTCATTCTCGGCGTCTTCGCCAACGCAGGTTACGACGCGTCGGTCAGCCTGGCTCTGGTGTTCTGGTTCCGGGACGGTGCGGCAGGACAGCCGGAACGGCTGTATGTGACGGCGGACAGGGCGATGTCCGTCGCCGCCGACTTCGCGGGCTTCGGCGCAGACGTCTCGTCGCTGCGCAAGAAGCTGCGCGCTGCCGGGGCACAGGTACACGACAGCTTTGCCGACTACGGCAAGGACTTCCGCCGCCGCCTCGGGATCGAGTCGGAGCAGGCGATGGAACTGTTCCATCAGACAGTCTCGATGAAATCCGTGGGGAACCTCACCGAGTTCGTCCGCGACCACATGCTCGAGCCGTTCGATGCGGACAAGTGGACCGCCGAGATCGTCACGCACTTCGACGATCTGACTAAGGCGCACGAAGCGGTCCAGCGGGCACAGGCTCAGCTGACTGCGCTCAACCCGCTACTCGAGGAGTGCACGCGGTACGACCGCGTCGAAGCCGAGATCGCCGCGCTGACCGCTCAGCGGAGAGCCCTGAGGTACTACTTCGCCGATCGCAAGGCCGCAGTCCTTGGGAAGTTGGTCGCCGAGCTGACCGCGCGCCGAGCCCGGCTGGACGCCCGGCGCGGGGAACTCGAGTCGCAGCTGATGGTCCTGCGGGACCGGGTGGGCACGCTACTGGTCGAGCTCGCCGGTCACGGCGGCAACCGCCTGGCGGAGATTGACCGCCAGATCGCTGACGGCGAGATAGTCCGCACGGCCCGCACGGGGAAATCGGAACAGTTCGCCGAGCTGCTAAGGAAGGCGGGCCTTGGCCAGGTCGAGACCGGGACGGACTTCGCTGCCCGGATCCGCGAGATTGTCGCCGCTCGCGACGCCGCCAAGCGTGACCTCACAGACTGCCAGAAGAAGCTCACCAAGACCACGGTCGAGGCGGAGAAGCACGGCGAGGAGGCGGCCGAGGTCAACGCCGAACTCCGCAGCCTGCAGGAGCGCAAGAACAACATCCCGCGGCAGAACCTTGACCTCCGCACGCTGCTCTGCCGGGATCTCCGCCTCGCCTCCGAAGCGCTGCCATTCGCCGGCGAGCTGATCGCAGTCCGGCAGGATGAGGCGGACTGGGAAGGCGCGGCCGAGCGCATGCTCCGCGGCTTCGCGCTCTCGGTCCTGGTGCCCGACCGGTACTATCCCGCGGTGTCCGACTGGGTCGACAGTCACCATCTGCGTGGGCGGATGGTGTATTACCGGGTCCCGGAGACGGCCGGGGACGGACAGCGGACTGGCCAGGGCCTGCCGCCGCTGCCGGCCGCCAGCAGCACGACCCTCGCAGCGAAGCTCGAGGTCAGGGACGGTCCGCTGGCGCCGTGGCTGGAGCGAGAGCTAGCAAATCGCGCCAACGTGGAGTGCGTTGAGACCATGGCGGATTTCCGCCGCGCCCCGCGAGCCATCACCAGGGCAGGGCAGATCAAGGTTCCGGGCGGCCGGCATGAGAAGGATGACCGCAGGCGCATCGACGACCGGAGCATGTACGTGCTCGGCTGGTCCAACGAAAGAAAGATCGACGCCCTGCTGAGCCGGGCCGCGGTGCTGGCCGCCCAGCTCGCCGCGATCAGCGCCGAGAAATCTGAGCACACGAGGGCGCAAGACGCGGCCATCGACCGCGGGCAGGTGCTAGCCGGGCTGGAACAAACCCGCGAGTTCGCCGAGATCGACTGGCAGTCCGTGGTCAATCGGATCGAGGACCTGAAGCAGGAGAAGCGCGAAATCGAGGGAGAGTCGTCGGAACTGGCCAGGCTGAACGCCGAGCTGGCGTCGGTCAGGAAGCAGATCGATGCTGCTGATGCCGAGCACGGCCGGGCGAACGAGGCGATCGGCGGCGTTAATACCGAGATCAAAGCGGCACGCGAGGGCTTGGACTCGGCGCAGCAGATGCTCGGCGAGTCCGCCAGCGCGCTAGCACGCCAGCAGTTCCCGGCGATCGGCAGTCTGCTCGCCAAGCACCAGGACCATGCTCCGCCGACGGCTGCCGCATGCGACAAGGCGGAGAACGCGGCGAATGATGAGATCGTCGCGCTGACCGAGCGGCGGAACAGCAGGAAAAACCAGCTGTCCAGCAGGATCGTCGCGGTCATGGGCGAGTTCCGGCGGCAGTACCCGGTCGAAACGGCTGAGCTGGACGACGCGGTGCAATCGGCGGCTGGTTACCGCGAACTCCACAAGCGGTTGACGGACGACGACCTGCCACGTTTCCAGGAGAAGTTTAAGGTCTATCTCAATCAGAACACCATTCGCGAGATCGCGCAGTTCCAGTCTCAGCTGAACAAACACGCTGGAGCCATCAGGGACAGGATCGCCACCATCAATTCCTCGCTGGTCGGGGTGGACTACAACCCTGGCCGGTTCATCCGTCTGGAGGCACAGCTGACCTCGGTCCCCGAGATCCGCGATTTCCGGGCCGAACTCAGGGCCTGCACCGATGACGCGGTGTCCGGTGATGCCACCGATCAGTACTCGGAGCAGAAGTTCCTGCAAGTCAAGAGGATCATCGAGCGGTTCACCGGCCGCGAGGGAATGACTGAGGCCGACCGGAGGTGGACCCGGTACGTCACGGATGTGCGGAACTGGTATGTGTTCTCGGCGTCGGAGCGCTGGCGCGCTGACGACACCGAGTACGAGCACTATGCCGATTCGGCCGGCAAGTCCGGCGGTCAGAAAGAGAAGCTTGCCTACACGATCCTGGCAGCTTCGCTCGCCTACCAGTTCAAGCTGGAGTGGGGCGCGGCGAAGTCACGGACATTCCGGTTCGCGGTCATCGACGAGGCATTCGGCCGCGGCTCGGACGACTCGACCCGGTTCGCGCTCGAGCTCTTCCGCCGTCTGGGCCTGCAGTTGCTGATCGTTACTCCGCTGCAGAAAATCCACGTCATCGAGCCGTACGTCTCGGCGGTGGGCTTCGTGGACAACCCGGAAGGCCGCTCGTCACGCCTACAGACCCTGACGATCGAGGAGTATCACGCGCGCCGGCTCGCGCACGTTCTGGGCCAGCGGGCGCAGGCGGACCGCAGTCACGTGTCCGCCCAGGCCAGCGGCGAGCTGACGGTGGCTCCCGGACTAGTCGCCACGCCCGCGACGGCTAGCACCGTTGTTTAGCGTGCCACCATCGCCGTGGACCCGGCCAGCCGACGTGCGTGCCGCCCTGGCCAGGAAGTGGCAATCCGGGACCTTGCTGACCGCATTCGCTGGCGGCCAGCCGTGGGATGCGTATGGCGCGCCGATCCGCGGCCCTGCGCCCGGCGAGATCAGCGAGCGCCTCGGCGCCGTGCAGGAGTGGGCAGCGGAGTGGCGCCGAGCCGAGCAGGGTCCGCTCCGGATCGAGTACAAGAAGGTCGGCGGCCGCCACATCGGCTCCAACACGATCCCGAGCCGGGCCTGGGTCGACAGCTATGACCAGGCGTGGACGCTGCTGGGCGTGCACGACGACGTGCGCAGTCTCGCGGAGATGGAGAAAGCGACGGGCACAACCTGCCCGCGGCTGATCCCGTGGCTGCAGCGCCACCCGATGAGGGCACTGCGTCTTGCGGCAAGCTGGCCAGAGATGCTCGCTACCGTCCAGTGGATCGACCAGCGCCAGTCGCCCGGCATGTACCTGCGGCAGGTGGACGTCCCCGGCGTCGATACGAAGTTCATTGAGCGGAACCGGGGCGTCCTCGGCGAGTTGCTTGACCTGCAGCTAGACCCAGGACGGATCGATGCGGGCGCCACCGATTTCGAAAGCCGGTACAGGTTCCGCCGCAGGCCGAGTTACGTGCGATTCCGCTGCGAGCGGCTGCACGGCTTTAACGAACTCTCGGTGCGGGCGGAGGAGTTCACTGCCAAGCCGGCCGGAGTCACTCGCGCCTACGTGGTCGAGAACGAGATCACATACCTGGCCATCCCGTGCCCGGACCACACGATGGTGATCTTCGGCGGAGGGTATGCAGTTCCCGCGCTGGAGCCGGTCGGATGGCTATCGGATCTTGACATCGTCTACTGGGGCGACATCGACACCCACGGCTTCGTCATTCTGGACCGGATGCGGCAACGGTTCCCCCAGGCCCGGTCCATGCTGATGGACCGGGCCACCCTCCTGGCGCATCGCGAGCAATGGGTGACAGAGCCGAGCCC
>DAHVAR010000223.1 GCA_027314515.1 Actinomycetota bacterium
TCCAGGCCCCAGCTCCGGCGGCGCATCACGAACTCGAAATCCCGGCCACACCACGGATGAAACGGATGCGTCACCCGCACCCGCGGCGAAACCGCCAGATCGGCAGGACTACGTGCACTCGACGGTGCACTCGAACGGGCTGGTCGAGTCGGTGAACACCAAGATCCGGGTCATCACCAGGATGGCGTTCGGGTTCCACAACCCCCAAGCCCTGATCGCGCTCGCGATGCTCGCCCTCGGCGGCCTACGGCCAGCACTACCCGGAGGATGATCTCCATCTAACCCACGGACACGGCAGGAGGGCCACTTTTGGGCTGGTACTGCCGAACACGGCGATGACCGCCGAGATGGCGGTGAACGCGAAGATCGACGCCGAGGCTCCGCTGAACTTGCGTGCCCTGATCCAGATCGTCACCCCGCCCGCGACGGGGCCGAGGCTGCCGGCCAGGTAAGCGACAACATCGCTGGCCCCCATCGCCCGGGCGAGGTGGAACAGCACGATGCTGCCACCGATCTCCATCGCGGTAACGAGGAGATTGAAGCTCATCCCCTTCTTCGCCGGGTGGTCCTTCAGCCCTTGAGCAATCTGGTCGTGCACGGCCGCCACCTGAATGGACATGATCCCATGGTACGGGCGCTACCCCGCCGGGCGGGATGACGAGCGCGCCCGAGGGGAGCGCCGTCCGGGAACGCAACGTAGCGCCGGGTCGGCCGGGTGCCCGGCCCAGGGTTTTTACCTCGCTGATCGGCGCAGACCCGCAGCCGACCGTTACGCCCGCGTCGATCCCGGAGCAGAGGCGTCGCCGGGTCAACAATCCGGGCAACGGAGACAGGGTCGCGAGCCTCAGGAAATCGGCGAGGTCGTCCAGTTCAACGACTCGAGCTCATTCCGCGATGGCTCGTTCCAGGCGTCGAGCGTTACCCTCTGGGTGTGGAGCGCACTGGCCGACGACGCCGGCTCGTTCAGTTCTTCCGCTGGAAGCCCAAGTCCTACAAGCAGGTCTGGCTATCTGCGGTGTTCGGCTCCGGCGTACCGGTGTTCATCATCCTTTCCGTCATGTACTCCGGGGCGGGGGCACGGGAACTGGGCTGGGGCTGGCCCCACGCGCTCATCTACGCGATGTTTCTCGCGTTCTTCTCCGGGTTGGGGCAAAGCTGGCAACTGAACCGCAGGCAGCAGGGGCGCTGACGGCTTCCGGACCAGGGTTCCGGGCAACCTACGGCGAGTCGTGCAACTGCCCGTGCCGCAGGTCCAAAAATCGAGGCGGCCCAGATGGACACCGTCTGGTTCGACCGGCTGGCCGAGCGCGGGGTCGAGATCCCCGATCTCTACCGCGCTCCAAACGGTTTCGATACCGACCCCGCATCCATGGAACGAGCCCGCGTGGCGCAAGGCCGCCTAATTGCCACCGTCCGGGAACTGATGGAAGCCGCGGGCCGGGCGCGAGGCTTCTGGCTAGCAACCGGCCGTTGGCGCACCATCGGTAGTGCGCCAAGTGAGCATCTGAGATCATCAGCCATCAGACTGAGCTGGTGCTTATCTACGGCTGCACGTGATGTATCATAGCTCAAAGACCTGGTGTATCCTGATCATCATGACGCGCATCACTGTAGAGATCAATGACGAGTGGCTGGATGCAGCACGGCAGGCGCTAGGGACGGAGACCAAGGTCGCCACAATCAATGAGGCGCTCCGGATCCAGGCGGTCCGGATTCAGGGACAACGGATTGCGGCGGCCTTCGACAGCGCGCAGACGGACTTTGGCGCGTCTGAGGAGGCCTTCGGCTACGGGGGTGGGCGCGACCTTTCCAGGCTCGCCGAGAACGCGCGAGACCAGCACGTCGCGTGATGGCCGCACCTGCCTACCTTGCCGACACCTCGGTCTATGTCCTGCAGAACCGTCACCAGGTCGTCCGGGATCGTTTCGTTACGCTCCTCACGCAGGGGCGGCTAGCCGCATGCCAAATGACAACGCTGGAGTACCTCAATAACGCAGCCAACCCAGAAAGCTACGAAGTTCTGTGGGGAGCGCTCCACGCTCAGCGCTGGGTCGATGTGACGAGCGAGGCGATGACCCGGGCATTGGAAGTCCACCATTCGATGGCGGAGCACAGCCAGCACCGCCACTTCCGACTGCCCGACCTGATCATCGCGGCTACAGCCGAGCTCGCCAACCTGACCGTGCTGCACTACGACGCCGACTACGACCGGATAGCCGCGATCACCGGCCAGCCAACCGAGTGGGTGGCGCCGAAGGGCTCCCTATGATGCGGCGGCGCGCCGCTATCCGCTATCCGCGCGGTCCCTGGGCGAACGGGATGAGCTAGCCGAGCTCGTCGGCCGGCAGCGGGCATCGCTGGGCCGGCTGGACGGCGCGATGACGGCGGCAACGGCCGGAGCCAGCGACGCCACGGGGTGCTGTGACGGAAGTGACTAATGTGGATTGCTCTCTGCGCTGCCTGTGCGGTAGAAAGGACGAACTGGCGATGAGGCTCGCCACCAACCGCGAAATGTCTCGCTGATGGCCTCTACCACTGCTGCCGGGGATCCCGGCGTGGGAGGAGACATCAGTGAGCGCGGAAGTGACGGCACCGCCGGGCAAAGATAGTCCGGGCGGACCCCAGGCCAGCAGCGCAGGGTCT
>DAHVAR010000228.1 GCA_027314515.1 Actinomycetota bacterium
CGGATTCTGCGCAAGCAGCGCGGGCGCCGCCAGAGATCCGGCTGGCGTGGTCACGCTGCGCGGCTGCTACTCCACGGCGCAGCAGTCGTGGACGGTCAGGCCGGACGGTGCGGTCAGCACCGGAGGCAAGTGCCTCAGCACGGCTGGCGGGAGCCTGGCTCCCGGCACGGAACTCCAGCTGGTTCCGTGCCTGCCGGGTGCCGCCAGCCAGGTCTGGCAGCTGTCCGGTGGCCCGATCGGCGTGCAACTGCTCAGCCCGGCCGCCGGGCTGTGCGCGGCAGATCCCGGCGACCGGGCGAAGACCGGCACGCTGCTGAGGCTCGGTCCGTGCCTGGCGGGCGACCCTGGCGGCAGCTGGCGGGTTAGCTAACCGGCTCGCCGCCGAGCGGCTAGCATCCGGCGGCGAGCCGGTGACTTCAAGGTCATTTCCTTCGGGAACGGGGTTGGCGGGCACCTCCGCGTTAGCTTCGACGGTGCTCACGGTCGGCTCCCTCCGGTTGCCTGGCCAGCACTAGCCGACGAGCGTCTTGACCGCACTCGCCATCTCGGCCAACGCCTTCTTCGCGTCGGCGAAGTACATGCTGGTCTTCGGGTTGACGTAGAGCTCGTTGTCGATCCCCGCGTAGCCGTGGCCCATCGACCGTTTGATCACGATGATGCTCTTGGCCTGGTCGACATTCAGGATCGGCATGCCGGAGATCGCCGTGCCGGGCCGGCGAGCGGCCGGGTTGGTCACGTCGTTGGCCCCGATGACCAGCGCGACGTCCGCCCTGGCGAACTCCGGATTGATCTCGTCCATCTCCTTGAGCTGCGGGTAGGGCACGTTGGCCTCGGCCAGCAGTACATTCATGTGGCCAGGCATGCGCCCAGCGACCGGGTGAATCGCATAGCTGACCTCGACGCCGCGTGATTCCAGGACCTCGGCGAGCGTCGCGACCTCATGCTGAGCCTGGGCAGCCGCGAGCCCGTAGCCGGGCACGATGATGACCTTGGCGGCGTAGGCAAGCTGGATCGCCGCGTCGTCGGCGGCGATGGAGTGCACGCTGCCACCGGGTCCGGCTACCGCGGCTACCGCGTCGCCGGTGCCGAAGCCGCCGACAATGATGTTGGGGATCGAGCGGTTCATGGCGTCGGCCATGAGCTTGGTCAGGATGCCACCCGACGCACCAACCAGCGCGCCGGCGATGATCATGGCCCAGTTGCCGATGACGAAGCCGGCCATCGCGACCGCGGTTCCGGTGAATGCGTTGAGCAGTGAGATGACCACCGGCATGTCGGCTCCGCCGATTGGCATCACCATCGAGACGCCGAAGATCAGCGAGGCGACGATGACGACAGCGAGCAAGGCCGCGCCCGGCGATGCGATCAGGTACGCGCCGAAGCCCACTGCGATCACCGCGAGCACGCTGTTCACCAGCCGGGCGCCGGGGAATGTCACCGGCGCCGAGGTGATGACACCTTGCAGCTTCCCGGCCGCGATGAGCGAGCCGGAGAACGTGACGCCGCCGATGATCACGTCGAGCAGCGTCGTGACCGACATCGTGGCCGAGACCGACGTGCCCGCGCGCATGTAGTCGTGGAGGCCGACGAGCGCGGCTGCCCCGCCGCCGACCGCGTTGAACATGCTGACGAGCTGTGGCATGGCCGTCATCTGGATCCGGCGCGCCGAGTAGAGCCCGGCCGCACCGCCGACAAGCGCACCTGCCAGCATGACGACCCACCCGGTGGCGGTGATCTGGTTGCCGTGAATGACGATGGCAAGCGTCGCCGCGATGGCTGTTGCCATCCCGGCGGTCGAGACCTGGTTACCCCGGCGGGCCGTGGCCGGGGTGTTCATCAGGTGCAGGCCGAGCACGAAGCACGAGGCGGCGAGTACGTAGATGAGCTGGATGATCCAGTCGAAGGTGCTCATGCCGGCCGGCCCTTGCTGCTCGAGCCATTCGCGGCGACTGCGGAACTGCCGGGTCTCGCCGCGTTCGCCGGCGCGCTGACTGCCGCTGGCTCGCCGGCCGCTGCGACGGCTGGCCGCTTGCGGAACATCTTGAGCATCCGGCCTGTCACCGCATATCCGCCGACCACATTGGCGGCGGCGAGTGCAGCGGCCAGGAACGCGATCACGTAGCCGATCGCGTTGTTCGCGGTAACAGCGATCAGCATCGCCCCGGCCAGCACGATGCCGTGAATCGAGTTGGCGGCCGACATCAGCGGCGTGTGCAAGGTCGCCGGGACCTTGCTGATGACCTCGAAGCCCACCCAGAGGCTGAGCACGAAGATGGTTATGTCAACCAGCAGAGCCGGGTACGGCACGGGCTGCCCCTTCATCGGGTTGGGCGGGCTGAAGTCCGGAGGTACCGGTAGCCGGGTCGGCTTGCACGGCCTGGCCATCGGCTGCCGTCAGCGCGGGATGGACTAGTGCGCCGCCGGTCGTGATGATGACGCCGGCTCGCAGTTCGTCGTCACGGTCCAGCACTAGCTGGCCGTCGTTGATCAGGTAGAGCAGCAGCGCACTGATGTTCCGCGCGTACATTGCCGATGCGGCCGCGGCCATGCTGGACGGCAAGCCAGAAGCGCCAATGACGGTTACCCCGTTCTCGGTCAGGATCGTTTCACCGGGAACCGAGCCTGCCGCGTTCCCGCCCAGGGCGCTGGCCCCCATGTCCACGACCACCGAACCCGGCGCCATCGCCTTGAGCGCATCCTCGGTGACCAGCAGCGGGGGACGGCGACCCGGCACCTGGGCTGTGGTAATGACGACATCGTGCCGGGCGATATGGCCGGCGAGTTCCTGCTGCTGTGCCATCCGCTCGTCGTCGGTCAGCGCGCGAGCGTAGCCGCCCTCACCCGCCGCGGAGCCGACCGAGGTGAGCTCGATGAAGGTGGCGCCGACCGATTCTGCCTCGGTTCTCGTCTCCGGCCGCACGTCGTAGGCGCTGACCAGCGCGCCGAGCCGCCGGGCAGTGCCGATCGCCTGCAGCCCGGCTACGCCCGTGCCGAGCACCAGTATCCTGGCCGGCCGGGCGGTGCCTGCCGCGGTGATGAGCAGCGGGAAGAACCTGCCGAAGTGGGTAGCCCCGAGCAGCGCGGCCTTGTAGCCGGCGATGTTGGCCTGAGAGGACAGCGCATCCATGGGCTGTGCCCTCGGCAGCGTCCGCGGGATCATGTCCATGCTCAGTGCCGTCACCCCGGCCGCCGCCAGCGCGGCAGTCAAATCCGGGTCGGTGAGTGGCGCGAGCAGCCCGATGACAGTCTGGCCAGGCCGCAGCGCCGCCACGGCCGCCGCGTCGGGCTTGCCGACCATGAGCACGACATCGGCCGCCAGCGCGTCAGCGCGGCTGACAACCGTGGCACCAGCCTCCGTATAGCTGTCGTCGGTATGCCACGCGCCGTCGCCGGCACCCGACTCGACGAGCACATCGAGGCCGGCCGCGCGCAGCTTAGCCACAACTTCCGGGACCAGCGCTACTCGCTGCTCGCCGGGCGCGGTCTCCTTGACCACGGATATCTTCATGCACAGACCTCGCTCGGTCGCCGGGGCCGGTCAGGCGGCCCGCCCCCAGGCCGCAGTGTCAAGTATGGTCCGGTCTGTTACCCGGTCAGTAGGGACCCTAGTCCCCTCCGCTGACTTTAAGCCTCCAGACCGACCTGGGATCGCCTGGACCAACCCTCCCCACGGGCCGGCTCGGCCCAGCCATCACCTTAGCCAGCCATCACCTTAGCCAGCCGTCACCTTGGCCAGCGGGCCGCCGCATGCAGTGCGAGTGCCCTGGCGCGCCGCAGTGGCTCTGGCACGCCCGGCTAGCCGCGGCCGAAGACAATCCCGCCGGTGTCGGCCTCAGTCCCGTCAGCACGGATCAAGTAGCCCTCGTACCCGTCGAGTGCGGCAACGCGGGCCAGCACGTCGTCACCGCCGACCGCAAGCGCGGTCGCGATTGCGTCGGCCATCGCCAGGCTGGGCCCGATGATCGTGGCAGACGCGATCGCGGCGGCCCGCATGCCGGGCGGGCTGTACAGATGCTGGCCTCGCTCGTAGCGGCCGGACGTCGCGATGGCCGCGGTGACGCCGGTTACGATCGCTGCCAGCGCGCCGGGATGCCAGGGATGCCGGATCCCGATCCGCCAGCCGGTGCCGTCAGTGTCAGGCGGCTGGCCGAATACCGCTATGTCGCCGCCACCATTGATCATTGCCGCCGCCATCCCGGCGTCCCGCAGCACCGCGAGCGACTTCTCTATCGCCCACCCCTTGACCAGGCCCGTTGGATCCACGCCGCCGGGAGCCGCCCATGGGTCGAACCAGCCGCCGGTCGCCGCGCGCGCGGCAGCGCACTGCTCGAGCACCTCGGCCACTTCAGCGGGCAGGTTGGCGAGCTGCGCCTGGCCGCGGCGCATCAGGCTCACCGGACTGCGCGGATCCCAGGTGCTGAAGACGCGATCAGCCCGGTGCAGCACGGCGCACGCCGCCGTGATCGAGGCGGCGACCGCGTCCTCCGCCTGGTCGCTGGCGACTGAGAACGACACCGCGGTGCCCATGACGTGCTCCACGTGCCCGATGAGCGAGGCACCAGCGGGCGTTTGGCCTGATGTCATGCCTGACGCAGTTTGTCGATCGCTGCCTGGAGGGACGCGGCGTAAGCCTCACTGGTGTAGGTCGCTCCGCTGACCCCGTTGATCTGGGCGCTCTGAGCGGACATGACCTGGTTGCGCAGCATCGGGATCACGTAGGCGGCAAGCTGCTGCGAATACTGGTCGATGGTACGGAGAGCTGGCACTGCGACACTGACGATCTTGCCGCTGCGCACGGTGACCCGGACCGCGAGCTGCCCGTAGCCGTACTGCTCGGTAGCGCCGGTGGCGCTGCGCATGGCATTGCCGCCGGGGAAGTGGACGCCTCCCGACGGCGACCCCGAACCACTGCCGGACGTGGATTGGTTGTGCGTGGCCGACTGGCTTGAGCCGCTGCCGGCAAGCGCGCCCAGCGACGTGGACGGAGGGTGGGAGTGGAAGCCCAGCATTCCGGCGAGGCCGGCGATAGTGCCGGCGAAGACGAACAGCGGTGCCCGCTTCATCGTGTCGTGCTCCTACTCGCCATGACGGTGGTTGCTCTCATAGGGCGAACGCCTCATGATGGATGGACTCATCCGCGACGCCGAGGGATTTGACCAGCGGGACCAAGTCCGCGACGAACCCTTCGGGACCGCAGATGTAGACGTCGCGCTGCCCGATGTCGGGCACCATCCGCGCCAGCGCCCGTTCGTCGAGCCGGGCCTGGTTCCTGTTGCCGATCACCTCGTGCAGTTCGCCGCGCTTGTGGTGGACCAGGTCGCCGATCTCTCGCCGGAGCACGAAGTCGGCTTCGCTGCTGGCACGGATGATGACCACCGGAGCACTGCGGCGCGGCAGATCCTCGAGCAGCGACCGCAACGCGGTGACGCCGATGCCGCCAGCGATCAGCAGCGCTCGCGGCTGCTGCTGGGCGTGCTGAGTGAATGCGCCGTACGGACCTTCGATGGCGACCTTGGTTCCCGGCGCGAGGCTGGCCAGGCTGGCGGAGTGATCACCGGCGTCCTTCACCGTCAGCCGCAGGAACGGCGGGCGGGGCAGGGCGGAGAGGGAGTACGGATGTGCCTGCCACCACATCTTGGGCGTCAGGAACCGCCAGAGGAAGAACTGCCCGCCAGAGACGTGCAGCTTCTCCAGGTCGCGGCCGCGGAGGATGATCGACACCACGCCGGGTCCCTCGGGCCGCACCTCGACGACCTCAAGCCGATGGCGCATGGTCCGGATGATCGGGAGCCCGATCCGGTAGCCCAGCACCACCCCGGCTGTGGCGATCCACGCCAGTGCCCACACCAGCTGGGTGAGCGGGTGCCCGACGAAAGACGGCCCGAGCACTATGACGTGGGCGTAGGCGAGCGCCAGCGCGAGATACATGTAGAGGTGGATGAGCCACCAGCGTTCGCGCGGCAGACGGCGCCGGATTGCGCGCAGCGACACGACGCCGATCGCGCACATGATCCCCAGCGCCACTGTGGCAATGAGGACGTCCGGGTACTGGCCGACCAGTACCCCGGCCTCGCGCCACAGCCCGTTCTTGGCTGCCTGGGCATAGCCGACAGTGATGAAGATCGCATGCGCGATCAGCAAGCTGATGGGCCACGGCGCCAGTCCCCGGTGCCATCGCAGCAGGCCATCCTGACCAAGGACGCGCTCCACGAACGGGATGCGGCTGACCAGCAGCACCATGATCAGCGCTAGGTAGGTTCCGACCAGCCCGGTAAAGCTGCCGAGGAAGATGGCAGGACCGCCGGCGGCGGAGAACTCGGCCCGCGTCTCGGCCGTCAGGGCGAGACCGACCGATACGCCAAGTCCCAAGCCGACGACAACAAGTGCTGCCTTGACGGCAGCGGGCTTGGGAGCCGGGCCCGGCGTTCCGGCCGCCTGGTCACGCCGGGACCGGCGGGAGGAGGCGGTAGGCGGGGCGTCGAATTGCGCAGTGCGAGCGCTCATGGTGCCAGACGGTGCCAGGCCAAGCTGGCTCTCGCGTGCAGACAACCTCGGTACTTGCTCTGAACAAGCTCAATGGCCGACGGTGGAGACATGCCATCATTGTGGGGCCGCCGCATTGCGATCCGATGAAGATCGACAGCCAGTCCCGGAATCAAGCGGCTGGCCGGCCTCGAATCGGGCGGCGGCGAAGGTGATCTTGCCTCGGTGGGTACCCGGCACCTGGCTGCGAGCGTGCCGCCTGGCCCGGCTCAGGTCAGGCGGTGATCGGGCCCGCACGCTGCGTGGCGTAACCTGTGCTGCGCTGCGCGTTCCCGCAGCAACGGACGGACTCAGCCGGGAGAGGGCGATGCCTGACTTCTCCCCGCCATCAGACGGGCGGGAGCTGGCCGCACGGCTGGCCGAGGCCAGCAGGCGGCTGGCCGCACTTGACCCGACGGGCCCTCTCGCGGCCCGGCTGCACCGGCAGTTCATCGCTGTGTGCGACGCGGTCAAGGCAGCCGGGGCGGACGCGGAGACCGGCGAGCGCCGGCTTACCGCATTCCTGGAATCGCTAGAGCAAGCCAGCGCCCAGGCTCGCTGCAAGAATTCGAATTAAGGTTCGTAGCTGGCCCAGTGGCCATGGGTGGGGGATATGAACAAGCGCGATCTGATCGATGCGGTGTCTGACCGGATGGGCGACAAGAAGACGGCCGCCGAGGCCGTTAACGCGGTCCTTGCGACTATTGCGGAAACAGTCGCTAGCGGTGACAAAGTGTCGATATCCGGATTTGGGGTATTCGAGAAGCAGGTCCGTCCTGCTCGCACCGCACGTAACCCGGCGACGGGTGAGTCGGTCAAGGTGCCGAAGACGTCGGTGCCCAAGTTCCGCGCGGGAGCGGACTTCAAGGCCATGGTCAACGCCGGGTGACATGGTCAATGCCGGGTGACTGAGCGGCCGGGCCGGACGACCGGGCTGCCCGCGCCAAGCACCAGCGCGGCGGCCGGCCAGTGTCCTTGCCCGCCGGCCGACGGTTGCCTCTTATCCGAGCGGACTGCGGCTAGTCGGCACTCGGCTCAGGGCCGCGGTGGGTGCCGATAACTCGCCGGCCGCGCAGTGCGAATGCCAGCGCCATCTCGGCCACGGCAACGACGAAGACCGGCGTGACTGCGGTCCACAAGCCGACGATCGATGTCCCGGACGCCGCCAGGTATGACCAGATGAACAACATGATGAGCGCTGCGGTGGCAAGGCCGCTGAGTGCGGCCTTGCCCAGTCCGCAGGTGCGGCGGGCGCGCAAGCCAGTCGCCGTCGCCGGGCCGCCGACAACCACGCAAGCCAACGCGGCGCTGCCCATCGACTGTGAGATCAGCGGGCCGGCGTGCCCGTGATCCGATCCCGCCCGGATCAGGACTGCGAGCAGGGCGGTGGTGAACAGCCACATCGCGAGCACGGCGACAAGCCAGACCAGGCCGATAGGCATTCGAGCACGCCGCTTCACAAAAAATATCCTCTGATATAAATATTTGTCTTGATAAGAGCGACCGTAGCTGACACCCGAACCTCGTTCGAGGTGGTCGCCCAGATCCCTGCAGTCAGCTTGCCCGCCCGGGCCCACGGCACTCGTCCCGCTTGAGCTTTGCCAGCCCGCCGCCCCGGCCTGCTTTCCCGGCCTGCTTTCCCGGCCTGCCGCCGCGGCGAGCCCGCTCCTTGGCCCGGGGTTAGCGCGGGCCGGTGCCCTTCTGCAGGGCAGCCTGCAGCAGCCTGTCGATCAGCTGGGGGAATGGCATACCGCTCGCTTCCCACATCTTCTGGAAGTAGGACGAGGGGGACAGCCCCGGCATCGTGTTGATCTCGTTGACCAGGACCTGGCCGTTCGTGGTGTAGAAGAAGTCGACCCTGGCCAGGCCTTCGCAGGAGACCGCGTCGAACGCGGCGGCGGCGAGCCTGCGTATCTCTTCCCTGGCGCTATCCGGTATGCGGGCCGGGATGGCCATTCCGCTGGCAGGATCCAGGTACTTGGCCTCGAAGTCCCAGAACTCCTCGCCGCCGTCGACAAGCAACTGGCCAGGCACGCTGGTATCCGGTGCGGCACCGCCGACGCCTTCCAGCACCGAGACTTCCACTTCGACTCCGTCGATGGCCGCCTCGACCAGCACCTTAGGGTCGTAGCGGCGCGCCGCGGCGATCGCCTCGCGCAACTGTGCCATGTCGTGCGCCTTGGATATCCCGATGCTCGACCCGCCCCTGGCTGGCTTGACGAACAGCGGCCAGCCGAGTTCGCCGATGTCATCGAGCACCCGCTTGGCCTCGACGGATGCGGCCGCCGCGGCGAGTTCGCTGGCGCTGCGCCCGGCCCAATCCCGCCCCCTGACCACGACGTACGGGCCTACCGGCAGGCCCTTCGCCGCGAAGATCAGGTTCATGTACTCCTTGTCCATGCTTACCGCGCTGGCAAGCACCCCGGCACCGACATACGGCACTCCGGCCAACTCCAGCAAGCCCTGGATCGTGCCGTCTTCACCGTACGGGCCGTGGAGCACCGGAAGCACCACGTCGACGTCCCCGAAAAGGTGCGGTATCTGAGTCGGCCCGCTAGCCACGACGCCGCCGGACCAAGGCACCACCTGCGACCCGCGTTCGGCCACCGCCTCAACGCTGGGCAGTCGGCCATCGGTGATCGCGAGCCGCTGCGGGTCATCGGCCACCTGCACCCAGTTGCCTTCGGTGGTGATGCCTACCGGGATGACCTCATACCGCGATCGGTCGATAGCGCCGAGCAGGTTGCCGCCGCCCATGCAGGACACCTGGTGCTCCGGGCCCCGGCCGC
>DAHVAR010000230.1 GCA_027314515.1 Actinomycetota bacterium
GCGGGCCCAGGCTGCCCCGCAGGATCGTGGAGCCGCAGCGGCGGCAGCGCTGACCCGCGCGCCCGTAGACCCATAGCTGGCTGCCGCGAGCCGGGTTCCCGGTGGTGATCGTTTCGGCGCGGGCCTTGTTCGCCTCGAGCAGCGCCCTGGCCAGCTCGACGAGGCCCGGCAGGTCGGGCACTTCAGCGACGGGACACCAGGGGTTCACTCCGCGCAGGAACAGCGTCTCGGCCCGGTAGATTGTGCCGATCCCGGCCAGATTCCGCTGGTCGAGCAGCGCCTCGCCGATCGTCCTGCCCGGCTGGGAGCCGAGCCTGCGAACCGCTTCGGCGGCGACCCAGCCGGGTCCGAGCAGGTCCGGGCCGAGGTGGCCGACGATCAGGTGCTCGTTCCCGGTGCGGACAACCTCGACGATGCCGAGCAGATAGCCAACTGCCTGCCACTGCGAGTCAGCCAGGATGAGCCGGACCCGGTGATCGCGCAGCGGGAAGCCCGATGCGGGACTAATTCGCCAGGATCCCTCCATCTTCAAATGGGTGTGTACCGTTATGTCACCGTCGACCCTGGTCAGCAGGTGCTTGCCGCGCGACACGGTCTCGATCACGGTCCGTCCGGTCAGGTCGGTGGCGGCGAACCTCGGTACCCGGAAGTCACTGCGAACCAATTCGCGGCCGGCCAGCGCGCGGTGCAATTTGTCGGCAGTCCGCCAGACCACGTCACCTTCCGGCATGGCCTAGACGATAACCAGCGGGCCGCCGCCTGGCCTACCCGGTGCTGCTCACCCGTGCCCATCGGCCGGCCTGCGGCTGAGCAGGCTCGTCACATGAGCTTGCGCAGGTGCAGCAGGTCGAAGACGCTGCCTTGCACCTTGAGCTTGCCGGCCAGCCAGGCACGCATGAAGCTGCGCGGATCCCCGGCAATCCCGACGACGGTATTACTGTCTGCGATGAACCGGACCTGAGCCGGGGGAGCCCCGTTGCCGGCGATCTTGATCGGGTCGGCACCGTGCGGCCCCAGCCTGGTCAGGAACGTCAGGTCCAGGTCGGGGACGCGGCAGCTCAGGGTCCGGTCCAGCAAGTGGGTTTGCCGGTCTTCGGCATCCATGGCCGCGATGCGTTCGGTGAGGCTCTCGAGCGCGGTGCGGCACTCCTCAGCTGTCGCCATCCATCCCTCGCTTTCAAGGTCATTCTGCGCCATGCCGGTAGTGCTGGCATGCCGGGGGCACATTGCCGTCGCCAGGTGCCGCAGCCTGACAGCAGCGGGCGGTAGCGTTCAGGCAGAGATGGTTGGGCATCGGCGGTTGCCGGCACTGGCCGCCGGGCGGGCGGGGCGAAGGAATGGTGGAGTGGATGGATCAGCAGGCGGGGTCGGCCTGGCCTGGCCCGGCTGGCCCGGACGACGTTCGCGACAGCGAGGCCGGCGAGCGGGAACGGGCTCGTCGCACCTCGGGCGACGACACCGCCGGCGCTGAGACCGGGCAGGAGAGCAGCGTGTCCGAGCAGACCACGATCGCGATCGGTCCGCAGCTGCCCTCGCCGGGTTCACCCGTCACCGGAGAGCCTCGGGTTGATGCCGCGCTGAAACTCCTTGACAGGCTGCCCGGACTGCCGGTCAGCGAGCACCCTCAGCTCTTCGAACAGGTGCATGCGCAGCTCAGCGAGGTGCTGGGCGAGCTGGATTCCGGGGCCGGCGGCGCCAGCCAGTCCGGCGGCTGAGGGGCTGATGAGCAGGAGGCTGCGGCTTGATGCCGAACTCGTCCGGCGCGGTCTTGCAAGGTCACGCGACCAGGCCGCCGACCTGATCGCGGCCGGCCGGGTGACAGTGAGCGGTCGGCTGGCCGGCAAACCTGCTTCGCAGGTCACGACGGACGTGCCGATCACCATCGGGCAGGCCGGCGGCGAGCCGGAGTACGTGTCGCGGGGCGGCCGCAAGCTGGCAGGCGCTCTGGCGGCCTTTCCGGGCCTGGCGGTCGCCGGCAAGCGCTGCCTGGACGCCGGGGCGTCCACCGGGGGATTCACGGACGTGCTGCTGAGAGCCGGCGCCGGGCACGTGGTGGCGGTCGACGTTGGTTACGGCCAGCTCGCCTGGCCGCTGCGGATCGACGACCGCGTGACCGTGCTGGACCGGGTCAACGTCCGCAACCTGACACCCGAGCGGGTGGCGCCGCCGCCCGAGCTGGTGGTGGCCGACCTGTCGTTTATCTCGCTCACGATCGTGCTGCCGGCCTTGACCGGCTGCGCGGCCGCCGGCGCCGACTTCCTGCTGATGGTGAAGCCGCAGTTCGAGGCCGGTAAGGAGAGCGTTGGCGGCGGCGTGGTCCGCGACCCCGAACTGCGGGCCGCAGCAGTCCTCAAAGTGGCGCGCTCAGCAGCGGAGCTGCGGCTGGGAGTGGCCGGCGTCACTGCCAGCCCGCTGCCCGGACCGGCCGGCAACGTGGAGTACTTCCTCTGGCTCCGCCGTGGCGCGGGGCCGCTGGATGACGCCGCGCTCCGGCTGGCTATCGCGGCAGGCCCGCAGTGACCGCCGCTGCCGGGCCAGGGCAGCCGGCCGCCGGCGGGCAGCCCGCCCGGCGCGTGATGCTGCTGGTTGCTCATACCGGCAGGCCAGCAGCGCGGCGCGTGGCCCGGGTCCTGATTGCCCGGCTGGCAGCTGCGGGCATCGGCGTCCGGGTGCTGGAGCCCGAGGCAGCCGAGCTTGGCTGCAATGCGGCCGCGATCGTCCCGGTCTCGCCGTCTGCCGCTGCCGGCGCGGAGATGGTCCTGGTCGTCGGGGGAGACGGCACGCTGCTGCGCGCGGCCGAGCTGGCCAGGCCAGCGGGCGTCCCGCTGCTCGGGGTCAATCTGGGTCACGTCGGGTTCCTGGCCGAGGCCGAGCCGGAGGACCTGGCAGCGGCGGTGGCGAATGTCGTCGCGCACCGGTATTCGGTCGAGGAGCGGATGACGGTCGAGGTCCTGGTCCGCGGCAACGGCAGGCAGATCGCGGCTACCTGGGCACTCAACGAGGCAACGGTCGAGAAGGCTGCCAGGGAGCGGATGCTCGACCTGGTGATCGAGGTCGACGGGCGGCCGCTCTCCCGCTGGGGCTGTGACGGTGTCGTGTTCGCGACGCCGACCGGGTCAACCGCTTACGCGTTCTCGGCCGGCGGCCCGGTGGTCTGGCCGGAAGTAGAGGCCTTGCTCATGGTGCCCATCTCGGCCCACGCGCTGTTCGCCGGGCCGATGGTGGTGTCGCCGCGGTCGGTGCTCGCGGCGGAAGTCATCGGCGCGGTCGGACAGCAGGTGACCGGCAGGCTCGCGCCGGGGTCCGCTGGCACCGTCGAGCAATTTGTGCCGGTGCATTCCGAGACGGCGGGGGCCGTTCTGTGGTGCGATGGGCGTCGTATGGTCGAGCTTCCGCCAGGGTCGCGGGTCGAGGTGCGGCGCGGCAGCTTGCCGGTGCTGCTGGCCCGGCTGCCTGCCGTAGCCGACCCTGGCGCCGCCGGACCGGGCACAGGCGGCCGCCGTGCGGTCGCCGGCGGTGCCGAGGTCCGGATCGGCGCTCCGTTCACCGACCGGCTGGTGGCGAAGTTCGGCCTGCCCGTGGCGGGCTGGCACGGTCAGCCGGCCGAGCGGACCGGGCGCGCGGAGGCAGGCACGGGCGAGCCGGCGGCCGCAGGCACGCTGGCAGCGGCAGGCGAAGACGCGCTGGCACGCGATGAAGCTGCCGACATGACGGACGAGGATTCGGGCGGCAATGCTTGAGGAAGTGCGCATCACTGGCCTCGGAGTGATCGACGAGGCGGTGCTGGAACTGTCTGCGGGATTCAACGTGGTCACCGGGGAGACCGGAGCGGGCAAGACCATGGTCGTGTCCGGCCTGGGGCTGCTGTTCGGCGGGCGGGCCGATCCGTCCAGGGTCAGGCCCGGCGCGGACCGGGCAGTGGTCGAAGGCCGGCTCCGGGTCGAAGCGGGCGGCAACGTCGCCCGGCAGGTCAGCGATTCGGGCGGTGACCTGGACGACGATGGCAGCACGCTCATCCTGGTCCGCTCGGTGAGCTCCGAGGGCCGGTCCCGCGCGACGGCCGGCGGCCGGTCGGTGCCGGTTTCCCTGCTGACCTACCTGGCCGACGATCTGGTCGCCGTGCACGGGCAGGCCGACCAGCAGCAACTGCTGAGGCCCGGCCGCCAGAGGCAGGCCCTGGACCAGTTCAGCGGGCCTGAGTTCGCCCGGCTGATGGCCGACTACCAGCGCTTTTACCACCGGCACCAGCAGGTCTGCGCGGAGCTGGCGGAGCTGACCACGATGGCCAGGGAACGTGCCCGTGAGGCCGGGGACTTGCGCCGGGGCGTCGATGAGGTGCAGCGCGCCGAGCCCGTCGAGGGCGAAGACATCGAGCTGATGGCCGAGGAAGAGCGGCTCGCCAATGCCGACGCGCTGCATGCCGCTGCCACGACGGCACACGAAGCGCTGGTCGGTGACCCGGCCAGCGGTGACTACGACACTGCGGACGTGACCGGCCTGCTGGCGACGGCGCGCGCCGCGCTGGAAGGCGCAGCTCACCACGATGCGCAGCTTGCCGGGCTAGCCGACCGGGTCAGCGAAGCCGCTTACCTGCTCGCGGACGTGGCCGCTGAGCTGGCCTCTTACGTCGAGTCGGTGGAAGCTGATCCGGTGCGGCTTGCGGCGGTGCAGCAGCGGCGCGCCGAACTCACCCGGCTGATCCGTCACTACGGCGCCGGGGTGCCGGGCGGGCTGCCGGGCGGTGACCTGGCCGCCGTGCTGGCCTGGGCCAAGTCGGCCGGAGCGCGACTGGCTGAGCTCGACAACGACGAGGACAAGATCAGCGCGCTGCAGGAGGAGGAAGCCGGTCTCGCGGCCAGCGTGGCCGACCTGGCCGGGCAGCTCACCGCCGCCCGGACGCAGACCGCCGGCCGGTTCGCCGAGCAGGTGACTGCCGAGCTTACGGCGCTGGCGATGCCGCACGCCCGGATCGTGGTCGCGGTCACGCAAGCGCCTGGCTTCGGGCCGCACGGCGGTGACGAGGTCGAGATCAGGCTGGCCGCGCACCCTGGCGCCCCGGCCGTGCCGCTGAACAAGGGCGCGTCGGGCGGCGAGCTGTCCCGGGTCATGCTTGCCATCGAGGTGGTGTTCGCAGGCGCGGATCCGGTGCCGACCTTCGTATTCGACGAGGTCGATGCCGGGGTGGGCGGGAAGGCCGCAGTGGAGATCGGCCGCCGGCTGGCCCGGCTGGCCCGGCTGGCCCAGGTCATCGTGGTGACGCACCTGCCGCAGGTGGCCGCCTTCGCGGATACGCACCTCGTGGTCGAGAAGACCAGCGACGGCTCGGTGGTGCGCAGCGGCATCAGCAAGCTGGACGACGACGGCAGGGTTCGTGAGCTGTCCCGGATGCTGGCGGGCCTCGAGGACTCCGAGTTCGGCCGCGCACACGCAGGGGAATTGCTCGCCGCTGCTGCTGCCGAGCGCGCGACGCTGGCGGAGCGCAGCTAGCCGTCAGCAGTCGGGCAACCGGGCGGGCACGAGCAGTGACGGACATCTGGCAAGATTGCTAGCCAATGAAGGTGCCGGGCCTTGGACACGCGCTGCCGCATCGGGCCAGGTCAAAGGACCTGGCCGGGATGTGGGCTACGGCTCGCCTCGATCGCCGGACCAAGAACCTGACCAAACGGCTCCGGCCAGGCGACATAGCGATCATCGATCATGCCGACCTGGACCGGGTAGCAGCCGACGCGCTCATCCGGTGTCAGGTTTCGGCCGTGGTCAATGCGGCGGCAAGCGTCACCGGCCGGTATCCGAACCAGGGCCCGCTGATGCTGGTCGCGGCCGGCGTCCCGCTGCTCGACGATGTCGGTCCCGAGGTGTTCGACCAGGTCAGAGAGGGCCAGCAAGTCCGGCTTGACGGGGAGATGCTGTACGCCGGCGACGCGGTCGCGGCCAAGGGGACCCGGCAGACCCCCGAGTCGGTCGCCGCCGCCATGGCCGCGGCCAAGGAGGGGCTGGCCGAGCAGCTTAAGGCGTTCGTGACGAACACCTTCGAGTACATCGAGCGGGATCCCGAACTGCTCGTCGAGGGCATCCGGATACCGCCGCTGCGGACCACGCTGGCGGGCAAGCACGCGCTAGTGGTAGCTCGCGGCTACCACTACCACGAGGATCTGCAGGCGCTGCGCGCCTACATCAGGGAATTCAAGCCGGTCATCGTCGCCGTGGACGGTGGCGCGAATGCGCTGATCGAGGCCGGGTACTGGCCGCACATCATCGTCGGCGACATGGACTCGGTATCGGATAAAGCTCTCCAATCGGGAGCCGAGATAGTCGTCGTTGCTTACCGGAACGGGCACGCGCCCGGCCTGCCACGTGTCCAGGATCTCGGCCTTGCGTCGGTGACCTGCGCGGCGCCCGGCACCAGCGAAGACGTCGCCGTCATGATTGCCGAGGAGGCAGGGGCCAGCCTGATCGTCACCGTGGGCATGCGATTCGGGCTGGTAGAGTTCCTCGACAAGGGCCGAGGAGGGATGGCAAGCGCTGTCCTTACCCGGATCCGGGTCGGTGACAAAATGGTCGACGCCAAAGGCGTTAGCCGCCTCTACCAGAGTCGCATTTCTGCCAAGTCGCTGCTCCTGCTGGCATTCGCGGCCCTGCTGCCGGTCATCGCGCTGGCGTGGACACCGGTCGGGCAAATCGCACTGGGATACATCAGCGTGGCGCTGCGTCAGCTGTGGTACTGGATAACTGGACTGCTCTAGTGATCGACTTCAGGTATCACCTGGTCTCTATCATCGCGGTGTTCCTCGCGCTGGCCGTTGGCCTGGTAGTGGGCGCGACGGCACTGGCCCCGGCGACTGAGGCCCTGCTCAAGACGGCGGAGAACGCGCTCAGCAAGACCAACGCGGACCTGAGCAAGGGAAACCGGGACCTCACTAACCAGCTCAACGCTGAGCAGGCCTTCGCCCGTGCGGTGTCCCCGCGGCTGCTGCCGGGACTGCTGACCGGGGAGAAGGTCGTGGTAGTGGCGGCTTCCAATGCCGACCCCAACGTGACGTCCGGCGTGACCAAGGCGCTGCAGGTAGCCGGCGCACAGGTGACCGGCGAGGTCACCGTGAACAACACGTTCCTGCTGACCGACGGCCACGATGAGGACCAGCTCACCCAGCTGGCCCAGAGCCAGGCGGCAAGGGCCGGCGTCACGCTCGCCGCTCAGTCGTCAAGCCCGGTGGCTGGTCAGCAGGCCGCGGCCCAGGTGCTCGCCGCCAGCCTGCTCACTACCGGCGGGACCGGCATTCCGGCCGCTGACAGCGCAGCAGTCCTTGACGCCTTCAGCCAGGATGGGTACATCAGCATCGCCAACGGGGCGCCCGCGCCCGCCTCGCTCGCCGTCCTGGTCACGCCGAGCGGGCCGCCGCCGCAAAGCGGCAGCCGGGTCCTGATGGCACTCGCCGTGGCGCTCTGGAACGCAGGCAGCGGAACTGTCATGGTCGGCGGCGCGCAGTCGGTCGGGCCAGGCAGCGTGATCAGCGCCGAGAACGGCGCAGGGCAGGTGTCGACGGTGGACAACGCCGATACCGAGACCGGTCAGATCATGACGGTGCAGGCGCTTCGCCTGCTGCTCGACCGCAAGGCTCCCGGCCAGTACGGGATCTCGCCCGATGCTGCGCCTACCCCCGTGCCGACGCCGTCCGTCACGCCGCCCGGAACGCTCACGCCGCCCTCGACGTCTGCGACGGCGAGTAAGCGCGCCAGCCACGGAGCCCGCAAGTGAGCCCGCGAGCCATCCGGTCCGCAGTTGCCGGTGCTGCGGCGGCGCGGCTGTCCTACGCCGTCCTGCGGTCCCGGCCACCCGGCGGAGCATCCCACTGGACTCGCAGCAACCACCGCGGCGAGGCGGTCACGCTGCTCGAGGGGCCGGCAGTGGCGATCGGCGGCGTGGCCGGCGCGCTGGCAGCCGGCGGCAGCAGCCGCGACCGGCTCGCCGTGGCCATCGCCGGCGCGGGCGCGGTGGCGTTCGGCAGCTATGACGACCTTGCCGGGACCGGCAGCAGCAAGGGCTTCCGCGGGCATCTCGGCGCGCTGCGCAACGGCGAGTTCACCACGGGGGCGGTGAAGTTCGCCGGAATCGGCGCGGTCGGCCTGGCTGCCGCCATGATTGCCGGGGGCACGGCCCGTGGTGCCGACGTTGCTTGCGGTGGTGCCGGGAATAGCTCCGGCCGCCGTGCCGCCCTGGCCGCGATTGCCGACACTGTCATCAATGCCGGACTGATCGCCGGCGGCGCGAACCTGCTCAACCTGTTCGACCTGCGCCCCGGCCGGGCCGTGAAGGCCGGGCTGCTGGCCGGCGGCCTGCTGGCCCCAGCCGGTGCTGACGCGGCCGCGGCACCGCTGGCTGCGGCAATCGCGCTGCTGCCCGAGGACCTCGGCGAGCGCGCCATGCTCGGCGATGCGGGCGCGAACGCGCTCGGCGCGATGCTGGGGACCGCTGCGGCGACGTCTCTGTCACGGCCGGCCCGCCTGGCGGCAGTTGGCGTTGTCGTCGGCCTTACCGCGGCGAGCGAGGCAGTGAGCTTTACCACGATCATCGAGCGCACCGCGCCGTTGCGCTGGCTCGACATGCTTGGCCGCCGCCCGGCTGAGCGGGACACGGCTGAGCGCTCAGCGGCCGAGCAGTCAGCGGCCGAGCAGTCAGCGGATCAGCAGTCAGCGGATCAGCAGTCAGCGGCCGAGCGAGCCTGACGTGCGCCCGGGATTCCGGTGACGGCGGATGCTGCGGGCGCGAGAGCCGGGATGACAATGGCCGGGCCATCCGCCGCCGGGAGCGCACCGCTGCGGGTGGCGTTCGTGCTGGGCCTGGCAACTGGCGGTGTCGCCCGGCACGTGGCCGGGCTCGCGGCCGGGTGCCGCGCGGCCGGACTCATGGTTAGCGTGCTCGGGCCAACACCGGCGCTGGCGTTCCTGGCTGACGCCGGGATCGAGACGATCCCGCTGCGGATCAGTGAGCGGCCGCGGCCAGTCACCGACCTGGCCACCCTGGCCAGGCTCCGGGCCTGGCTCGCGACCGGTCGTCCGGACGTTGTCCACGCACATGGCCTGCGGGCCGGGGCGTTCGCCGCGCTGGCCATCGGCGGGCTAGCCGCCCTCGTGCCAGGCGGCCGCGCCCCGAGCCGAGGCCGGCTGCCTGCGCTCGCGGTGACAGCGCATAACGCGCCGCCGGCCGGCCGGGCCGGCCATGTGATCTACGGGGTGCTCGAACGGATCTGCGCCCGCCGCGCTGACCTCGTGCTGTGCGCTTCGGCAGATCTCGCCGACCGGATGCGGCGCCTCCGAGCGGCCGAGGTAGAGCAGTTCGACGTGCCAGCGCCGGAGGCCGGGCAACCATCGCCCGCCGAAGTGGCCACGGCGCAGCGGGACGTCGGCGCGGGCGGCAGGCCCGTCGTGCTGGCCGTCGGCCGGCTCGCCCAGCAGAAGGGCCTCGACGTGCTGATCGAGGCAGCAGGACGCTGGGAGCATCGCGACCCGCGGCCGCGCACGGTCATAGTTGGCGATGGGCCGCTGGCGGCCGCCCTTCGCGCTCAGGCCAGCCGGGCGCACGCCGACGTGCTGCTGCTCGGCGAGCGTGACGACGTGCCGGCGTTGCTCGCGATCGCCGATGTCGTCGTGGTGCCGAGCCGGTGGGAAGCACGCGCGCTGATCCTGCAGGAAGCGATGCGGTCAGGCAAGCCCATCGTCGCAACTGGCGTCGGCGGGACACCGGATCTCGTCAGCGGCGCCTGCGCCAGGACCAGCCATGAGGACAGTGCTGGCCATGAGGACAGTGCGCTGCTCGTCCCGCCGGACGATCCGGGGGCACTCGCCGCCGCCGTAACGGCGGTGCTCGATGACCCGCACCTGGCCGCCAGGCTTGGCCTGGCGGCCAGGACCGCAAGCGCCGCGTTTCGCACCGAAACGGCTGCCATTGATGCGGCATTGTCGGCATACGCGCGACTAGCGGCGAGCCGTTCCTGACAGCCGGGCGGATTTGGCAAGCTTGAATAACAATCGTCGGCAACCGCATGATCAGTAGCTGCCAGATGTGCTGAACTATCCCGAATAGGCCGTGTGGCCTGATACCGTCGCGGCCTGGGGGTTGGCAGTGTCCAGTGGGACCTCGCGGTCATCGGGATATCGGCTGGAGGACCAGGCCCAGGGCGGTGACCGGCCGGTTAGCGCCGCGCTCGGACCGCACCGGCAGTCGAACCCGTCGTGGGTGAAAGTCATCGGCACTACTTTCCGGCTGTGGCTGCGCCGCCGGGTGCTGCACGTAGCCGATTCGGAACGAATTGGCGGGCGTTACCGGGGCCGCATCGTGGCCGTGCTGGCCGTGATCGTGGTAGTGGCCGGCGGTGCGGTGGCCGGCGCGCTGACGCTGCGCGCGCCGGCCGCCGGCGAGCACGCCCGGCACGCCAGCGCCCGGCCGAAACTGACGCCCGCTCAGGTGGCGGCGCGGGCAGCGGCCACCGCGGCCGCGCGGGCGAATGATGACGCGGCCGCGCACTGGATTGCCGGCGAGGTCGGGTCCGGCGAGGTGATCGGGTGTGACCCGGCGACGTGCGCGGCGATCCTCGCGGCTGGCTATCCGACCGGCGGGCAAGTCGTGCTGCAGCCCGGCGTGCCGCTGCCGGGACCGGGTTCGATCATCGTGGCGACCGGAGCCATCCGCGCGCAGTACGGCGCCCGGCTGAGCACCGAGGCGCCGGAAGTGATCGCGTCGTTCGGCACTGGCGCGCAGGCTGTGCAGGTGGCAGTCGTCGTGCCCGGCGGCGCGGCAGCCTATGACCAGACGGCTAGCCAGGCACTGGCTGCCCGTCGTCACGCGGGGCAGCTGCTGCTGCGGGACCGCACGGTGCACGCGCGCGGCGTGGTCAAGAGTGACCTTCGCTCGGGCCTGGTCGACCCTCGGCTGATCACCGTGCTGCGGCTGCTGGCCAGGCGCTACGGGGTGTACCTGCTGCGGTTCGGCGGCTCGGGGCCGCAGGCCGGCCAGGCCATGCCGTTCCGGATGGCCGAAGTCGCAGTGCCGCCGGTGCGGGCCGGGCGCGGCGCCGGCAGCGACCTGCGCGGCATGGTCGAGCTGCTGCAAGGCCAGCCGGCCGGATACCGTGCCAGGCTGATTCGCAGGTGGTTGGCCGGCCGGGAGCGCGTGCTGAAGATAGAGTTCCCGGCGCCGAGCCCGGTGTAGCCGCCTACCAGCCGCGTTCGCGCCACTGCGGCACGTGCGGCCGTTCGGAGCCGATCGTGGTGTCGCCGCCGTGGCCGGGGTACACCTGGGTACGCTTGCTGTCCGTCGTGACCTGCCGGATCGCGTCTGCGGCGTACTTGCCGGCGATCAGCTCAAGGCTGGTCAGGATGTCCGCTTCGGGCTTGGGGGAGTAGTGCACGGTCTTCTCGTGGGCGGCCCGCATCTTGTCAGGGAAGCGTTCAGCGAGGCGGATCAGCAGCTGGCCCGCGGTGAGGAGCTCTATCCCTTGCTCGGCCATCCACTGCGCCGGGAAGTCCTTGGCGTTGTCGGTGAGCAGGATGTCGGCATCGGCGGACAGTGCGGCCGCGAGGACGTGGCGGTCCTTGGCGTCCATCTCGACGGCTCCGACAGCGGCGAGATGGACGGGATCGACCTTAACGAGCGCGTACTCGATGTAGTCGTTCATCAGCTGCTCGAGCCGCACTGTACTGTCCTGGCTGAGGCCCATTTTCTCGCGCAGGTTTCGGGACATCTCCGCCAGGATCTCCCGGCTCCAGTGGACCTCGATGGCGCCCTCGTCGGCGGAGTAGAGCACGTAGTCGCGTAGCGTCCTGGAGAACAGGATGTTGGCGTCCGCCAGTACGACCGAGATCGTCAATCGACGAGGCCGATCTCGTCGGAGAACGACGCCAGCGCCTCGGCCGCCTTCTCGCGGCGTGCCCGGCGGGCGCGCTGGAACTCCAGGACCGCCTGGGCGGGGATGCGGTGGTGGGTGCCGACCTTGACGTGGCCGATCTCGCCGGACGCGATGAGCTTCATCAGGGTCGGGCGCGACAGGCCGAGCATCGTGGCGGCCTCGGTGGTGGTGAAGAGTTCCTTGACCGGCACGACGACAGCGCCAGTCGTACGCTCGGCATCCAGCAGCGCCAGCACCTTCTCCGCGATCTTGCGGGGCAGGCTCAAGGCGACGTTCACGCTGTCGACAGGTCGTTCCAGGGCGGCCCGCAGAACCTCGACGTCGCCGGTAAGCACATCGGACACTGCAACCTCCAGCTGAAATAACTGATGACTACTGCAGTAAGTGTATCGCAGATCGCCACTGGCTGCTCCTGCTAGATTGACCGGCAGCAGGACCACGAAGCTCGAGAGGTCGTCGGCGTCGGCGAGGTCATCCCAGCAGTCCTTTCGGGCAGCCAGGGACGCGGTCACGGCGGGCGGTCAGCGTCCGAGTGAGGTCCGCCAGCGGCATCGGCTCCCAAGCGGCTAGGTTCGCGTGCAGGGCCAGCAGGTACCCAGGCAGTGCTCGCCGGGACCGGGCCGACAGCAGGACGGGCGTCACGTCGCCGGGACGGGGAGGACCCCCGTCAGTCGTCCCGGACCGCTCAGGCGGCGCTTACCAGCCGCGTTCGCGCCACTGCGGCACGTGCGGCCGTTCGGAGCCGATCGTGGTGTCGCCGCCGTGGCCGGGGTACACCCAGGTGCCGTCGGGTAGCACGGCGAATACGCGCTCTTCCAGGTCGGCTATGAGGCTGCCGAAACGCGCCGGGTCATGGTCGGTGTTACCCGGACCGCCAGGGAACAGCGAGTCGCCGGTGAACAGGTGCGGCTCGCGGGCCAGCGCGCCGTCGCCGTCGTAGCACAGCGCGATACTGCCAGGCGTGTGCCCGCGCAGGTGAATGACCGCCAGGCTGGCATTGCCTACGGCGATGGTGTCGCCGTGCTGAACAGGCCGGGTGACCGGGATCGGCAGGCCGGGCGCGTCATCGGGATGGGCGACTGTCGCGGCGCCGGTGGCCTGCTGGACCTCTTGCAGCGCGGCGTGATGATCCCAGTGCCGATGGGTCGTGATGATGGTGGCCAGCGGCCGGTCCCCGATCAGCCTCAGCAGCGTGCTGGCCTCGTTGGCCGCGTCGATGAGGGCTAGCTCGCCCGTCTTGGTGCACTGCAGCAGGTAGGCGTTGTTGTCCATCGGCCCCACCGCCGCTTTGGTGATTGTCAGCCCAGGCAGCTGCCTGGTGTCGGCGGCGCCGCCAACTGCCACGTTCCCGGTATAGCTCATGATCTCCCTCATCTCGTAGCTCCCAGATAACTACCACGGCGCCCGTGCGGCCCGCGCTGCGGCTGGGCGGCGGGGTCCAGTCCCGGCGGGAATCCCGAATGTGCGGAAAGCACGTGGTTCGAGCCGGATGGTGATCGCGTCTTGGGTGGTGGTGATCTGGCCGGGGTTTCCAGGAAGCGCCGCTGCATGGCGCCGGGGGTGGCGGTCGCGTAGCCGCGGCCGAGCTTTTGAGGGAACGGAGAGGTGCCATGCGGGCCTCGAGTCGCCGTGTCGAGCTGACCCTGCTCGCCGCGGTGGTGGCCTTGCTCGCCGCAGCCTGTGCCACGTCCAGCAAGCCGACGACGACTCACGGCAGGCGCCCGGCTCGGTGATCTCGTCGGCCAACGTCTCCAAGCTGCAGCAAGCCTGGGCGTTCCGGATCACGACCAAGCCAGATGGGGGTGTCGGCGCGCTGGCCATGTCCCCGGTCGTCGCGGGCGACATCGTTTTCATCCAGGACATGCAGGCGAACGTGTACGCGGTCGACTTCGCCACCGGCAAGCTGCGGTGGGATTACCAGATCAACACCACCGAGCTCGGCCGGCCGGGCCGGACGGAGTCGCGGTCGCGAACGGAGTGGTGTACGGGACGACACCACAGACGGCCTTCGCGCTCAGCGCCGCAACCGGCAAGCCCGTCTGGGTGGATCGGAATCTGCTGGCCAAGGGCCAGGGCGTGTTCGACATCCAGCCCCAGGCGGCAGCCGGGCAGGTCTACTTGGCGAGCGCCCTTGGCTCCGGGTCAGGGGGGCGGAATCCTGCTGGCCCTGAACGCGGCGACTGGCAAGCTGCGCTGGTATTACCAGGCCGTGCCCAACGACTTCCAGGATCACGACCTGCAGACCTCGCCGATTGCAGCGAGCATTGACGGAACCTCCGTGGTCATAGCCGCCGGCGAGATGCGCTACGTCTACGCCATCAACGCGGAATCTGGCGCGCTGCTGTGGAAGACGCCGGTCGGCAAGCACAACGGCCACGACAACGACGGTGTCCTCGCGCTGGAGCACAAGCTGCACCTCAAGGCACCCGTGACGATCGATCCAGGGCCGCTCGGCGGGGTCCTCAGCAACCCGGCGGTCGCGGACAACACCGGCTACGTGTCCACCGTCGACGAGCCCATCGTCTACACCAAGCTCACCCAGGGGTGGTCACGAGTAACACCGTGATCGTGGCCGCGGGCGGCCCGGTGACCGCAGGGCTGGTCAACGGCTCACCGGCCGGCGGCAAGGCGCAGGTGGTGGCCTACACCGTTCCGTAAGCCGGAGAGCAGCCGGGCGTTCGTCCGCGTCCGCGTCGGGCCGCATCGTTTGCTCTTACGCGTGACCGGCGGAAGAGGGCCGGTCAGCGATCGCGGAGATTACGCACCCGGCACCGGAGCCGGGGCAGCTTCTCGAATTTGCGGTCTACCGTGACCAGATCCGCGTCGAGAGACTCAGCCAACGCGACGTAGGCCGCGTCGTAGGGCCACATATTCTCCCGCAGTTGCCAGATCCGGGGCAGTAATGCTGTGTGGCTATACCGCGCCAGGCCCATGCGGCTCAACAGGTCAAGTGCTCTCTCTGCCTCCGCAGCCGGTAGCTTGCGCCCCCGCACGAGCCCGCGCAGAGTTGACGCGCACTCTAGGTCCAGTCCGTGCGGCGCGGCCAACACCTCGCCTGTCACGGTCGCGCGTACCTGCTCCGCCACGGAGTCCGAACCCACGAGCAACTCGACCATGGCGGACGTCTCCAGGACGATCACTCGCGGGCCTTCCGCATTTCTGCGATGGTCTGCGTCACGTCATCAGCGGTAACGCGGGAGCGGGCCGCGATGGCGCGGGCCTGCTCAGCCGTCTCTTCGGGCGTTAGAAGAGCCGCTTCCCGTTCCAGCAGTCGGCGGACATAAGCCTGCAGCGACTGCCCCGACCGGGCCGCGCGCACCTTCAGGGTCATCAGCGTGCTGTCCGGCACGTCCCGAACATGAATGATTGCCACGCACTCATTCTAGAATCATTGATTGCAATATGCAAGCATCTGCGGTCGCCGCCGCCGAGGTAGACAGGCTGGCCGGGCCGGCTGCGGCCGCTGCGGCGGCCCGGCCGTTTACGCCGGCCGCCGGGACAAGACCATCGCCACCGTGCTCGGCCCGGTGCGCCTCACCCGCGCGTGGTATCACTGCGCCGCGTGCGAGCACGGGTTCGCGCCCCGCGACACCCGGCCCGGCGTGGCGGGCCAGACCCAGTCGCCTGGCCTGGCCGAGATGATCGCCCTGTCCGGCGCCGAGGCCTCCGTCGCCCGCGCCGCCGCCCTCGCTACGCGGTCGTTAAGCAGAGAGACAGTGACGCAGGCGGTGCAGGTTGACGTGCGGGAACCTGGGCTCGAAACGGGCACGGATCCGGTCAGAGGTGCGTTCCGGCACCGAGGCCCACGCGGTGAACGGCCCGCCCCTGTTCTCGACCGCCAGCATGCACGACCCGCCGCCCGGGGCTACCAGCCTGCGGCGCTCCCCGGGCGTCAGCGTTTCCCACGGCCGGCGGACCCCGTTGATACGGCCGCCCCGCCCGTCCGGATCAGTTACCAGCAGCGGCCCGCCCCACCGCGACGGCGGCTGCCATCCCGATCCGTTCGCCGTCGCCGGACGATCCATCTTCCCGCTGGCTCGGCTAGAGCCAGGGGGACGAAGGTCAGTTTTCAGGTTCCAAGGCAGGGTCAGTTTTCACGTGCCGCCGACAACTGGCAGCTGAGACGCGAGCCGGCTCGGGCTCCGGGTCTGCATGTCGGCGTACGAGCTCACATGTCCCGTCGTGTACGACCCCGGTCCCGGACCGGGTAGCCCTCGTCATCGACGGTGTCCTGGGTGAAGAAGACGGCCATCTTGACCTCACGGGTGCCGGCGCGGCCGTCCTCGCCCTTGCCCTGGCGCCCGGCGGTCTCCTTCGACGTCACGGGGATGCCGGTGCCGTCGATCACCATGTAGAGCTTGTCCGGCAGCGGGTCAGGCGGCAGCGGGACCAGCTTGCGCCCGGCGGTGAGCGCGGCCCCGGCCCGGGATGCGGTGGCCCGGGCGGTGCCGTCGGCCTCGGCGGCCCGCTCGACGCGCTTGACGGTGAGCTCGACGCCGGCCAGCTCGGCCAGCAGCCCGGCGGCCTTCGCGAACGGCACCTCGGCAGCGGCCCGGTCGTTCATCGCCGTCAGTCCCGGGGACATGGACGTGCCGGCGACGCCGAGCTCGGCGTCCCGCGGGGCGAAGCCGTGCTTGCAGGCCGCGCAGTGGTACCAGGCGCGCGTGAGCGTGACCGGGCCGAGAACCGTGTCGATCACCTTGTCACGGTAAGAG
>DAHVAR010000232.1 GCA_027314515.1 Actinomycetota bacterium
CACGACCGAGCGGAACATGTCGTCCTCGATCTGCTCCAGCGTGAGCAGATCCGGCAGCCCGGTCCCGGGAGTGCCGATGACGGGCTCGGCCAGACTCGCCATGGGCCATTGATATCACAGCGGCCAGTCGCTCTGGGAAGCCACGACGGGCCGGGACGTGACAGCACGCGGCAGGCATAATCACGGCATGGGCGCACTCGAGAATCGTGTAGCTGTCATCACCGGAGCCGGACGCGGCCTCGGCCGCGCGCACGCGCTGCTGTTCGCCGCGGAGGGCGCCAGGGTCGTGGTGAACGACCTTGGCGGCGGCCCGGACGGCTCCGGCAATGATGCCACGCCGGCCCAGCTGGTTGCCGACGAGATTCGGGCCGCTGGCGGCCAGGCCGTGGCAAGTACCGCCGACATCACGACCGCCGAGGGGGCCGACAGCCTGATCCGGCAGGCTATCGAGGAATTCGGAGCGCTGCATGTGCTGGTCAACAACGCGGGCATCCTGCGCGACCGCACGATCGTCAACATGACCGACGCCGAGTGGGACGATGTCATCAAGGTCCACCTGCGCGGCCACTTCATGCCGACCCGCGCTGCCGCGCGTTACTGGCGCGAGCAGTCCAAGGCAGGCGCCACGCTGCAGCCGTCGCTGATCAACACCACGTCGACCTCCGGCTTGTTCAACAACCCTGGCCAGGCCAACTACGGCGCGGCGAAGACAGGGAGCGCGACGCTCACCATGATCGCGCAGCGCGAGCTAGGCCGGTACGGGGTGAAGGCCAACGCAATCGCTCCCGCTGCCAGGACCCGGCTGACCCTGGCGACGCCCGGCATCTCCGACGCGATCCTGTCCACGCCGGAGGAGGGCTTTGACCCGATGGACCCGGCCAACGTCTCGCCGTTCGTCGCCTACCTGGCGACCGCGGACTGCCCGATCCGGGGCCGGGTCTTCTTCGTCGCGGGCGGCGGCGTGCACTTGTTCCAGCCGTTCGCGCTCGTCGACAGCATCACCAAGGACGGCACCTGGACCGTCGCGGAACTGCAAAAGCAGGCCGCCCGGCTGGCAGATGTGCCGTTCGACCTCGGCCGCATCCCGCTGTGACGGTGCAGCCTGACTGGGGCCGTCAGGCTGGCTCGTACCCGAAGCTGATCGCTTCGGTGCCCGCTGAGTCGGTTCCGATCGGGAACGTGGTCAGCCGTACCTTCATGCCGAGCGTCACGTTGGCGGGCGCTGGTTCGATGCCGACTATGTTGGCCTTCACCACGCCGCCGCCGTCGAGGTCGACGATGCCCGAGACGTACGGGACCGTTACCTCGGGCGTGGCCCGGTGCACGATCGTGAACGCCCGGAGCACGCCCTGGTTGGCCAGCCGCCGGGATCGGAACTCGCGCCGCCCGCAGTTGGCGCAGGCGTTGCGCCGGTCGAAGAACAGCGCTCCGCAGGACTCGCATTCGTTCGCGACCAGGTGCGGGTCGTCACCAAGGCTCAGGTAGCCGACGTACGGAACTTGTCCCGGCATAGTCACAGGCTAGCGCCCGGCAAGCCGGCCCGCACTCCCGGCGAGCGCCGGATCCGCCGGTCAGCCGGTGTTCTGCAGGCCGGCGGCCACGCCGTTCACGGTGAGCAGCAGGAATCGCAGCAGCGCCGCCCGCTCGGCCCCATCGCGGGCGGCACCGTCCCCGGCGGCGCGCACTTCGGCCAGCGCTCGCAGCTGCAGATGCGAGAGCGCGTCGACGTACGGATCGCGCAGCGCGACGGCCCGCGACAGCACCGCCCGGTTGGCTAGCAGCCGGTCGTGCCCGGTCACGTCCAGAACCAGCTTCCGGGTCAGGTCGTACTCCGCCAGTACCTGCGCCGCCAGCCGCTCATCATCGCCAAGTGCCAGGTAACGGGCCGCGATGCGGCGGTTCGTCTTCGCCAGGCTCATCTCCGCGTTGTCCAGCAGGACAGCCAGCAGCGGCCAGCCCGAGTAGGCGGCGCGAACCGCGTCAAGCCCGCCCGGCCCGCTGATCGCCGCCGCCAGGCCGCTCCCCAGTCCGTACCAGCCCGGCAGGTTGACCCTGGTCTGGGACCAGGCGAAGACCCAGGGGATTGCCCGCAGGTCAGCGAGGCCGATCGGCGCCGCCAGGCCCCGGCGGGCCGGGCGGGAGCCGAGCCGCATGGTGCCGATCTCGGCCAGCGGGCTGAGCCGGGCGAACCATTCGGCAAACCCGTCGGCCCTCACCAGGTCCCGGTATGCGGACAGCGCGCCGGCCTCGAGTGCCTGCGTCACCGGCGCGAACGACGCGGCGGGCTCGGTTGTCCCGGCATCGCCTGCCGACGCGAGCAGCACGGCCGAGGTGACTTGCTCCAGGTGCCGCTGCGCGATGACCGGGTCGCCGTACCGGGCGAAGATGACCTCGCCCTGCTCGGTGACCTTGAAACGGCCATCGACCGAGCCGGGCGCCTGCGCGAGCACGGCTCGGCCGGCCGGCCCGCCACCACGGCCCAGCGCGCCGCCGCGGCCATGGAACAGCACAAGCTTGAGCTGCTGCCTGGCGGCCCAGCGGGCCAGCCGCTGCTGCGCGTCGAACAGCCGGAAGGTAGCGCTGACCGTGCCGAGCTCCTTGGCGGAATCCGAATAGCCGAGCATCACCTCAAGCCGTCGGCCAGTGGCG
>DAHVAR010000233.1 GCA_027314515.1 Actinomycetota bacterium
CTAGTGCAGCAGATCACTGGTTCCTGAGGGGTTCCTGCGGGCGTGCGGGTCACGTTCTGTCATCGCTATGCGGCTTCGGTGACGGTGTTCTTGGCCGGATGGCGTTCGAGGTAGCGGGCGTGCTCGGCGTCGGCGTTGTACTTCCATTTCCAGGGGTGCGCGGTCTTGTTGTAGCCGATCGTGAACTCGGTGATCTGCCTGTCGAGGTCTTCCTTGGACTCGAAGCTGCCGCGGCGCAGGAGCTTGCTGGTCAGGATGCTGAACCATTGCTCGATGACGTTCAGCCAGGAGGCGTGCTTGGGGGTATAGGTCACGGTGAACCGGGGCCGGGCGGCGATCCAGGCACGGGTCGCCTTCGATGTGTGGCTGGAACCGTTGTCCATGATCAGGTGAATGCGCAGGCCGGGGGTGATGTGCTGGTCGAGCATGGCGGGGAAGGCTATGAAGGTGACGGAGTCGTTGCGGCGGATCCGCTGGCTGATGACTTCTGCGGTGGCGGTGTTCATCGCGGCGATGATGGAGACGGTGCCGTGGCGGACGTACTCGAACTCGCGGCGGGCGTCCCGGCCCGGGGCCGCCGGGAGGTCCGGGTGCCTGCGTGTTTTCGCCTGGATGCCGGTTTTCTCGTCGATGCTGACCAGGACGGCGCCGGGCGGCGGGTTCAGGTACAGGCGGCAGACCGCGCCGGCCTGCGCCCAGAAGGCGGGGTCGTCCTTGCGGTTGAGCCAGCCGCGGACCTTGTGCGGGCGGACCTTCGCATCGGCCAGTGCCCGGCCGACGGTAGCCCGCGATATCTCCAGGCCGCGTCCGCGCAGGTGAGCGACGATCGAGTCCTGCGACCAGCAGGACTCGCCGTCCGGGGGGACCGACGTGGCGGTCGCCACGATCAGCAGCCGGACGCTGGGGCCGTGGATCTCCGGCCGCCCTGGCCGCGGCCTGTCGAAGATGCCGGGGATGCCGTGCACGGCGAACCGTCCCCGCCATTCCCGTACCGTATTCTCGGTGCAGCCCAGGTCACGGGCTATTTTCGCGTTCGGGTCCCCGGCCGCCGCGGCCAGGATGATCCTGGCCCGCAGAACCAGCCGCTGCGGACTCGTTCCCGCCGCGATGATCTGCCGCAGCTTCCGCTCACGCTTGATCGTCATCCGCACCGGGCGTGCCGCCGGCCCCGTCATCAAGGTCTCCTCCCGTATCACGCTGATCACGGAAGAATTCACCCGCAGCAGGACGGAACAGGTGCTATCAGCCCGGCGTGTCCCGCCCGGCGGGCCGGCGACACTGGAAGGCGTGCCGGTACCAGCCAAGCGCGTCAAAGAGACCACCGAGGGCACTGTCGACCACCACGCGTCCCTCACCCATCCTGAGCTGCAGGAAATCACGATCCGCTGGCGCGGGTCGTTTGGCTACATGGCCGCATGGGCCGGTCCCGGCGACGACACCGACGAGGAAATCCCGCTGTGCCGCATCGAGTACCTCGGCGACGACGACTGGGCCTTCGCGCTCTACGACCCCGCCGCCGGCGGCTACCGCGACGCCGTCCTGAAAGACGGCCAGCACACCGGGACGGCCGTCGACGCCTACGACACCGCCGCCATCGTCCACCTCACCGACTACAAGCAGTAACCCGAAGCCGAGCCCCGGCCCCCCAAGGATTAGTGAGCGGCAGCACTAGTTCCGCGGAGGCTGACCGCTGCCGGCTGCGCCTTGCGTGCCCTGGTCCCCCGGCGTGCCCCGGTCCGGCACCGCTCGGGCGTGCCGGGTCTGGTGGCTTCCCTGTCCCGGCCGTGCAGCCTGCGCCGCGCTTGCCGCTCCCGCAAGCCGGGTTCTCGCTTCGCTCGGCCCAGGCGGCCACAGATCTTTGCCGTAACCCCGCTGCGCTGGCCTCCTGCGTCGGCCCGCTCCGCCCCGGCAAACATCTTGGCCCGCCCCGGCGCACCCAGCGTTGCGTTCCCGGCGGCGGCACGGCGCCGACGCCTGCATGCCGGACAGGGGCAACCAGACCCCAGGCCGCCACCCGGGCGGCCGGCCCCGCCGGACACACTCTGGAGGAACCACGTGAACAGCAAGATCGCCGCCAACATCACCGGCCACCTCAAGGCAGACCCCCGCATCTTCAACCTCCGCAACGGCGTCGGCTGCGAGCTGCGGGTCACCATCGCCCAGCGCGGCTACGACCCCGACGGCGTCCCGTTCACCCGCGAGCGCCGCGTCAAGGTCGTCACCTACGACACCGCCCAGGCCGAGGACCTGATGCGCCACTACAAGGTCGGCGACTTCGTCCAGATCCTCGCCGACGACGTCCGCGTCGAGCGGGCCTGGCAGAACAACCAGGGCCAGTGGGTGTCCGGCAGCGTCATCTTCCCGCTCACGAAGATCCGCAAGGTCACCGCGCTGACCACCGACGACGGCCAGCCCGCCAGCGCGGCCGCGCAGGCGGACGCATCCGTCCTGGACGGCGTGACCGCCGGCGACCCCGCCCGGCCGCGGCAGCCGAGGCGGCGGCGGCGCGGCGCTCGGCCAGCCCCGCGGCGGAGTGCGGGTCGAACGCGGTGCGCAGCACCTCGGCCAGTTCCCGCGGCCCGAGCCACGCCTCGATGTGCAGGTCGGCGGTGGCGGCGGCACTGGCCAGGGTGCGCAGGTGGCGCGCCAGGACCGTGGCGGCGCCGGCCGGGCCGCCGCCGGCCGCGCGGATCGGCTGCCCGGCGCGGCGGGCGTCGAGAGTGAACGCCAGGTAGGCCTCGCGCTCGCTGGTGGCCAGGGTGGCGGTGGCCAGCAGCATCGACGTCACGGCCGTGGCGGCCTGCGGGGCGGCGGGGTCGAGGTGGTCGGCGTGCCAGCGGCGCAGCGCCGCACCGGACTCGGGGACCAGCCGCTGCAGGGCCTGCACCCGGGTGATGGGCTGCCCCTCTGCGCACAACCCGGACAGCAGGCCGCCCCAGCCGGCGACCCGCAGGTCCCGGCGGCCGGAGTCGGCCAGGCCGATGCCGGGGAAGGCGATCCGGGCCACGGCGGTGAACGTCTTGTCGTGCGGGTGGTGGACGACCGCCATCGGCTCTCCGGCCCCGGTCGCGGCCTCGAGGATCCGCAGCGGCGCGAGGATGCCGGGCAGGTCCATCGGCGGCGGGCTGCCGCCGGGGCCGGGTGGAGAGAACGCGGCCGCGGCGAACTTGTGCAGGTCGCGGGCCGCGCCGCTCTCGGCGGCATGCTGAACACCACAGAGTCGGCATTCCGGCTGCTGACGGGCTGGATGATCAGCACGCTGATTCCGGAGATTCCCCACCCGATCCTGGCGTTCAAAGGCGAGCAGGGCACTGGCAAGACGACAGCGGCAAGGTGCGTCGTCCAGGTCATCGATCCTTCGCCCGCGCCGCTGCGCACGGCCCCGCGCGACGTGAAGCAATGGGTTGTCGTCGCCTCCGCGTCGTGGGCCGTTTGCCTTGACAACGTGAACGCGATATCCGGGTGGCTATCGGAGACGCTCTGCCGCGCGGTGACTGGCGACGGCAACGTGGACCGCGCGCTCTACACCGATGACGATGTGACCGTCCTTGCGTTCCGCCGCGTGGTCATGATGACCAGCATCGACGCCGGACACCTGGACGGTGACCTGGCCGAGCGGCTCCTGCTCATCGAACTGCAGCCCATCGCCGAGGGTGCGCGGCGCACGGACGCGGAGCTGACGGCGGCCTACGCCGCCGCGCAGCCGATAATCTTCGCATCACTGCTTGACCTGACCGCCCGCGTGCTCAAGCGGCTGCCGGACGTGCGGCCGGAGTCGATGCCACGCATGGCTGACTTCGCGTGCGTGCTCCAGGCCGTCGACGACGTGAACGACTGGGACACTCTGGCCGCATACTCTGCGGCGGCCGACACCATCGCGGCAGACGTGCTCGAGGGCGACCTGTTCGGCAAAGCGGTCGCTGTCGCGGTCCGCAAGCAGCCCGAGGGCAAGTGGACTGGCACTGCGGCGCAACTCCTTGATCTCATCACGCCGGAAAAGCCGCCGAAAAACTGGCCGAAAGACGCGACGCGGGCCGGCGGCAGGCTCACGCGGCTCGCGCCGCTGCTGCGCCAGGCCGGTGTCGCGTACGACGACTCGCAGCGTGAGCCGCGGGGCAACAGGAGCCGCCTGTACTCATTCGCTGTCATCGAGGAAGGAGAACGACAGGAGGACGGACGGCAGCTAGCACCCGCAGCACCCGCAGCACCCGAAACGGCCATTGACCTGTACGAACGCGCGGGTGCTAGTGCGGGTGCTAGCGATGAGGCACCACCGGTAGCACCCGCAGCTGAGCGGTTCGCGGGTGCTGCGGGCGCTAGCGCGGGCGCTGGTCACGACATAGCACCCGCCCTAGCCGCTGGCCGTGAGCAGGGCAAACGCGAGCCTGCGGGCGCTGCGGGCGCTATTGCACCGCATATCTCTGGACCTGATGTTTCTTCATGCGACGAAAAGCAGCCGTGCACCTTCTGCGGCGCGCCGCTCGACCAGGCGCTCACCGACGCCGGTTTCACCGACCACGGAGAGGACCCGGCAGCATGACCGCCACCAACGACCAGAGCGGCCAGCACGACGCTCGCGGCCACGCACGACCCTCCCTGGCCGCGGTCCGCAAGTTCCTGGCTGAGTCGGAGCGGCACCTTCGCAGCCTGGACGGTCCGAGGCCGCAAGCCATCGACGCGCTCCTGATCCGACATCGCGCCATCGCAGCACTCGGCGACGACGACCTGGAGCGACTTGTCACCTCGTTGCGCGGGGACCTCAGCATGGACCAGCTCGAGGCCGGGCTGACGTCGTTCGCCGAGATGTTCAGCGACCCGGAGCTCCGGGCGTTCACGGGCCTGCCCCCGCACGCTGAGGCCGCCGTCCAAGAGGCGCTGGCCGCCGAGCAGGCCGGCTGCCGCCATGTTCTCGCCAGGGCTGCCGCGGGGAGCCGGACTCCCGGATTCATATGCCTTACGCACCCTCGCAACGTCCGCTGCGGCACTTGCCACACCGAGCACGTTGACTCAGGGCACACCCGCGAACACGAGCTGACGTGCGACTGGTGTGGTGCCGTCTGCCTTCGGGAGATCTTCCCGATGCCGCTGGCCCTGGGATCGATCGCCGTCGTCCGGAACTTCGCAGCCAAGCGCAGATGGCATGTCGGCCCGGTGTATCTGAATGGCCTCGGTGCCTGCTACCGCTGCCATTTGCGCCTGGTGAGGGAGTCGCGAAGCTTTGCCGACGTGCTGGCTGAGGTCGATCGACAGGGAAGTGCCCGGTGACCGCGCCTTCTGCCATTGCCGAGCGTGACGCGATCCTGGCCGCAGTCGATGAGTGCCAGGAGCGGATGCTGGCGCGGCTCGAGGCCGCCCGCGGCGAAGTTGAGTGCCTGGTCCGGGAGCGTGGCTGGCAGCGCCCGCCAGCCCCGGTCCCGTCACTTCGCGAGATGGCGGGGCGGCGGGGCACGACAGCGGAGGTGGCCCGGTGACCGGCCCGGCGTGCTACGCCTGCCGGACCCGCCCGGCCGCGGGGTTCAGTGCGTACTGCGCCGGCTGTCAGCTTCGTGATGAGCGGCCTGTTCGCGCGCGCGAACACGGCTGCCCGGCGTGCGGGCAGGTGTTCGGCACGCTCACCTTGTTCGACCTGCACCAGGCCGTCGACCACGACCGGCGCCCGGTGGTCTCGTGCATGGCGCCAGACCGCCTCGGCATGGTCCGGGACGCCAGAGGGACCTGGCAGACACCTGCGGGCGTCCTAGCACGTGCTCGCCGCGCCGCAGTGATGGCAGGCCGGGCTCGCGACGCGCGGAGCGCAGCATGAATGCCACTGCAGCCCGGACCGCGTGGCCGGCGATCATCAGCCGGGCCGGCGAGATCGTCGAGAGCTACGACACCTACGTTGACGAGGTAGCCGCCGACGTGCGCCGGCAGGGACGGCCAGCGGTGCTGCTGTACGCAGGCGACCACGACCCGTCCGGCGAGGACATCGACCGCGACTTCGAGAAACGGTCGGCGTGCTGGGACAAGGTTGTCCGGGTTGCGCTGACTGCCTCCCAGGTGGAGGCGTACCATCTGCCGCCCAACCCCGGCAAGGCAACCGACTCCCGGGCGGCCGGGTTCATCGCCCGTCACGGCGCGCTCGTCCAGGTCGAGCTCGACGCACTCGATCCCGACGACCTGCGCGGCCTGTTCACTCAGGCGATCGAGCCGTTCTGGGACACGTCCCGCTACGACGTCGCCCTAGCCCGCGAAACCGGCGACATCGAGGCGCTCGAGTTCGCCGCCCGGAGCATCTCATGAGCCACCACCCTGAGACAGGAGATTACCCAGATGACCATCCCCGAGACTGAGACCGCACGCGATCCGGACGAGGACTACCTGCGTCAGCTCCGGGAGACCATGGCCGACCCCGCAGACGCGGTGTGGGTCATGACGCCGCGCGGACGGAAGGCCGGCTACCGGGTCTGGCCCGACCGCAGCCCGGCAGCCCTCGCCGCGATGCTGGACGGCCTGGGCCGGCTCGCCAGCCGCACCGGCTGCGCGATCTACGGCTTCTGGCTCACCGCGGCCTGGGATCGCCGCGCGCCCGAGGACCCGGACCCCGGCGAACCGTGCGACCTGTGGCTGGCGAACGACCGGCTACGCATACACCGCGGCACATTCGAGTCCGCTGGCCTCGCCATGATCGAACGGGAGACCACGGCGGGAGCACCGCGGTGAACGGCCGCAACAGCCACGAGGGCAAGAAGCGCCGCCGAGACGAGCGCAGCAGGAAGCCCGCTGACGCGTTCAGCGCCTACGCCGAGGCGTACCGGTGCGGCCACTGCAACGCCCGCCTGCAGGACGGCCCGCAAGGCTGGGGCGTCTACCACGATCCCGGCTGCCCGGTCCTGGCCGGCACCATCGACCCTGGCTTCGCGGGCAGGCGAGCAGCGGCCGCGGCATCGGAGGCCACCGGCATCCCTGTGCTGCACGGCAGCTGGCAGTCGGCGCCCGCCTCAGCCCGGTCGGCGCCCGCAACACCGGGCCCTCGCGGCCGGCAGGTGGCCGGGCGGTTCCGTGAGCAGGCCGGTCATCTCACCGTGTGCGACCACATCCCCCGCGAAGGAGCGATCAACGACCACGGCCCCGTTTACTGGCTCGCCTGGGAACCGGACCGGATCATGTGCCTGGCCTGCTGGGTCGCGGCCGAGCAGCGGGCCAAGGGCACCCGGCAGGACGCCACATGCGATTACTGCGGCAGGTACATCCCCGATCCGGGTGACGACTCGCCGCGAATGTACGCAATGCAAGCCCAGCCTGGCCCGAACGCGTTCATCCAGTTCGGCCTCTGCCCAGACTGCTACGACGCGGACCAGGCGGACGCCAGCAGCCAGGGCCGGCGATGACGACCGCGACCAGGCCGCCCGAGCTGACCTGGCATGCGTTCTGCCCGGCTGTTGATGCGGCGATCGCGGCAGCGGCAGCGCGCCATTTTCTCGGCCTCGCGGTTCCTGACGCGGCGACCGTAGTTGCTCAGGTCAGCCGCCAGCTGCTGCACCTGCTCCCATGCGCATCCGACGGCTTGCCGCTGCGGGCCGCGCTGGCAGTCGCCGAGGCCAGCGAGGAGGAGCCGTGACCGCGCCCGATGAGATCCCGGTCCACAACCCGGTCGACGCCGAACGGCGCATCGAAGAACTAGCCAACCGGATCGCCCGCGGTGTCAGCGTCGTCACGGCCGCAGAACGCGAAGCCAGGGCACGGCGCCGGGAGGCCGACCTAGCGTACGCGCACGCCTACCTGAACGCTGACGGGCCGGCCCATGAACGCCGGTACGCGGCCGATATCGCCTCGATGCCGGCGCGGGAAGCGGCCGAGCTCGCGGAGCTGGCCTTCCGTCACGCCGAGCGCACCGCGAAGGCGCTGGAGAAAGAACTGGTGGCGATGCAGTCGGTCGCCGCCTCGATCAGGACCATGTTCGCCAGCGTGCGCGCGTAACCCAGACGTCCGGCCGACGGCGCGCAATGCCGGCCGGGCTCATTACCCCGAGACAGGAGGATTCCCCGATGGCAGCAGGCGACACCAACATCACGATCACCGGCAACCTGGTGAACGACCCCGAGTAGCGCTATAGACCGTCAGGCCAGGCAGTGACTACCTTCCGGGTAGCCAGCACGCCCAGGTTCTTCGACAAGCAGGCCAGCGAGTGGACGGACGGCGAGGGCCTGTTCCTGGCCTGCAACGTGTGGCGGCAGGCCGCGGAGAACGTGGCTGAGTCGCTGACCAAGGGCATGCGGGTCATCGTCTGCGGCCGGCTGAAGCAACGGTCGTAAGAGACCAGGGAAGGCGAGAAGCGCACCGTCTATGAGGTCGAGGTAGACGAGGTCGGGCCGTCCTTGCGGAACGCCTCGGCAAAGGTCAGCCGGACCGCGCGCTCGAGCGGGAGCACGGCGCAGGCTGCGCCTCCTGACGACCCGTGGGCTGCGGGCCCGGCTGATTCCGGATTCTCTGACGAGCCGCCGTTCAAAGCCCTGCGGGTGGATCTGGTATCGCATAAGCGCGATATAGTGTCAGTGCGATACCGGGCAAGCCGGTGCCGCACCTGAGCCATAGGCGAACCCAGGAACTGGAGGCGTGTGACAGCTGGACGGTGGACTGTCGAGATCTCAGACGAGGTCGGGCATTGGTACGCGTCACTCAAGGACACTGACCGGGCCTACGCGGACGCCGCCATGGAGCGGCTCCGCGACCGGGGCCCCGGCCTGCGCATGCCGCACTCGCGACCGCTCGGCGACGGGCTGCACGAGCTGCGGTTCACCTGCGAGCGCGTGGCCCGGCGGATCGCCTACTACTTCGACGCCGAGCGGAAGGTGATCACCCTGACGACGTTCCGCAAGCAGCGGCAGAACGAGAGAGCCGAGGTCGCGCGCGCCCGGCGGACCATGGAAGAAGCGCGCAAGGCGAGAGGAACCTGATGCCAGGAACGACACTTGAGGAGCTGCAGGCCAGTTACCCGCCCGCGGACCAGGAGGAGTATGACCGGGCCCGCCAGGCCGCCGAGCTCGCCGGCGCGATGGCCGAGCTCGTCTACGCCATGCGCACCCGCGCGAACCTGACGCAGACCGAGCTAGCCCGCCGGATGGGCACCACCCAGTCATCGATCGCCCGGATGGAAGGCGGCGGCAGCCTGCCCACCATCGACATGCTCGCGCGGCTCGCGCGTGCCACCGGGGTGCGCGTGCGCATCGAGGCTCCCGGTGTCGCCGACATCGAGATCCTTGCCGGGCGCCGGCGCTCGGGCGCTGCTACCCGGAGCGGCCGCAGGCAGCCGCCCAAGCGGCGGATCCCTGCCGGCGTCGTCCGCGATCGCGACCGAGCCGGTGCCGGATCCGAGCGCAAGCGCGCCTGACGCAGATGCCGGACAGCGCAGAAGGCGCGCAGCCGAGGCCCGAAGTCGTCCAGGCCATCTCCGACGCGCTGATGTCGCTCGACCTGGCACGTCTCACGGCGATTGAGGGCACTATCACCCCGGCCGAGCTGATGCAGGCGGAGCAACTGTTCGCGGCCGAGCTTGAGGCGAGCCAGGACTACCGCGACCGCCGCATCCGGGCATGGCAGATCCTCGCCCGCCAGCCCTGGCCGGAAGAGGCAACATGGCCGCAGGTATTCGACCTGCTCACGCCGGAGCGAGCGCGCCGAGTATGACCGGAGATACGGGCGCCCGCTAGCGACCTGACTCACTCATCCTCCGGCACGACGCCCAGCCTGCGCAGGTAGGGCATCAGCCGTGTGATGTCGATCGTGTTGCCATTCTCATCGACCAGGTGATGCCGCTGAGGCGCGTACAGGCCGAGGATCTGCGCCCGCAGCTCGGCCGCCCTGATCGCGATGTCCATTCCGCGGAACAGGGGCTCGTAGTCGCGGAGCGGCTCGCCGGATTCCGGGTGAAGCACGGGAGCGCCGTCATGCATGATGTACCGCGGCTGCTCGATGAGTTCCTGCGCGTGCCGCTCGATCTCATCTAGCTTCTCGAGCTGGCTGCGCTTGCGGTCGTCGTTCACCGCGCAAGTCTGCCAGCCCCTGTATCCCGGCTGCCACGCTGATCCGATCAGCACGGCTGATCGAATATCTTGCTCCCGGCAGCGAGCAGCAGCGTGACGCGCTTACGCTACCGGTCATGATCGCGTTAACTGCCGCAGCGCCGCATGGCCCGGCGGAGTGGCTCTCGGCTATCGGCATCGGCCAGATCCCGCCGCAATGAGTGCGACCTGGGCTGCGGTCATAGCTGCCTTCGGCGCTTCAGCGCTGACCGGGCTGGCGTCACTCGGCGTGATGTGGTGGCAGCAGCACCTGCGCCAGAAGTCCGCCGCCCAGGCCGCTATCGACGCCGCGGTCACGGAGATGCTGTCGAGGTCGATGGCGGTCTCACTCCGGGCAGACGCGGTTGGCCAGATGATAAAAATCCGCTCTGGCCTGATGGAGGGCGTCGACATCGTCCTGACCCGGGTCCGCAAGCCCCTCGACATGTTCGAGTTCTACGACTGGATGGCGCAGGACATGGCGCCGATGAACGCGGCCTGGTCGGCTATCTGGGCACATGGCGACCAGGAACTAGTCATGCGTGCGAACGCGCTTCTGGCGGCCTGCACGGAGCTGCTCAGCGCCAGCACCGCCGGAATGCCCGCCGAGACTCTGCTGGCCAAGGCGAAGCGAACCGTGGCCGGGGAGCGCTGGACGCCGGAAATGCTGGAAGAGATGCATAAGGCCCTGACCACGCTGGCAGCGGCACGCGAGCAACTCGCCCAGTACGCCCGAACCGTCCGCCGGCTGCCCGCGGCACGGCTGTTCGGCCCCGAACCAGCCGCAGCCGCCGACGGCCATCAACCGCCATCGCAATAGCTACGGCCACTGCACATGGACGGCACAGCCTGTCCCGCGGCGTCCTGATTCCCTGGGCTCACGGCTCTCGCTCACCCGGAACCTCGGTGATCCCGGCACGCCGCATATAGCCGTCAAAGTCACCGCCACCCGACAGCCCGCACAGCAACCGGGCGAGCCCCACCTGCTCAGCAGTCGCCGTCAGCGTCCCGTCCTCGCCGGGCCGCGCATCCGGCAGCCAGCACTTCCCGCCATCAGCCCTCAGGTAAGTCAGGACGTCCTGGACATGCTCGTGCGACGCGACCGCATGCGCCGCGTACCGGACGGCCTCCCCGAGTCCCGGCCCGGCCAGCAACCCCGCGCTGCCAGTCCGCCAGCCCCACCGAAGCATCACCGTCCCGTCCGCCCGCAGCCGCGCGGCACTGTCATGCCGGCCCATGAATCCGAGGGGCGCACCTGTAAGCACCAGCCAGTCACCAGGGCCGCTCGACGTCACCATGGCACGCAGATCACGATCATCCATGGCAGAACGGTAGTACCCGCCAGGCCCACGCCCGAGGCAAGAGAACCAACTTACCCGTCTGCGTTGTCTTGCTGACCGTGCTTTGCTCGAACCCCGCGCGCGAGGCCCGGTGCCGTCCTGAGCGGCGAGAAGGACAGTGCCCGTGGCCAAAACCTGCCCTCGTGATCTTGGCTGCCGTGGTTTGCGGGAATGCCGCGCGCGTGAGGCTGTGGCCGCGCTGCGCGCCGGATTCCGGTAAACCTCATCGATTCAGGTAAACCTTTATTCGTGGGCAGGACGCGCAGTGAGGACGGCCGGCGGGTGACGCTGGCGGTGAAGGTGTCGGAGCCGACAGCGGCTGCGGTCGAGGTGGCGCGGGGTGAGTTGTCGCGGTCGGCGTGGCTGGCCTTGGTGATCAGTGCCGCGCTCGGTCAGCGGCCGGCGGCGGTCGCGGTCGGGCGGCCGAAGGTTTCGGCTCCGGCCGGGCTGGCGGAGCCGGGAGCGGAGCCTGCCGTGGCGGTCGGCGCGGGGCGGCGGCAGCCGGGGCGGTTTGTCTGCTGCGGGCATTGCCGTCACGGGGCGAACATCACCAGCCACGCCGATCCGTGCTCGCAGTGTGGCGTGGCCTGATGCTGCCTGGCGGCGGACGCCGGGCGCATCCGGGAAGGCCACCGCTATCGCAGATAAGGACACATTATCTGTGATAAACTGCCGGTATGGCAGGCACCGGGCAGCAGCGCAGCACCGGCTGCCAGTGCCCGACAGCTACGCATTATCCGCGATAAAGGCAGGATGCGATGACAGCGACCGTTCACCGGCTGCCGGTCAGCCCGGACGTCACCCTCGATGCCGCGGCGCGCGCGTACCTGGCGACGCTGGCCCATCCCGAGACTGAGGCCACGCGCCGGGCCTACGGCACCGCCTACCGGCTCATGACAGCCGCGCTCGGCGGCAGCACGCCGCTGAGCGGCCTGTCGCCATCGGCGCTGGCGGACTGGTTCGCCGGCCAGTGGGGAAACGCCAGCCCGGCGACCTGGACAGCGCGGCGCGGCGCCCTGCGGTCGCTGCTCGGCTACTGCGAGGACCACGGCTGGATTCCCTCGGCCGCGGTGCTCATGTCCGGCATCGGCACCCGCAAGGCCCGGCCGGACCGCGACCGGGCGCTGTCCAGGGATCAGGTCGAGGCACTGCTGGCCGATGACAGGCACTCGCTGCGGGACCGGCTGCTGTGGCGGATGGCTTACGAGACGGCGGCGCGGTCGTCCGAGCTGCTCGGCCTGGACGTGACCGACCTGGACATGGCGAACCGGCGCGCCCGGATCCGCCGCAAGGGCGGAGCGATGGACGTCATCGTGTGGCAGACCGCCACCGCCCGGCTGCTGCCCCGCTACCTGAAAGGCCGCGCCGCCGGGCCGCTGTTCGTCACGAACCGGCGCGCCCGCGTCGAGCTGGCGCCGTGCGACCTGGACAGCCGCGGCCGCGCGCGCCTGGGCTACCGGCAGGCTGAGGACATCTTCAAGGCCGCCAGCGGCGGTTACACGCTGCACCAGCTGCGGCACTCCGCGCTCACCCACGCCGCTGAGGACGGCACGTCCACGCCGATGCTGATGGCCCGCTCCGGTCACACGTCGGTCCGGTCGCTGGCCAGGTATGCCAGGGTGAGCGCCGAGGCGCTGCAGCGGCACCAGGAGCAGACCGACCCGGCGCGCAGGAGGCGTGCCTGATGCCGCGCCGCAGGTACCGCCGCCGCCGTTACCGCGGCCCGCGCCCGTACGCCCGTGTCGGCTGCCTCGGACCGTCGGTGGGCTGCTCTGGCTGCCTGATCGTCCTGATCGGGCTCGCTGTGCTGATCGTGGCGGCCGTGCTCGCTGCCTGACCAGCAACGCCTACCGTTCTCCGAGCCTGCTGCTGACCATGTTCGCTGCGAGCGCGAACCTTCCAATGCGTCGGCGCGCGCGGTCCGCCCCGGCCGTGATGGAAGCTGCCTTAGCGGCGTATGTGCTCGCGACTGAGCTCGTCGGCAACACGGCCGAGCCCGTCATCGATGACCCCGCCGATAGCGCGGATGAGCGCCGCGGTGCGCCTGCGCCATGGTGCCGGCTGCTGGGCTGGCGGACGCGGCGTCGTCAACTTGCGGTAGGTGGCTTCGGCTTCGGCTGCGGTCTGGTCGAGTGCACGGCCGATGTCATCCCAGGAGCGGCCGTTTCCGCGGGCTTTCGTGATGAGGCCGGCGAGCATGGCAGGGCTGATCCCGGCTAGCTCATTGGCGTAGCCGATCACGCCGAGGTCGCGCAAGTCCTCGGCGCCGGGCGGGACCGGCGTTGCGAGGAAGTCGCGGATCTCTTCCTCAGCCCTGACGGTCATTTCTGCCACTCCGCGTGAAAGATGACTTCCCGCTCGCCGGACGGGTCGGCGTGGTCGGCGTCGATGCCGATGATGGCGACCCTGCGGCCGACGCGGGCCGTGTAAAGGCTGCCGCCGGAGTTGCCGGGGCCGATGCGGGCCAGCCGCGCGTGGTAGGCCCGGCGGAGATCCCCGTCGCTGAGGCCCTTCCCGCGCGCTGAGGCAAGGATCCGCGGTGCCCTGGTGCCTGCAGGCACCAGGCGGTGAAGCCTGCGAACCATTCTTTTCCTGCCACGCTTCCAGTGTCGCACGAGTGCGCAACCCCTCTGAACTGGGCATACGTCGGCAGAGAGGCGCGGTGCCTAGCCTAGCGAGACCGGGGCCGGTCCGGCATCGCATGACACGTCCGGCATCTCGCCCGCCGGCCATGCCTGGAACGGCGGTTCGTCGCTGAGCGGGCCGCCCCGCTGGCCTTAGCTGCAGCGGCTGCATGCTCGTACTGGCTGCGGCGCTTGCCGCCGGGCCGGTCGCCCTGGCGGTCCTGTTCTAGCGGACCCCGCGGTTCAGGATTGCCCGCTCGGCGATGCCCTGCAGCGACTGGCGGAACATCTCGTCGCGGGCTTGCTTGGGCGTCAGCGGGACAGGCTGGCTGGCAGCCGCCCTGGCAGCCGGCCTGGCGTCCGGCGACTTCCCTTGCTCGCGCACTGCCGTGGCGGGTTCTGGCTGCGGCAGGGGCGGGTTCTGCGCGGCTTCGGCTTTCTGCCTGACCCATTCGATCCATGCTTCGGCGCTGCCGTCCTGGCCGGTGAGCGTGACGACGCCGAGGGCGAGGGTGATGGCCTGGTCGTCGTGGCCGCTGGCGTCATGGTCGAGCCGGTACACGCCGAGGGCGTTCTTGCGGAGGCGGACGGCGGTGAGCTCGTCGATGAGGTCCTGGTCGGCGGGCAGGCTGAGCCGGTGGTTGCGGATGCCCTGGTGCAGGGCGAGCGCCAGCCTGCCGACGCTGGTGGCGTTGAAGTTGAACGCGGTCACCCTGATGCCCCTGGCGCGCAGTTCCTCGGCGATCAGGTGCGCCTGCCACGGGTCGATGATGACCTCGGCGTGGCCGTAGTCGCGGGCCAGTGCGGCGATGGTGTCGCGGACTTCGCTGAGCGGCACGGGACTGGCCTTGGAGCCTTGCCAGCGGACAGTGCGGTCGAGGACGACGTGACGGCCGCCTGGCGTGGTCTCGGCGTGCATGACGTCGACGACGGCGCGGTCGATGGTGGAGCCCAGGTCGGCGGAGACGACGTAGCGGACTCCGGGCTGCGGTGGCAGCGGGCCGGGCAGCACGCAGCAGGCTTCCAGGTCTTCTGGCGTGGCGAGCCTGTCTTCTGCGGTGACCCACCGGTTCAGGTGCAGGCGTTCGTATTCGCTGTAGGTTTCGGCGTTCTCCCGCAGGATCTCCAGGTCGGTCGGGGTGAGCCATGGCAGCGGTCCGGGCAGTGAACTGAACCGCCAGTTCCGGGAGGCGCGTGCGACTTCCCGGCGCTTCCACGCCCAGTGGGCAGGGTCGCCGGCGTTGGTGATGACGACTGTCCGGCAGTCGGCGAGCTTGCGGTTGCCGGAGGTGAGCACGCCCCAGAACCGGCGTGCCTTGCGGGTCTCGGGCCAGTTCGCCACCTCGTCCAGGGTGATCATCCATGCGCGCTTGCCCATCGCGCTGGCGTCGGCGGCCAGCGCCCGGACCGACGCGCCCGTGCGGGTGCTGGTGATCTCCAGCTCGCCGGCGCGGAACTGTCCCGCCAGCTCCGGTGTCCGCTCGATGAGGCCGTTGGCGGCGTCGATGAGCTCGGCGGCCTGTTCCTCGTCGGAGGCGCCGACGTACAGCCGGGCCATCGCCGGGGCCTGGGCGTACAGGACGGCGAGGAGGATTCCGGCCAGGTCGGTGGTCTTGCGGGCGCCGCGGGGAAGCTCGATCCAGTGCTGCTGCACCGGGTCGTCCATGTTCAGGATTGCCCGGGCGTTCTGCCACTGGTAGCCGGCGGCGGTTTCGTGCCAGCGGTGGCCGTCCTCGAGCACCATCAGGGATAGTGCGTCGAGTGCGCGCTGGGCGCTGTCAGCCCGGCTGGCTGTCGTCGCTGTCACCGTCGTCTCCGTCCTGTGCGGGGGCTGCCTGCAGTGCCCGCTGCCGGGCCAGCTCGGCGACGGCCTGGTCGAGTGGCGTGGCGTTGCCGTAATGCCGGCCGGCGGCGATGTCGCGGCCGATGCGGGCAGCCGACGCCGGGTCGAGGCCGAGCCTGGCGCGGAGGTTCGCCGCGTGGGTTTCGTAGCGGCGCAGCTGGTCGAGGGCTGAGGCGACCCGTTTCGCCGCGGTCCTGCGGGTGACCTGGCCCTTGCGCTCGCGCTCTTCGGTTTCCACCCCGGTGGTCACTTCGGTGATCGCCGTTTTCACGTCCTGCGCGGACACGTAGTCCCACAGCAGCGAGACCATCGCCTCAGCCCTGCTCCAGGCCGCGATCGAGGACTGGAAGAGCGGCTCGTGCAGGTGCGCGGGGCAGTCGGGGCTGGCGAGCAGGTCGCCGGCGATCTGCCCGGCGAGGTCGGCGACAGTTGCCTCCGACCTTGCGCCGTGCACGAGCGCCGCAGTGTTCGCGGCGGCGAACGGGGGCCGCTGGCCGTCGAAGGCGGGCGTCCACTCGCTGGCATCAGTCACGGATCTATCATCCCAAAAACACGCTCGACACTACTCGCGAACACGCGCGGAACTAGCACTGAGCTGCGAAAATAGGCTGAGGGCGGTGGTTGCGGAACCGCCAGGGGAGGGTGATCCATGGCACTGACACGAAGCCGGGGCAGGTCCGCCCGGGCAAGCGCACCGGAACCTGTCACGGCCGGTCCGGACGAGGATGCCGCCGACCACGATCAGGCGGGCCCGGTCGTGCCGGCTGACCCGGCGCCGCTGGCGGACACCGCGCCGGTTGAGGAGATCACCGCCGCGGCGCAAGCGTGGCAGGCGCAGGCGGACTCGGTCGCCGGGTCGATGGAAGCGGATAAGGCCGAGGCTGAGCGGGTCATGACGGCGGTGCGGGCCGAAGCGGACCGGATCATGGCTGAGGCGACGCGCAAGGCCGGGGAGCTGGCTGGCTGGCCGTCGCTGGAGCGGCGCAGGCAGCAGGTGAGCGACGTGGCGGGGAAGGCCCGTTCGCTGCACCGGGCGGCGCGGGAGCAGGCCGAGTTCCTGGCGGCGGCCGGCCGGATCGCCGGGCTGGCGAACGAGCGGCACGCAGCCGTGGAGCGGGCAGCGGGCCTGACGGCGGAACTGGCCGGGCTCGGCGGCAGGCGGGATGAGGCGCAGGCACGCCGGGCGGACGCGATCGCCAGCCGGGACCTGGAGGCGGTCAAGGCCGCTGACGCGGACCTGGCCGCGGGCCAGGCCATCGCCGCTGACTGTGAACGGGAACGCGCCGCGGCGCTGGCCCGGGCAGATGCGATCTACGACGAGCAGAACGATTCCGGGGAGCTGACCGGTGCTGTCAGCCAGGCGCAGGCTTTGCAGCGCAGCATCCGCGAGATCCTCAACGCCGTGTTCCCGCAGCGGGCTGAGGCGCTGCAGGACGCGGAGAAGCAGCGCACGCGGGATGCGGTCGCGATCGTGGAGGAGCACATGGCCGCGCTCGCTGAGCAGGCCCGCGAGCAGCAGCGGCGGCCGGCCCGGGCGCGGCGGTAACGGCCGTGGCCCTGCGGACCGCGCCCGTGGCGGAGTACGGCCCGGAGGACTGCGCGGTGCTGTACCCGTACCTGCGGGAAGGGATCGCGTCGGTGCGCCGCGGCCGCGGCACGGTGCCGGAGCGGGTACTCGACATGGCCGCGGAGATCAGCCGGTGTTCCGCAGCGGCGGAACCACACGTCCGGCCAGTCCGGGCCGCCGGGGCGGAACAGCGGAACAGCGGGGCATTGCCTGATGGCGCACGCTGGCCTCAGCCGGACAAGATGCTCACGGTGGCCCAGGTCGCGAAGGCTGGCGGGTTCTCGGAGAGCTACGCCAGGCGGCTGATGCGAGAGACCGCGTTCTACGCGGTAAAGGCAAAGCCGGCGGGGGCGTGGCTGGCAGACGCCGCAGACTTTGCCAGGTGGCAGCGGGAGCGTCAGAGCCGGAAGGAGCACGAGCGAGAGGCGGCCTAGAACATGGCCGACGTGACGAAGGCGGCGCTGCACGCCGCGAGGCTGACGGCGTCGATGGTGCCGGACACCGTGCGCGCCCAGATCAGCCAGGAAGAACTCGCCGACAGGGTCGTCCATGCCGAGCAGCTGGCGGTGAAGGCACGAGATGCCACCGACCGCGAGCTCGCCGCAGGCTACACCGACCTGGCCCGCGCGGTCCTGAAGGCGGCGCCGCGCGATGAGGTCGACCGCCAGTATCGCCAGCTCATCGAGCAGGCAGACAACATGCACCCGGGCGCGGCCCGGGACAGGGTGCTCGCCGCCGCCGAGAAGCTGCTGCGAGACCATCCGCCGGCTCCTTCCCGGCAGGACTACCCGGCGCGGCCCGAGACCCAGGCGAAGAACACCAGGCCGCCGCTGGCCGGCGGCGGCACCACCGGGCTGGGTAAGCCGCGGACGGGCGGCCCGCAGCGCGGCTTGCCCGGCGACTTTCCCGGCCGCGCCATCGTGAAGGCCCAGGCCCCCGGCGACAGCGAGGACACCGGGCCGCAGTGGCCGTCCGAAGCCCTGATCATCGTGCACGACGCGGCGGGAAACGTGGTCGGCGCCGTCCCCCAGAGCAAGCTGATCGCGGTCATCGACGCCGCGGACGCCGTCGCCGGCCTGGCAGGTCAGGGCCGCCCGGCCCCAAAAGCTCAGCGCCGGGATTCCTCGCCTCCCCGGCGTTGACGGCAGCGGTTGCCCTGCTGACCTCGCGCCTGCCTCCGCGTGCGCCGCAGGTCAGCCGGGCGGCCCTGCTCGCCGGCCTGGACGCCAGCGACGTGCTGGCCGCCATGGAGACCGTTACCGGCGCCATGCTGGACACCCTGCCCGGCCGCGGCGCGCGCCTGCTGCAGGCACTCGGCCTGCTCGCAGCCACCCACGACAGCTAGGAGTTACCTGATGGGCATCGGCGCATCCGTCATCAGCCGCCAGGAACACATACTCGTCTACGACGCACCACCGGTCCCGCTGCCCGTCCAGGTGGTGCAGTCCGCATGGTCGACGGGGCTGACGGGCACTGCGACAGCGGCGGTGCCGCTGGAGCCGACACGGGACGGCAACTGCCTGGTCGTTGTCGTGGTGACAGCGAACGCGGTCACGAACGCCACAGTGCAGGCCGTGACCGCGAACGGCGCCGCCGGCAACTTCGGCGCCCTGCACCCGCCGGAAGGAACCGGCACCAGCCCGGCCATCGTGTCCATGTGGGCATGCCCCGGCTGCGCACGCGGGCTCACCGAAGTTGAGATCACCACGACCGGCGGCGCCGGGGATTCGCTGATGTCTGTCCTGGTGCTCGAAGTGCAGGGCCTCGCCGCGACGCTCACCGGGCTGCTCGACCAGTCGGCCGGCGCGACCGGGACCGGCACCGCCTGGTCATCCGGTCCGACCCCGGCCACGACGCAGGCCAGCGAACTGTGGATCGGCGCTGCGGGCGGCTACGCGGCCGGGACATCGTGCCTGTTCACCGGCCCCGGCGCACCCTGGAACGGCGTCAACGTCGCCGCCAACCCGTTCGCCGCCGGCTACCAGGTCGTCACCGCGGAAGGCGCCGCCGAATGGGCCGGGACCGCTGCCGCGTCGGCAGGGTGGACCGCCGCCGTCATCACCCTCAGACCGGCGACGCCCGGCGTGCTCCTCGGCGCCATGTCCGACGCGGTGCTCACCGACGCGACCGGCGCTACCGTCCCGCAGGGCTCGCTGATCACCACCGGCCAGTTCTACGAGTACGCAGGCACGCCCGCCGCGGGGAACCCGCCTATCACCTGGGCCGTCCCCGCAGGCACCGCCAGCGACCCGTACGGGAATGCGCTGGTGCAGTCCGGCGGTGTCGTCACAGCCACCCCCGCACCGCCGTACGTCGTCTACAGCAAGCTGTCAGCGGGCGCGCTGCTCCTCGGTTCCACCGACGGCGACGTGTGGACGGCATCACTCGATCCCGGCACATCCGACCTCGTGTTCAAGTTCGGCGCCGGGGGGCCGCTCACCGTCCCGGGGATCGTGTTCTGGATGACGTCCACCGGCCAGCTCGTCTGCCAGGAGCCCGGCACGGCGGGCGTGCAAGAGTCCTGGCACACCTTCGCGCTCAACAGCGGATTCGGTTCGGCGGGCGCCCCGTGGGCCGCGCCCGGCTACCAGTACGAGCCCACCAACGGAGGCCGGGTGAGGCTACGCGGGCAGGTGTCGCTGACCGCCGCTCAGGCCGCCTCCGCGAGCATCTGCAACCTGCCGCTCGGCTACCGGCCCACCTACCAGCAGGCGTACATGACGCCGAACACGCTCAGCGGCTTCACGATCGGGAACTACTCGGTGTACGTCGCGACGGGCGGTGATGTCCGCATCGGCGACACTGGCGCCAGCGGCGACTACGTGTCCCTGGACGGCATCGTGCTCGAGCTCGACTGACACACCAGGCCCCAGGGCACCGACCGCCGTAACCGTGACCCCAGGGCACCCCCCGACAGCCAGAGAGGACACCGGGCCATGGACGAGATCAGCCCGAGACGCCCGCACGACCCGGCCCGGCGTTCCCGCACCGCACGCCGCTGCCGGTCCGGCTGGGTCTGGTACAAGCTGCCGCATAAGCAAAAACCCGACGCCAACCTGATCAGCAGCGATAACGTGGGGGCTTTCTCACTCGATTCGGAGCCCTAGGTCATGCCCGAGCTCGACTTCATGTGTGTCGCTGACTATGTCCGCGCTGAAAACGGCGTGTTGCACATGATCGCGGCGGGATTCGACACCATTTACACGCCAGCTGTGCCGTCGACGAGGCAGATTGGTCTCGGCATGCGGTTGCTGCTGAGTGCTGCGGAGACACAGCACGAGCATCCGGTGGAACTGATCTTCCAGAATCCAGACGGTCGGCGGCTCGCGCAGATCAACGCTCTGATACCCGCTCAGCCGATCCCGCCTACCGTCCGGCCCGGAAGAGCTATGGGCGCCGTTCTTGCGTTCAATATCCAGCTGCCGCTTCCGAGCTACGGAGACTTCTCATTCGAGCTGCTCATCCATGGCAATCGCGCCAAGTCCATCCCGATCATCATCAGCCCGCCTGTGGCGCAGCCTGGCGGTTTCCAGCTCGGCCTGCCAGGCAATGCCTAGCCGTCCTGAACTAACGAGCCATGCTCGGACGCAGATGACGCGTCGCGGGGTATCAGAGGATCAGGTCTACACTGCGCTGGCCCGTGAACAACGCCGGACGCCTGGGCAAACAGGAACAATATGGGTGCATGGCATCGTTGACAGGGGGGAGATACTGAAAGTGTGCGTGACAACTGACATGACGAGAATCACCACTGTGGCCTGGCCGGACCGGAGGACGCCATGATCAGCCAAGCATTGGATTACAGCGCTGACGCGCTTTACATCGAGCTGGCCGGAGGCATCACTTCGGCGCGCACAGAGGAACTCGACTCAGGCACGCTTGTGGATCTTGACGCGCAAGGCCGCGTCATCGGCATCGAGGTAGTACATCCTGCCCGGCCATGGCCGCTGGAGGAGATCCTTGAGCGCTACGACATTGATCCCGGCGACGAACGCGAGCTGCGCGCCTACTTCCCTCAGGCGCCACAAACTGCTGCGCCCATCACGCATCGCACCGGCCTGCGGGTAGCATTTGGCTGCTGACCCTGGGGGCAGAAAATCGCCCGGCCGCAAGCAAACCATCGCCGCGGCCGGGCATCTGTCACAACAGGTGAAGGCCGGTCACGCTCCGCAGGTGAGTCTGGCGAGACGCTGACGCGGCAACGGCAGCGGTGCGGGAGTCGGGAAAACGTCCGCAGCGCGGACCTTTTCGGGTCGCCCCTGGGTCGCTATCTCGCCTGCGGCATTCGGCGAGGCGCTGACGGGGCAGCGGCGCAGGCCGCCCGTTGTCCGCGCTGCGGACAACGGCAGGCGAATCAACGTCCGCGCTGCGGACCTTGATTTGGCGCTCGACGCTCTCCTGGCCACGTTTCGCCGAGCGCGGCTGCCAGCGTCCGCCAGGCCCGGTCCCGTCGCTCCGCGACCTGGCGGCCAGGCGGCAGGACAGCCGCTAAGCGTACCGGTGATCATGGCGGCAGCGGTACGCTTAGCGGCGTGAGCCGAGGACACGGAGCGCGTCAGCGCGGCATCATCGCATACCTGGACGGGTGGCCGGGCACGCCGGGGTTCGCCCGGTCGGCCGCCGAGATCACCTGGGCAGTCGACGGGCCGCGGTCATCCGCGGCGGCGCAGCGGGCCACCCGCCGGGCTATCGCCGGCCTGCTGGCGGACGGCACCCTGACCGAGACGCGCCGGCCCGGCAAGTACGGCCGGGTAGCCAGCGGAGGCGGGCGCCGACTGCGGGTGTACATGCTCGCGCCGGCGGCGCGGACTCACGGCACCCGCTGGCCGTGCGGCGCGTGCGGTCGGCGGATCATGGTGACCGAGCCCGGCAAAGGCGGCGCCTGGCAGGCCGTGATGTGCAGCCGCTGCTACGCCGAGCGGGCCAGTGCGCACGCCGAGCGGGCCAGTGCGGCGCGGCGTGCCGAGGTTGACAGCATCCGCGGCGACCTGCGCACCGACGACCGGCTGAACAAGCTGATCACGCTGGCGCTCGACTCCGGCGCCACGGACGCCGAGGCCATCGCCGCGCTAACCGCCGCGCGCAAACGCCGAAGCGCTGCCGGGCAAGCCTCGGGCGCCCCGCCAGCCGTAGCCAGCGAGGCGCCCGAGGTCGACGCAGAGAGCTACAGCCGATGCCCGACCCTGAACCCGCCGGGCAGCCGGATGGAGCCGTAGGGTCCGCGGCCGAGGGACCAGTACAGCCGTGGCT
>DAHVAR010000238.1 GCA_027314515.1 Actinomycetota bacterium
ACCAGCCCCAGCTCTACCAGATCTTCGGCCTCGGCCAGCGGGCGCCCCGGAGTTAGGTCATACGCGCAAAACAGCCCTCACGCGCTGCTGACCAGCAGGAACCCTCAGCCCACTGCAAGATCACCGGAAACTCCGGCTAGGGTGTCGCGCTCGCCGACCGGGGGGTCGCCTTGTTCGCGCGGATCGGACTCCCGGGTGGCGGCGAACACGTTCGACCAGCCGAAGGCGCGCTCGGGAACCTGTTCGGTCATGACCACGAAGTATCAGCTGGTACGGGTCCTATGCGCGAGTGGTTTTCGGCAACAGCGAGCAGGTTGGGTAGCTCCGGGGTCCGGTGGTAGCTTCCTTCACCTAGGCCCCCGGCCCGTGGGCGGGCCGCGGCACGGCGGGAACTGCTCGGCGAATCCGGATGAACACGCCCGCGGAAACGGTTGGCGGAGGTGAACACAACCGCATGGCATGGCCGGGAGGCGGAGAGATGGATGAGAAGAAGAGGCAAGAAGCCCTAGCCGACGCCGCATCCCGGCTCGGTGACAACAGCGCCGCGACCCTGGGAGTCCTCGGCGAGCTGTGGGACCAGGCGTTCTTCGAGGGGCGGCTCGCTGCCCTCGATGAACTGCAAGACCGGCTCTGTGTCTGCATGAAGTAGCTGACCAGCGGACGGCCCTTGGCAGCCCGTGTCCAGCCGGAACAGCAAGGCCATGCAGCCCATCCAGGCGCTGGCCGGCTGCTTCCGCGAAAAGGGCGTGCCTGAAGAGACCCTGGCGCTGGTTCACCTGCGGGCCAGCCAGATCAGCGGCTGCAGCCCGTGCGTTCAGGCTGGCGCTGCGGGGGCTAGGAAGGCGGGGGAGCGCGAGGACCGGCTGGCTACCGTTGCCGCCTGGCGGGAGGCGCCGTACTTCACCGATGCCGAGCGTGCGGCGCTGGCACTGGCCGAGGCCGTCACCCGGCTAGCCGACCAGCCGGACCCGGTGCCCGATGAGATCTGGAACGAGGCAGCACGGCACTACGACGAAGCAAGGATTAGCCGCACTGCTGCTGTCGATCGCCACGACCAATGTCTTCAACCGGCTCAAAGCTGCCCACCAGGCAGGTAGCCGGCGCGTGGGGCTAGCACGGGAGGACGGCGCAGCGCCGACGGCACATTGCCACGGCCCTTTGAGCCTGCCGCGTGCACGGTGGCTTGTTCCGCGCTCGCGGTAGCCCGCACGTGCCGGGCGGGTGGCAGTGGCGAAATGCCGGCCGCCCTCGGGCGGCCCGAGCCGCCCGGACCCCGTTGGCATCGATGTCGCATCGACATGGTTTCGGGCGGCTAATTGGAAGGACGACCGAGACGGAGGAATGTGACCGATGGTCGAGCCGGACTGGCTGACTGAGAGATTCACCGAGCACCAGGCCCGCTCGCGGGCGATCGCCTACCGGATGCCCGGCTCACCCAGCGAGGCCGAGGACGCAGTGCAGGATGCCTGGCTGCGGGTCAGCCGCGCCGATGTCAACCTCGCTGGGTGGCTGACCACCGTCGTCGCCAGGGTGTGCCTGAACGCTCTTGAGGCGCGCCGCTCCCGGCTGGAGGACTCGGCCGGCATCTGGCCGCCTGAGCAGGCCGGCCCGGCCGGCCCGAGGCCGGATCGGGAGCCGGGCCTGAGGACGAGATACTGCTAGCCGACTCAGTGGGCGTCGCGTTGCTGGCGGTCCTCGACACCTTGACCCCAGCCGAGCGACTCGCATTCGTGCGGCACGACGTCTTCGACGTGCCGTTCGGGGAGATAGCCGCGATCATCGACCGAGCCCCGGCCGGGTCCCGGCAGCTCGCCAGCCGCGGTCGCCGCCGGGTTCAGAGAGCCGGCCCAGCGCGCGAGGCGGACCTGCGCCGGCGGCAGGAGGCCATTGCCGCGTTCCTGGCCGCCTCCCGCGGCGGTGACGTCGGCGCGCTGCTCGCGCTGCTCGCGCTGCTCGCGCTGCTCGCGCTGCTCGCGCTGCTCGCGCTGCTCGCGCTGCTCGCGCCTGGGGCCGTCCTGCAGGCCGGCCCGCCGCAGTGCGGATGGGTGCCTCGGCCGAGGCCCGTGGCGCCAAAGGGGTGGCCAGCTTCTTCGCCGGGCGGGCCCAGGCCGCCCGGCTCGCACTGGTCGACGGCATCCCGGCGGCGGTATGGGCGCCGGGTGGCCGGCCGCAGGTCGTCTGCAGCTTCGCTGTCTCTGATGGGAAGATCACGGCCATCGCGCTGACCGCCAATCCGGATCAGATCCGCGATCGTGACATCGTCTTCATCAGTAGCCGGGGGCATCGGCCGAAGGCGGGCGTCCGCCACCGAAGAGCTCGCGACGACGAGCCGAGAGCCCAGGCCGCCGGGCCGTCCAGCGCAATTGTGCATGATGGCCGATGACGAACGAATCCGATCGCCGAGGAGGATCACGGGATGGATGCACCGCGCAGCACCGGCCAGCGTAAGAGCGACACGCTGAGCCGGCTCGCCTCGGACGTGGACGCCTGGATCGCCACAGCCGACGCCGCTGGCAGCGCCTACTTGCTGCCGCTTTCGTTCCTCTGGGACGGCACGGGCACCATCGTGGCTACTCCGCGTTCCAGCGTGATGGGCCGCAACCTGAGCCGGGGAGGCCGAGCGCGGGTCGGCGTCGGGCAGTTGCGCGATGTCACCATGATCGACGGGAAAGCGGAACTGGTGGAGGACGAGCAGGTGAAGGACGCGTTCGCGGTCAAGCATGACTGGGATCCGCGCGAAGAAACCAGTGATTACGCGTACTTCCGCATCGTCCCGGACCGGATGCAGGCGTGGCGGGAGGTCAACGAACTGCCCGGACGCACGCTGATGCGTGACGGTGACTGGCTCGCCTGAGGCACCCGGGAGTGCCGAGGCAGCCAGGAGTGCTGGGGCGGCCAGGAGCGCCGAGGCAGCCGGAGCGCTGGGACGGCTCGCCCGAACTGTCAGGGCGCACACCTAAGCAGAGCCTCGTGGCCGCGTGGTCTCGGCATACCATTGATGAACTCGGCCAGGTCGCCATGGCGCTGGACCGGGCGCCCGCGCTCGGGGCTTTGTGATTCGTCCGGAGGCTGCATGACCAGGAGATCACGGCCAGAGGGAACGCCACCTCCGACATTTGGGCGCCGTGGACCTGGCCGGACCTATGACCCGTTCTACCGGTTCGAGCAGGCGGCGCGCGACGGCGGCAAACCGTACAAGTCGCCGGAGCCGAAGGCTGAACGGGAGCTCCTGGCGTTGCTGTCGGGCAATGCCGCGCTGATGGTGATGGGCTGCGTGCTCGTGCTCGTTGTCGTTGCGCTGCTAGTGCTCCTAGTTGTCAGGCTGTGACTGTGGTCGCGCCGGGCAACTGCTCGATACCGGCGGCCGGGATGCTGTCACGCTGCGCGAGGTGGGACATCGTGCAAGCGTCTCGCATAACGCGTCCGCACCACCCGCGGCCAGCGGCCCTGCGCTGATCGGCGTCAGTCCAGATTCGGCCAGTTCAGTAGCTGGGGCACGAGTTCGGTGGCGCCTTCGATGCGCAGTTCCCCGATCGGGTCTCGTCGGTAGAAGGCGAGGATCATGTCGCTTGGGTCCGCAGTCACGGTGGCGGTCGGCTTGGCGCTGCCATGCTCGTCGCCGAGGAGTACCGTCACGGCGGGAGTCTCCAGGTCCAGTACCCAGCTCCCGCCCGCCCCGGTTTCCAGCACGACGGTGCCTGGCTCGTACGGCCACGGGCCATTGGTGAGCAGCTCCACTGTGAGGTACTCGCCGACACCATCAGCCGCGACTGGGTCCGGAAGTGGCTGAGGGTGGCCGGCCGCCTGCTGTGCGTCGAATGCGTGCACGGCAGCCTCCTGGACCTGGTGCCGGGCCACCGCGCCAGACGTCATCGGCGCGCCGGACGCCTCCCACCATGTCCAGCACATGCGGTTCGGCCCGGCGCTGCGCAGCTCGAGCACCAGCTGATCGGTGGCGTCCGCCGACCAGGCGAGCAGGTCGCCCTGGGGAGTGGTGTCCCCGACGACGTCCGGGCTTGGCGGGCTGGCGGCCTCGCCGGCACCGACGGCAGCCCGCCAGAATAGCTGCACTTCACCCAGATGAGCGATCAGGTCGGCGACCGTCCAGTCCGGACAGCCGGGAACCCGGGCTTCGAGCCCTGCCTGCGCCGCCGCGAAGCGCAGTGCCCGTGAGCGATCCTCGATCAGGTCAAGCATGTCCGGGAAGCTGAGTTTTTCCATGTGAGCGTTCTAGCACGGCACTCCGACAGCGCTCCGGCTGGCGCCGACCATGACCATCCGGCTCAGGGCTGCTAGCAGCCAAAACACAGCCATTATCCCGGCGGCGACAACACGCGGCAGTCGGCCATTTCCGGTAGTTAGCCGGATTGGCATGCGTTTATGCAGGTCATGCATGGTGAGTTGACCGGGAATCTCAGTACGAAATGCGCTATACAAGTCTTGGCGCGAGGGAGCGAGATGCGGTCACCAGAGCAGCACCCCGCTCTGCCCGGTCGTGCGGCCGTGCAGGGCTGGCTATCCCGCCTTCGCCAGTTCATGAGCGCAGCGCCGGTGCCGGTGAAAATTCTCCTGATCATCGGGATCTGCCTCTTTGCCGGTCCGCTTGTCTCGGTTGGGATAACCGCCGGGCTGATTTACGCGCCATACGCGCTGTGGGCGGGTGCCCGGTCGGCGATCGCCACGGCCTCGGTTGCGCTCTGGGGCCTACTAGTAGTAGCCGTGGTAGCCGCCCGGACAGCCGGGTCAGCCGAACCGCGGTACCTGCTCCTGCTGCTGGTACCGGTGGTCGCCATGCTGGCCCACCTCGGCGTACTCGGCCGCTGGCTGGTGCCGTGCCGGACGACGGCGTGGGTGCTGCTGTGGTCGCTGTCGGTCGGCCTGCTCATCACCACGCTGCAGCTCTGGCGCAGCCAGCCGCTGCTCGGGCCGGCTACCGCATGGCTGATCGCGCTGGTGGTGCTCGGCTGGCGACTGGCCAAGGCCATGCAAGACAGCCGGGAGTACGGCCGCAGGACCGGGTTCGCCGCATTGCCCGCGCCGCACGCGATGGCGGCCACGCCGGGCGGCTCGGCCGGATCCGCCGGGCCAGGCTCCGCAGGCACGGCAGGCACGGCAGGCCCGGCTGGCTCAGCGGGCCAAGCTGGCTCAGCAGGCGCGGCGCCCGTGGCTGGCGGCGCGGGCCTCCCCCCGGCCGGCGTGATCCGGCCCGGACGACAGGGCACCGGTCAGGCCCGGGTCGGCCAGGGCACCCAGGTCAGCCAGGACCCTCACGGCAACCAGGCTCCTCAGGTCACCCAGGGCAGCCAGGCCGCCCGGGTCGCGCAGGCCCCCGGCGGAGTGCGGAACCTGGACCGCAGCCAGCAGGCGCGGCAGGCTCAGCACCCGGCCCAGTGGCCGCCCATCACCGTCGACGAGGCGGTGGCCGAACTCACCGCGATGGTCGGGCTGACCGCCGTCAAGGATCAGATCCGGTCGATCACCGCTTCCGTTGAAGCCGCCCGCCGCCGGGCGATCGCCGGTCACGGTGCCGAGAAGCCGATGCAGCACTTCGTGTTCCTCGGCCCGCCAGGCACCGGCAAGACAGCGGTCGCGCGCATCCTCGCCAAGATCTTCTACGCCTTCGGCCTGCTTGACGCGCCCAGTGTCACCGAGGCGCAGCGGGCTGACCTGGTCGGCGAGTACCTGGGCGCAACGGCCATCAAGACCAATCAGCTGATCGACTCCGCGCTCGGCGGGGTCCTGTTCATCGACGAGGCCTACAGCCTGGTGAATGAGGGCGACGGGCAGGGTGACCGGTTCGGCAACGAGGCCGTGCAGGCGCTGCTCAAGCGAGCCGAAGACGACCGGGACAATTTCATCATCATCCTGGCCGGCTATGAGCGGCAGATGGAGACCTTCCTGTCTGCCAATCCCGGCCTGAATTCCCGGTTCGGCGTCCGGATCAAGTTCCCGACCTACTCGCCGGCCGAGCTGATGGAGCTCACTGAGCACGCAGTTCAGGCCAAGAGCGAGCTGATCGACCCGGACGCCCGTCCCGTCCTGCGCCAGATTTTCGAGGAGGTCGGTCGCCGCCGCCTCGCCGACGAGCTCGGGAACGGCCGGTTCGTGCGCACCCTGCTGGCCAGGGCCGGGCAGCAGCGGGACGTCCGGGTGATGAGCGGGCCGGCCGAACCGACCCCGGCCGAGCTGGTCACGCTACGCGGCGAGGACATGCGGCTCGCCTACGCGGAGCTGACGACGCGGTTCCGCGGCTACACCGAGACGCCGACAGTGGATGACGCGCTCGCCGAACTCGACGCGCTCGTCGGCCTGGAACCGGTCAAGCGCCAGGTGCACGAGATCGTCGCTCAGCTGCAAGTGGCCAGGCTCCGGGATCGCCAGGGGCTGGCCAGCCAGCCGCCGTCGCGGCACTTCGTCTTCACCGGCCCGCCCGGCACGGGCAAGACCACCGTGGCCCGCATCATCGGCCGGATCTTCGCGGCGCTTGGCCTGCTCGTGCGGCCGGAGGTCATCGAGGCACACCGCGGCGACCTTGTCGGCGAGCATCTCGGCTCGACCGCGATCAAGACGTCCAAGCTGATCGACTCGGCGATGGGCGGCGTGCTGTTCATCGACGAGGCCTACGCACTGCACAACGACGCCTACTCCGGCGGCGACGCGTTCGGGTCCGAGGCGGTCGCGACGCTGCTCAAGCGCGCGGAGGACGACCGGGAACGGCTCGTGATCGTGCTGGCCGGCTACACCGACGACATGGACAGGCTGCTGCGCAGCAATCCGGGCCTGGCGTCCCGGTTCAGCACCAGGATTGCCTTCCCCAGCTACACCGGGGCCGAGCTCAGCCAGATCGCCAGGGTCATCGCGGCGAAGGCTGGCGACACCTTCGATGCCGAAGCGCTGCCAGTGCTGCACTCGATCTTCGTCCAGGCTGTCGAGACCGGGCGGATCGACGTGCTGGGGAACGGCCGGTTCGCCCGCTCGCTATTCGAGCGTGCCTGCGCTTCCCGCGACGTACGGGTTTCGCTGCGGGGCGAGGCGGCCACCGCGACCGACCTGACCACGGTGCTTGCCGCCGACCTGCTCACTGCCTACCGCGAGCTGGCCGGCTGACCGGGCTTGCTGGCCCCCCGCCCCGGCGCCGTGGCGAAAGCGGACGACCGGCGGCGAAAGCGGACGACCGCCGTGGCAAAAGCGGACGACCGGCGCGGCGAAAGCGGACATCCGGGCTAGCCTTCGACGAGGCGGAACCGGACCTGCTGGCCAGGCCGCAGTTGCGCCGCGGCGTCCAGGTCAGCCGATACGACGACGCCGATAACCGGGTACCCGCCGGTAGTCGGGTGATCGGCCAGCAGCAAGATCGGCTGCCCGTCGTGGCTGACCTGCAACGAGCCGGCCACCATGCCCTCGCTGGGCAATTCCTCGCGGCGCGCCCGGTGCAGCCGGGGCCCGGCCAGCCGCAGCCCGCTGCGGTTGCTGGCGGCCGTGACCTGATAGCTCTCCGTGGTCAGCACGGTCATCGCGGTGCCGGCGAACCAGTCGTCCCGCGGGCCGGGCAGCACGCGCAGCTCTTGGCGGGCACCAGCGCCAGGCCGCCACGCCGCACCGGCCGGCCCGGCCGCGTGCGCCGGCTGCGGCTGCCCGTTTCCGGGCCGGGAACGGGCACGTCCCACCGGCAGCACCTGGCCCGCTCGCAGCGGCGCCGGGCCAAGGCCGGAGTGAAGATCGGCGGACCTGCTGCCGAGCACGGGCGCGAGGTCGATGCCGCCGCTGATCGCGAGGTAGCTGCGCAGCCCGGTGGCCGGCGGGTCAAGCCGCAGCGCCGTCCCGGCTGGCACGGCGAATGCGGTCGCGTGGGCCGGACCCGGCCCTGCTGGCCGCGAGCGGTCGCGTGCCAGGTCGCGGCGTGCTCCGGGGCCGGGCTGGCTGTCTGCTCCGGCCTGCGTGAGCCGCACCGGTGCCGGGGCACCGGTCACCGCGACGACAGCATCGAAATGGAAGTACAGCTCGAGCCGCCCGAGGGTGACTTCCAGGCAGGCGGCGTCCGCGTCGTTGCCTACCTGCTCGTTGGCGAGCCGCAGGCTGCCGATGTCGGCGGCACCGCTGCGTGGCACGCCGAGGTGCGCCAGGCCGCGCCGGCCGAGATCCTGGATGGTCGTCAGCGGCCCTGGCCGCACCACCTCGACGCAGCGACCTCGCGACATTTCATGGATCTCGTCCCATCGGCCGGTGCTTTGATCCCGATCAGGCCGGCCGAAATCCGTGAGGTGTGGCGCCGCAAGGTCCGGCGGCCGGCTGACCGCGCGGAAGCGCACCCGCTGGCCCGGCGCGAGCAAGGCCGGCGGATTACGGCCGGGATCCCACAAGATCGCGGCAGAGCGGCCGATCAGGCGCCAGCCTCCGGGGCAGGCGGCTGGGTAGACGGCTGCAAGGCCGCCTGCGATGGCGACCGAGCCAGCGGGCACCAATAGGCGCGGAGTGTCCAGCCGCGGCACAGCGAGCCGTGGGTCGAGCCCGGTGAGATAGCCGAAACCGGGCGAGAAGCCCAGCCAGCCCACCCGGTACTCGGCCGCCTGGTGCCGGGCAACGACTTCGCCCGTCGTCAGCCCGGTCAACTCCGCCAGTTCCGTGAGGTCCGGCCCGTCGTAGACGGTGTCGATCACCACGGGGCCTTCCGTCAGTCCGGCCGGAGTCGCACTGGCCTGGCCGGCTATCCGCACCAGCGCGCTGGCCAGCTCGTCGCGCGTCAGTTTGTCGCGGGCCCGCTCGGCACGAGCCCGGAGCTCACCCGGCGCAAACGTGACCAGCACCGTCAACGCGCCAGGCACCACGTCGATTACTCCCGGCACGTCCGCGGCCCGGATGGCGGCCGCGATCGAGGCAGCCGCGTTCCCGCCCTGGTGGCTCGCCTGGACCGGCTGGCTGGCCTGGACCGGCTGGCTGGCCTGGAGCAGGAGCGCCGCATCCCCGGCGCTCTTGATGGTGATCACGTAAACGGTGCGAACGTCACGCCGGCCCGCTCCAGCGCGGCGCGGACGGCGCTGGCCAGGGCCACCGTGCCCGGCGTGTCCCCGTGCACGCAGATCGAGCGCGGGCTGATCTCCAGCGCAGCGCCGGAGACGGTCGGCACGGTGCCGTGCAGCACCATGCCGACCGCGCGGGCCGCGACGGTCTGCGGATCGGTGAGCACCGCGCCCGGCTCGCTGCGCGGCACCAGCGACCCGTCGTCGCGGTAGGCGCGGTCAGCGAAGGCCTCGGCCACCGCCGGCAGCATGAGTTCGGTCGCTGCCGTCTCCAGCGCGGAACCTGGCAGCGTGAGGATCGGCAGGCGCGGGCTGAACGCGCTGACCGCCGAGGCGATCGCGGCGGCCTGCTCGGGGTCGCGGGCGGCGCGCGAGTACAGGGCGCCGTGCGGCTTGACGTAGCCGACCCGGCCGCCCTCTGCCCTGGCGATTCCGTCAACCGCGGCTAGCTGGTAGAGCACCTCGGCGGCCAGCTCGTCCGGTGGCACCGTCATCTCCCGGCGGCCGAAGCCTGCCAGGTCGCGGTAGGACACCTGAGCGCCGATCGCGACGCCGTGCGCGACGGCGGTCGCGCACGCGCGGCGGATCGTGAGCGGGTCCCCGGCGTGGAACCCGCAGGCAAGGTTCGCGCTGGTCACCAGAGCCATCAGGGCATCGTCGTCGCCGAGCCGCCAGGCGCCGAAGCTCTCGGCCAGATCGGCGTTCAGGTCGACCACCGGCGGCGTCGTGCCCGCAGGGACAAGCCTCGCGGTCACTTCGCCCGCCAGGGTGGCGGATACGTCGGCGCCGTCCGAACCGGACGCCATCGCTAGCCGGGCTCCTCGGGTGGCAGGCTGGCTAGCGCCGTCGCGACGTCGGCTTCGCGCGGCCCGGCCGACCGGATCGTGTCCATCAGCAAGTGCAGCACCTCGTGCCTGTCCTCGCCGAGGTCGAGCAGGCGCTGGGCGGCTTCCCACAACTCGGGCGGATCGCCGCGCCACAGCCGGTCGGCCAGCGCGATGTGCTTGTCGAGGTGCTCAGCGCTGACCCTGGACGCGGCGTCGGCGTGCTGGCCGATCGCGTCATCATGATCGGCCGCGAGCAGGGTTCGCCGGTCGGTGTGGATCGCCGGGCTGAGCGTGGACAGATTGACGCCACGGTAGCTGCCGCGCAGCAGCGGGAAGGCGAAAAGGCGGCGGGCCAGCGCCTCCAGGTCGCCGTCCGGCAGCAGGCGGGCGATCGTGTCCGCATCCAGGCCGAACGAGGCAGGGTCGCGGTATGCGGTCGGGAACGTGCGCATCGCGTCGAACACGGCATCCAGCGTGGCCGCTACGGCGCCGGAGTCCAGACCGGACTTCGGGCCGGCCCAGCGCGCCCAGGCCAGCAGCACATGGGGCATCGCCTCCTGGTCGGCACGTGACAGCACGACCTTGCGCGGGAGCCAGTCCAGCAGGAACGTTTCAGCCTTAGCCGGACTGACCCGCAGTGGCCGGCCGAAGTCGCGATCACAGCCGTACTCGACGATGTGGTCGGCGCATCTGCTGGCTGCCTGCCGGTCGGACAGGTCTTCTGCCTCGTCGGAGGCGAGGAACTCGGCTACCAGCATGGCCCGCCGGTCCTTGCGCCACACGGCGCGCCGGGCAGCGGCGGTGACGGCCGGCCCGGTATTCGCCGGCCCGGTATTCGCCGGCCCGGCGGAAGCGGAGCTGGGTGCTCCTGCCGGCAGGACCGGCGGCAGCGTCCGCACCCGTGCCCGGATGAAGGCGTGATAGGACGGGAACGAGGCGCTCACCGCAGGGTCTGTCGCGTTCTCGGTCGCGGCGAGCGCGCTGGCAAGGATCCGGCGGGCTAGCGGAGCGTCGACCTGGCTGAAGGCCTGGCCGGTCCCTTTGCCGTCCCGGCAGTAGTCAAGCAGCTTGCCGACCTGCGATGTCACCCAGCCATCGCGGGCGAGACCGCCGGCGTTGTAGTCCACGACGACCACCAGCGCGTGCTGCTCCTGTCCGGCATAGCTGAACACGCAGACAACCTCATCCCGGTCGCCGTAGGCGTCGGAGTTGACATAGCACTCCGCCGCCTCGACCGCGCCGACGTGCTCGGCCCAGGCAGGCCGGGCCACTCCCCGGTCCATCAGGATGAGCGCGGCCCGCTCGGCCTGGACAGCCTGGCGGGAGGTGCCCAGGCAGGCGATCCCGGACAGCAGCGCCAGCGCGGCCGGGCTGCCCTGCTCGGCCGCGTAGCCGACCAGGCCCTCGCCGACTAGCTCCTCGACTTCGGCCCGGCGGCGGGGGCTGCGCGCGCCGCGGCTGCCCTGCTGCCCCCACCAGGTCCCGAGCAATTCGCTGACCATCAGCTCGGCATCCAGCGGGCTGCGCACGGCCAGCAACTCACGGGCGGCGCGCAGCATCTCGGCAAACAGGGCGTTCGGCGGCGGGCCGGAGAGTCCGGCACCGCGCGCCCGGCTGCCGCTGCCCGCGCCCTGCTGTCCCCTGTCGCCCGCTGGTTCTCGGCGTCGGCTCTGGGGGGTCACCCTTCTAGCTTGTCAGATTTGGCGGGCATGCATACTGTGGCTCGCCATCTGGGTGCCCGATTCTTGGCCTCCGCGATATTTCGCCGGAATCGCGGGGCAAGAACTGGGATGCTTCCGTCCGTCTTTCGGGCGAACTGCCCGCTCGTCCGGTAGCGTCCTACCGACGCATGCCTGCCGCCACCTTGACCGCGCCCGGCACTGGCTCCTGTCCCGGCCAGCCTCCGGCCGCCCCGGTCGCGGCCGCTTAGCCGGCTGATCGTCAGGCCCGGTCGACCTGACGGCAGGCCGGACAGGCGGCTCGCCCGGCCGGAAGCGCGGCGCAGGTCGGCGTGGCTATAGGGCATAACTAATAATTTAGTATTTGACGCTTAAGACGTAAATGTGGACTCGTGGAGCGCCCGGTGCGCCCGCTTCCCGGTGCGAGAAGGACGGCGGTTCCTGATGCGAGAAGGACGTGCGGCTACGCGGCGAGCCCGGCTGCTAAGGCGCGCGCACGGCCGCCGCGGCGCGGTCGGCGCGTGCTGCGCCGTGGTCGGCCTTGTGACGATGCTGGCGGCCTGCGGACCCGCCGCCTCGGGTTCGGCGCCCGGCGCCGCGTCTTCGGCTAGCCGCGGCAACGCTGTCACCTATGCGATGGAGCCGGGCGGCCAGGCCAGCTACCCGTTCCCGTTCATGGGCGCGCAGCAGATCCCCGATGACAGTGTCTACAACGTCGATGACTTCCAGTACCTGCTGTACCGGCCGCTGTACTGGTTCGGCACCGGCGTCAGCCCTTACCTGAACCGGCAGCTGAGCCTTGCCCAGCTGCCGGTCTACCACGGCCACGAGGTCATCATCAGGCTCAGGCACAATTACAAGTGGTCGAACGGCCAGCCGGTGGACGCGCGGAACGTCGTGTTCTGGCTGAACATGATGATTGCCGAGGGCCAGAACGATGCCTACTACAGCGCAACTGGCCTGCCCAGCGACATCACGAACGTCCGGGCAGTCGGCAAGTACGAAGTGACAATGGACATCACCAGCGCGCAGTTCTCGCAGTCCTGGTTCACCAGCAACGAGCTGAGCGAGGTCACGCCGATGCCGACGGCCTGGGACGTGACGAGCCTGACCGGCGCCGCAGGCAGCGGCGGGTGCGCGACCGACAGCGCGGCGGACGGATGGGCCAAGTGCAAGGCCGTGTTCAATTTCCTGACCGCGCAGTCGTCGAAGAACGCCTCAACGCTCGCGTCCTCGCCGTTGTGGAAAGTCGTCGACGGTCCGTGGCAGCTGCAGAGCATGAGCAGCCTGGGCAAGCTGGTCCTGACGTTCAACAAGCACTACAGCGGCCCGGTGGCGAAGGGTCACATCACGACGCTCACGGAGTTGCCCTTCACCTCCGAGCAGGCCGAGTACAACGTGCTGCAGGACCCCGCCGGTAACCAGGCCATCGACGTCGGCTACCTGCCGACGGTCGACGCGCCGGCCCCGCCGGCCGGGGCGCTGGCGGGCACTAACCCGCCGTCGCTGTCGAACTACAACCTCACCACCCAGTACCTGTGGCAGCTCAGCTATATGCCCTACAACTTCAACAACACCACCGGCCAGGGTGCCATCTTCGACCAGTTGTACTTCCGGCAGGCGTTCCAGCACCTGGTGGACCAGGAGGGCGTGATCAATGGTCCGCTGCACGGATACGGCAAGCCCACCGTCGGCCCCGTCACCTTCTACCCGCAGACCAAGTACCTGGCACCGCAGATTGCCGCCGCGGGCGATGAGTGGACACTGAACATCTCGGCGGCCGAGAACCTGCTGAGGCAGCACGGCTGGACGATACGGCCGAACGGCACCGACACCTGTGCCCGGCCCGGCACCAGCGCGACCGAGTGCGGTGCGAACATCCCGGCCGGAACGCAGCTGAAGCTCACCATGATCTATGCCGCGGGGACCGACTGGATGCAGTCCGCGGCGCGCGAGCTGGCCTCGAACGCGTCGCTGGCAGGCATGGCGCTCACGGTGACGGCTGAGCCATTCACCGACGTCCTCAACGCGGCCTTCGGGGTCAGCCCGACCTGCACGCCCCGGAGCTGCACCTGGCAGCTTGCTTTCTGGGGATCCTGGACCTACGCGCCCGACTACCTGCCGACTGGCGACGAGCTCTTCCAGGGCGGCGCAGTCAACAACGCAGGGAACTACAACAACCCTAAGGACAACCAGCTGATCGCCGACACGCTGCAGGCCAGGACGCCGGCCGCATTCGACCGCGCCATGCGCGCCTGGGATGCCTACCTGACGCAGCAGCTACCGGTGGTGTACGAGCCCGATGCCGCGACGCTGATCGAGGCGATCAAGGGGCTGGACATCGGACCGCAGAACAGCGCGGGCACGCTGACCCCGGAATACTGGCACTACGTGAAGTGAACGACAGCCGGCCCCGCAGGCCCGACTCGTGACCGCGTACCTGGCCCGCCGCGCCCTGCAGGCCGTGGCTGTAGTCCTGCTGGTGACGCTGATCGTGTTCGGGCTGATCCGGCTAGCCCCCGGCGGCGTGACCACGGCCGTGCTCGGCAGCGGATCTGCTCACCAGCAGTTCCTGGCTCAGTACCTGACCTGGCTCGGCCGGGTGCTGAGCGGCAACCTGGGCCGGTCCGCCAGGCTGAACGAGAGCGTGGGCGCGCTGCTGGCGGCCAGCCTGCCGCGGACGCTGGTGCTGACTGGCGTCTCGACGGTGATAGCGCTGCTGGTTGCGGTCCCCGTCGGGCTCCTCCAGGCGGTGCGCCGGAGTTCCGCAGTCGACCACGTGCTGCGCGGGCTGACCTACCTGTGCTACGGCATGCCGCCGTTCGTGCTCGGCTCGGTGCTGATCCTGTACCTCGCGGTTGACTGGCATTTCTTCGGCGCAGAGGGCCCGCAGGCGGCGGGCGTCGGCGGCGTCATCGCCGACCCGCGCGACCTTACCTTGCCGGTGCTGACGCTCGCCCTGGTCACGATCGCGACTTTTGCCAGGTACATGCGGTCATCCGCGCTGGACAGCCTTGGCCAGGAGTACGTGCAGGCGGCGCGAGCCCGCGGCGGCGGGGAACGCCGGGTGATCGTCAGTCACGTGCTCCGGAACTCGCTGGTACCGGTCGTCACGCTGATCGGCCTCAGCCTGCCGCAGATCGTCGGCGGTGCGCTGGTGGTGGAAATCCTGTTCAACTTCCAGGGCATGGGATGGCAGATCTGGCAGGCGGCGGTCAACCATGATGTCCCGGTGACGCTGGGTTTCACCCTTGTCATCGGGGTCGCCGCGGCTGTCGGCTCGCTGCTGGCTGACATCGGCTACGCGATTCTCGACCCGCGGGTAAGGATCTCGCGGCCGTGACAGCGCACCAGGCCGCCGGCGACAAGCCCGGGCCAGTGCGACGGCTCACCGGGGCGGCTGGAGTGTCGCTCGCCGCTGCCGACCCTGCCGCGCCCGTCCGCGGGAGCCGCGGCAGGCATGCGGGCCCCGCAGCCAGCCCGCCGGGCGCGGCGGCGCAGCGGGCCGCGGTGGCCAGCCGGATGCGCCGCGGCCTTGCCGCCTGCCGGACCTATCCGCTGGCCACGACCGGGGGCACCATCGTCGTCGCGATGGCAGCGTTCTGCTTCCTCGGCCCGCTGGTCTACCACACTGACCAGATACACGTATTCCTGTCGCAGGCCAACCTCGCGCCGCGGTCAGGTCACCCGCTCGGCACCGATGGCGACGGCACCGACGAGCTTGGCCGGCTGATGACCGGCGGGCAGGTCTCCCTGGAGCTCGCCGCGGCCGCCGGCGTTCTCGCCGCCGTGCTCGGGTCGCTGTGGGGTGCGGTGGCTGGCTACCTTGGCGGTGCCGCCGATGCGGTAATGATGCGGATAGTCGACGCCGGGATCGCCATCCCCGCAGTGATCCTGCTGCTGTTGCTGACCTCGATCTACCAGCCGTCGACCGCGATGCTGGTACTGGTGATCGCGGGGACCTCGTGGCTGAGCACGGCCCGCCTGGTCCGCGCCGAGGCGCTGACGCTGCGGATGCGCGAGTACGTCCAGGCGGCAGTCGTGATGGGAGGCGGCAGCATGCGCATCATCCTGCGGCACATCGCGCCGAACGCGATCGGGACTATTGTCGTGAACGTCACCTTCCAGATCGCCAACGCGATCCTGATCCTGGCCACGCTGAGCTGGCTGGGCATGGGCGTGCAGTTCCCGGGTGTCGACTGGGGCGACATGATCGCCTCGGCGACCCAGACCATCTCCGACGGGTACTGGTGGGAGATCCTGGCGCCGGGTGCCGCGATCACCCTCGTCGTCGTGGCATTCGCGATGCTGGGCGACGGGCTGCGAGACGCATTCTCCGCGGTGGGCTACGACGCGGTGCCGGCCACCGCCGCTGAGGCTGACCGTCCGGTCCGAGGCCCGGGTGGGCGGTGAGCGGGCAGCCGTCAGGGCCGGTGCTCGAGATCGCCGGCCTGCATACCGAGATCCGCCGCAACGGCGCGGCGGTCAGGGCCGTCGATGGCGTCAGCCTGACCGTCGCGGCAGGTGAGTGCCTCGGCCTGGTCGGGGAGTCAGGCTGCGGGAAGACAATGACGGCCCGGTCGGTCATGCGCCTGCTGCCAGCGGGCGGCGTTATCACGGCCGGCTCGGTCGTGCTGGCCGGGACCGAGCTCACCGCGCTGTCGGAGCGCAACATGCAGACGATCCGGGGCAACGATGTCGGGATGGTGTTCCAGGACCCGTCAAGCTCCCTGGATCCGACGATGCAGGTCGGCCGCCAGATCGCCGAGTCAGTGGTCGTGCACAGGGGAGCCAGCCGGGCTGCGGCCGCGGCTCGCGCCGTCGAGATGCTGAGCCTGGTCAAGATCGCCGACCCGGAGCGCGTGGCCCGCGGATATCCGCACCAGCTGTCGGGCGGAATGCGGCAGCGAGCCATGATCGCCGCCGCGCTCGCGTGCGAGCCGCGCCTGCTGATCGCCGACGAGCCCACCACGGCACTGGACGTGACGACTCAGCGTGACATTCTCGATCTCATCGGGGACCTGCGCGCAGCGCTCGGGATGGCAGTCATCCTGGTCACCCACGATCTGGGCGTGATCGCCGGCCGGACCGAGCGGGTCGCGGTCATGTACGGCGGGCGGATCGTCGAGCAGGCGGCGACCAGCGCGGTGTTCGCCGGGCCCCGGCATCCCTACACCGAGGCGCTGTTCGAAGCCCTGCCGGAGATGGCGAGCTCGCAACCGGCGAGCCGGGGCCTGTACAGCATTCCGGGCCGCCCGCCGGATCTGGTGACTCGCTCGCCGGGGTGCAGCTTCGCGCAGCGGTGCCGCTACGTGCGGGACTGGTGCGCGACTCATGAGCCGGCCCTGGACGGGGATCACCCTGGGCATGGCTACGCCTGCTTCTTCCCCGTGGGTGTCACGGGCCGGGCTCGCGGTGCGGGCGGCCAGGACGGTGCGGGCGGGGGAGTCACCCCGGTCAGCGCCTGGGTCAGCGGTCGTGGCCGCCAGGCGGCCGGCCGGGCGGCGACCGCGGCCCCGGCCAGCACGGCTGCGGAGCCGCTGCTGCGAGTCTCCGGGCTGGTGAAGGACTACCCGGTGGCAGGCGGGGTGCTGGGCCGCCGGTCCGGGGCGGTCAGCGCGGTCGCGGACGTGAGCTTCGAGCTGCTGGCCGGCCAGACGTTCGGTCTGGTGGGTGAGTCGGGCAGCGGCAAGACCACCGTTGCCAGGCTGCTCGTCGGCCTGGAACGGCCAGATGCGGGCGCCATCGTCTTCGACGGCGCCGATCTGGCCGCGATGCCTGCCCGGCAGCGTCGGCAGCGTCGGTCGGGCATCCAGCTGATGTTCCAGGACTCGTTCGCTTCGCTGGATCCCCGGATGCGCGTCAAGTCGATCCTGAGCGAGCCACTCGCGATCCATCAGACCGTGCGGCGCCGCGGGTACCGCCGGCAGGTCCTGCGGATCCTGGACGAAGTGGGGCTGCCCGCCGATGCCGAGAATCAGTACGCCCGTGAGTTCTCCGGCGGCCAGCGGCAACGGCTCGCCCTGGCCAGGGCGCTCATCCAGCGCCCGGCACTGATCGTGGCCGACGAGCCGGTCTCGGCACTCGACGTGTCGGTCCAGGCGCAGATTCTCAACCTGATGCGCAAGCTGCAACGGCAGTACGAGCTCAGTTACCTGTTTATCTCGCACGACCTGTCGGTGATCAGGTACATGGCCGACACGATCGGCGTGATGTACCTCGGCAAGCTGGTCGAGACCGGGCCAGCCGAGGAGATCTGCACAGCGCCAGGCCATCCGTATACGGCCAGCCTCATCGCGGCCGTGCCTGCGGTAGTGACCGGCCCCGAGATGACGCGGCCCCCGCTGGCAGGCACCCCGCTGGCAGGCACCCTGTCGGCAGGCACCCTGTCGGCAGGCACGGGGCAGCCCGGGATGGCCGCGCTGCCTGGCGCCAGCGGACCGCCGGCGGCCGGCCCGGATCCCGCGCATCCGCCGTCTGGCTGCAGGTTCCGGCTCAGATGCGCATTCGCCCGTGATGTCTGCGCCGAGCAGGAGCCAGCGCTGCGCCCGCACGCCGTCAGGGGTCAGCTGGTAGCCTGCCACTTCCCGCTCGGCCCCGCGACGGCCGGTCAGGTGGCCGGGCAGACGATGCCCAGCATTGCGTGAGTGCGCGCCTGATCGCCGCCCGTTACCCGGCTGTTATCGGGTTGAGCCTGGTTCTGCCGGGCACGCGGCGGCGCTGGCAGCATCGAGTTGTCGCTGTGCTCCGCCGTGCGCTCGTTGTTGCCGCTAGCCTTCTTGTGTCCGCAGTGAGCAGCAGGGAACTGCTCGGTGCGCGGCGGCCGGCCGGAGGGAGGTGCCCGCGATGAGCACCGGGATGTCAGTGCCTCGTCCGCGGCTGCCGGGCTTGGATGACGCTGACTCGGCGCTGCTGGCCGGCTTGCTCAAGCAGGCGCCGGTCGGCTTCGCCTTCATCGGTCTTGACGGGCGGGTCGGCCGGATGAACCAGGCGATGGCCTGGCTGCTCCGCGGCGACGACCCGGACCTGGCGGGCGCGCCCCGCCAGCCCGGCACTGACCAGGCCGGACCCGAGGGGGATGGCGCGGGCGATCCAGCCAGCGGGGCCGGCCGGGCCGGCCTGGAGTCGGTCGCGGGCTGGCCGCCGGAGCTTGCCGCGACCGCGCAGGCGGCTCTGCGCCGGGTAGCGGCGGGCGAGCGGCCGGCGGGGCAGACGGAGTACGCGCTCGCGGCGGATCCGGCCGATGCGGAACGGGCCGGCGCTGTGCGTTACTGGTCGCTTTCCTGGTTCCCGTCGGACGACGGCGACGTCACCGGAGTGGGCGTGATCGCGGTCGAGGTGACCCGGCAGCACCTGGCGGCGGAGGCGCTGCGGCGCAGCGAGGAACGGTATCGCTCGCTCGTGCAGGCCGGAGCGCAGGTTGTCTGGGTCACCCGGCCGGACGGCGAGATTGCCGAAGACTCGCCCGAATGGCGCTCGATCACCGGCCAGACCGCCGAGGAGTACCTCGGCAAGGGGTGGCTGGATGCGATCCACGGCGATGACCGGGAGCGCGTCGAGGCTACCTGGCGCGAGTGCATCCGCACCGGGAAGGTATTCGACGGTCGCTACCGGGTCCGCAGCCGCACCGGCTCCTACCGGCACTATGACGTGCGTGCCGTGCCGATCGAGCGGGACGGCAAGATCATCGAGTGGATGGGCGCCAGCACGGACGTCACCGCGCAGCGTGAGGCAGAAGAAATGCGCGGCCGGCTCACCGAGCAGCTCTCGGCGGCAGCGCTGCGCACCGCGCGGTTGCAGCAGGCGACCTCGATGCTGGCCGAGGCACTGACCGTCGAGCAGGTCGTCCAGGTCATCACCGAGGTCGGCCGCTCGGCGATCGGGGCCGAGCGGTCCGCGGTAGCCATACTCGACACCGAGCGGCTGCGGCTGCGCACGATCAACCGGGGCGAGCTGCCGGACATCCCCGGCGCTCCCGGCGAGGACATCCCGTTGTCGGTGGCCAGCGTCATGACCCTCGCGATCACGACGCGCAGGCCAGTGCTGATGGAAAGCCCCGAGGCACTGCGCAGGTGCTTCGACGCCGAGGGCGTCGACGTCAGCCTCTTCCTCGCGCACAGTGATGAGAAGGCGTGGGTCGGCCTGCCGTTGCTGTCTTCGGGCGCCTCGCTCGGTGCGCTGCGGTTCTCCTTCACCCGGCCGCGCCAGATTACCGAGGAGGAAAGGGTCTTCCTCGAGGCACTGGCCGGTCAGTGCGCGCTGGCCCTGGAGCGAGCCACGCTGTACGAGCGGGAGCACACTACCGCCGAGACGTTGCAGCGCAGCCTGCTGCCGGACACGCTGCCCACCGTCCCCGGCATCATCCTCGAGGCCAAGTGCCTTCCGGTGACCAGGAACATGGAGATCGGCGGCGACTGGTACGACGCGTTCCGGTTGCCGGACGGGCGGCTCGCGGTGGCAGCCGGCGACGTCATGGGCAAGGGGCTGACCGCGGCCGCGGGAATGGGCCGGGTGCGGAACGCGCTGCGCGCGCTGGCCCTGACCGACCCGCGACCAGCCGCTGTGCTGTCCGGACTTGACCGCCTGTTCCTGGCGACTGAGCTTGCCGAGCAGGTCACCACGGTGGCGTACCTGGTGGTCAACCCGCTGACCGGGGACGGGGTCGCCGGTAACGCGGGTCATCTGCCCCCGCTGCTGCTGTCGCCGGACGGGTCCCCGCGACTGGAATCAGCCGAGCCAGGCACCCCGCTCGGCTGGGCGAGCCCGCGCCACCAGTACACCTTCCGGCTGCCGCCAGGCAACACGGCAGTGCTGTATTCCGATGGACTTGTGGAGAACCGTAAGCGGGGCCTGGATGCTGGCCTGGACGAGCTGGTGTCGGTCGCGGCGCAGGCGCCTGCGTCGGTGACAGCGGATCCGGCGCAGCTCCTGAAGTACCTCGTGGACCGGATGCTGACCGGGTACGAGCAGGATGACGACGTCACCGTGCTGGTGCTGCACGTGCCCGCCGAGGGCGGCGTGGGTGCTGGCAGGCGGCAGGCCGGTTCAGCGCGAAAGGGGAGGGCATGAGGAATGCGGGTACGATTCCCGAGGTTGTGCTCTGCGCCGTGGGGATGTCAGCGCGGGCCGGACAGCATGGCCGTGGCCTCATAACCGTACGACCTACACCGGCAGTGCGCCTAATGTGGTGGGCGGGAGACGATCCGGGCAGAAAGGCGCCGCAGGAGCCTTGCTTGGACGCGGTTCGAGGACCGGGTTTCTCGCGGTAAGGTCCGATGCTTACCAGGAGGTATGCCGGAGAGGTGACAGTGTCGCCTGCTATTTCGAACGGCATGATGCTGTGCGCGGCGTGCCGGGCCGGCATCCAGCGAGGGAAGGGGTGACCGCGGATGGCTAGCGCTGCAGGCTCGGCGGCGCGGCGGCATGCTCGGCCGTCGTCCGAGGCGTCCCAGGAATCGCAACCGCAGGGATCGCGAGGACCGCGGAGCGAGCGCGTTCCGCGGCAGGCCCGCGGCGGCGCTGCCGACGGCAGGGCTCAACTGGCCGACCAGCCGGTAGCCCTGGTTCCGGATGACGGCGCCACCAGCGGCGTGCCGGCCGCGAGGCGGCCAGGGGACAGCCGTGGCCGCAAGCCCGTGGCCGCGCGCGGTTCTCACGGCACTAGCGCCGAGGAGCGGGTTTCAGCAGGTAGCAGCCGCGGCCAGGCCGGCCAGGCCGGCCAGTCTGCTGCCAGTCGCAGGCAGGGAAAGAGGGCCGCCAGTGAGCTGCCGGGCAGGGGAGACCATCGTGACAACGGGAGCGTGGACGTGACGGCGGACGCCGAACTGGCCGCGGATGCCGAGCTGGACACCGAGTCCGACCTCGCCGATGCCGGCGTCCTGGACACCGATCCAGACCTGACCGAGGTGTCGGACATAGACGGCGATCCCGACCTGGCCGAGGTGGCCTTCCTTGACGTCGATGCGGAGCTCGAGGAGCTCGAGGGCCTCGACGGCGAGGACGCCGACGGTGACGAGGCCGACGCCGGGGAGGTCGCGTCCGTCCGGCCGGCGGCCGCAGCCGCCGGCATCGACGCCGAAGCGCTCGGCAGCGCCAATGGCACGGCCGGCGGGGCCGGGGCCGCAGCCGCGGCCGACGAGGGTGACGACGAGGCATTCGTCTACGGCGACGATGACGAGGACCTGCCGGCTGCCCAGGTGGCGGTCGCGGGCGCGACGTCTGACCCGGTCAAGGACTATCTCAAGCAGATCGGCAAGGTCCCGCTGCTCAACGCCGAGCAGGAGGTCGAGCTGGCCAAGCGGATCGAGGCCGGCCTGTTTGCCGAGGAGAAGCTCGCCGAGAGCACCAGCCCGCTTCGCCCGGAGACCAGGCTGGACCTGGAGTGGATCGCCGACGACGGCAGGCGGGCCAAGAACCACCTGCTGGAGGCCAACCTCAGGCTGGTGGTCTCGCTCGCCAAGCGCTACACCGGCCGGGGCATGCTGTTCCTGGACCTGATCCAGGAGGGGAACCTCGGGCTGATCCGCGCGGTGGAGAAGTTCGACTACACCAAGGGCTACAAGTTCTCCACGTATGCCACCTGGTGGATCCGGCAGGCCATCACCAGGGCGATGGCCGACCAGGCCAGGACCATCCGGATTCCGGTGCACATGGTCGAAGTGATCAACAAGCTCGCCCGGGTGCAGCGGCAGATGCTGCAGGACCTGGGCCGCGAGCCCACTCCGGAAGAACTCGCTGCCGAGCTGGACATGACCCCGGAGAAGGTCATCGAGGTGCAGAAATACGGCCGTGAGCCGATCTCGCTGCACACGCCGCTCGGTGAGGACGGAGACAGCGAGTTCGGTGACCTGATCGAGGACTCGGAGGCGATCCAGCCCGGCGAGGCCGTCAGCTTCACGCTGCTGCAGGAGCAGCTGCACTCGGTACTGGACACCCTGTCCGAGCGCGAGGCCGGCGTGGTCTCGATGCGGTTCGGGCTGACCGACGGGCAGCCCAAGACGCTGGACGAGATCGGCAAGGTCTACGGGGTGACCAGGGAGCGGATCCGTCAGATCGAGTCGAAGACGATGTCCAAGCTGCGTCATCCGTCCCGGTCCCAGGTGCTACGCGACTACCTGGACTAGCCCGGCCCGCACGCTAGCTGCGGCAACGACTGAGGCCCCTGACCAGCACGCGCTGGTCAGGGGCCTCAGTCGTCGCGGAAATCAGGAAGCCGCGTTGCCGGGCTTGCTCGCCAGCCTGCCGGTCTCGTCCTGGATCTCTACTGCGACCTTGGCAAGAGCATCGGCGTGCTTACGGTTGTGATGAGCGCAAAACAGTAGTTCGCCCGAACCGGGAAGCAGCACGCGTACGTACGCGGGTGCCCCGCATCGGTCACACAAGTCGAGGGCGGTCAGCGGCCTCGTTGGGGCAATCGCACCGGTCATTAGTCGCCTCCTCGCCTCTGGACGGTACCGGCCCTGCTGCCGGTGCCGGGGTCACCCAGCCTGGCGGCAACGGTGCCGACAGTCCATCCAACCTGTGAACTCCTACGCATCACAACACTCAGGGCGGCTGTTTGTCATCCCCCGTTGGCCACCAGTATGCCGAAGGCGAACATCCGGCTATGCCCGGCCAGTCACGAGCGTTCTGTTATGCGCGATAAACGTGTTATACAGACTATGCGCACTATGTGACACGGCGTGGTGACGCGAGGCGCGCCGCGCATCCGGCTAGTCTGCCCTGAGGACCTGCGTCTGGCCGCCGGCCGGGGCAAAATCGCTATCTCAGGACTGTCAGGGAGCCGTTGTGACCGCCCTCAGCACAGAGCCCGCCCGTTCGGTGTCAGCTGGCACCGGGCCGGCCGGCAAGCGGCCAGCTGGCAAGGGGCCAGGAAGCCGCGCGCCGCGGAATACCGGCCCCAGCCACACAACGGCGCCGGGGACCGACGGGTATACCGCGCGGCACCTGACCGTCCTGGAAGGCCTGGACGCCGTGCGCAAGCGGCCGGGCATGTACATCGGCTCGACGGACGGCCGGGGCCTGGCCCAGTGCCTGGGCGAGATATTCGACAACGCGGTGGACGAAGCGCTGGCTGGCGCCTGCACGCAGATCGAGGTCATGCTGCACGCGGACGGCTCCGCTGAGGTGCGGGACGACGGCCGCGGAATCCCGGTCGACAACGAGCCGAAGACCGGCCTGCCTGGCGTCGAGCTGATCATGACCAGGCTGCACGCGGGCGGGAAGTTCGGCGGCGGCTCGTACACGGCCTCGGGCGGGCTGCACGGGGTTGGCGCCTCGGTCGTCAACGCGCTGTCGGCTCGCCTCGACGTGTGGGTCGAGAAGGCCGGCCATGAGTGGGCCATCAGCTTCCGCCGCGGCGTGCCCGGACAGTTCGCCGGCGACGGTCCGGACGCGGCCTTCACGCCCGGCTCCGGGCTGCGCAGGGGACCCAAGGTAGCCCGCACGGCGACCGGGACCCGGATCCGGTTCTGGCCAGACCGGCAGATCTTCATCCCGGGCGCTGACTGGACCTTCGGCTGGCTGGCGCAGCAGGCCCGGCAGACTGCCTACCTGGTTCCCGGCCTGGCCATCCGGATCGCTGACGAGCGCCTGGCGCCGGAGGGAGCCGGCGGACCAGCGGACGAGTCCGCCGAAGCCGGGGAAGGTCAGCCGGGCCGGTCCGCCACGTTCCGGTTCGACGGCGGCATCAGCGAGTTCTGCGCCCACCTGTCGGCCGGCGAGCCGGTCACGGACGTGCTGAGGATCACCGGCAGCGGGGCGTTCACCGAGACCGTGCCTGTCCTCGACGAGGCCGGCCACCTCACGCCGACGGAGGTAGAACGCCAGCTGGACGTCGACGTCGCGATGCGGTGGGACACCGGCTATGACACCGTCCTCCGGTCGTTCGTCAACGTGATCGCGACCTCCAACGGCGGGACTCATGTCACCGGCTTCGAGCGGGCCATCGTGCGGACGCTGAACGATCAGCTCAAGGCCGCGAGGCTGCTGAAGGCCGGGGACGACCCGGTGACGAAAGAAGACGTGCTCGAGGGCCTGACCGCGGTTGTTTCCGTGCGGCTGCCCGAGCCGCAGTTCGAGGGCCAGACCAAGGAGGTGCTTGGCACTCCGGCGGCCTCGAAGATTGTCGCCCAAGTGGTCTCGACGGAGCTGGCCAGCTTCCTGGAGGGCCGGGTGCGCGGCAGCAAGCAGCAGGCACGTGCCGTGCTGGACAAGGTCATCTCGGCAGCCAGGACCCGCATCGCGGCGCGCGAGCACCGGGAGAACCAGCGCCGCAAGTCGGCCCTGGCAAGTTCGGCGCTGCCCGCCAAGCTGGTCGACTGCCGGTCGGCCGATGACCGGAGCGAACTGTTCATCGTGGAGGGTGACTCGGCGCTCGGCACCGCCAAGAACGCAAGGAACTCCGAGTTCCAGGCACTGCTGCCGATTCGCGGCAAGATCCTCAACGTGCAGAAGGCGTCGCTTGCCGACATGCTGAAGAACGCCGAGTGCGCTGCAATCATCCAGGTACTCGGCGCTGGCTCGGGCACTGCGTTCGACCTGGACTCGGCCCGTTACCAGCGGGTTATCTTCATGGCTGACGCGGACGTCGACGGCGCGCATATCCGCACGCTGCTGCTGACGTTGTTCCACCGGTACATGCGGCCGATGGTGGAAGCGGGCCGCGTGTTCGCCGCAGTGCCGCCGCTGCACCGGATCGAGCTGACGAACCCGCGCAAGGGCCAGCAGCGTTACATCTACACCTACAGCGATGCCGAGCTGCGGCGCACGCTGCTCGAGCTGGAGCGCAAGGGGCAGCGGTTCGCCGAGCCGCCGCAGCGGTACAAGGGCCTGGGCGAGATGGACGCGCACCAGCTGGCCGAGACCACCATGGATCCCCGGTACCGGGTCCTGCGCCGGATCAGGATCGAGGACACCCGCGCCGCCGAGGGCATCTTCGACCTGCTGATGGGCAGCGAGGTGGGGCCGCGGCGGGACTTCATCGCCGCCGGGGCGACCGAGCTAGATCCGTCCCGCATCGACACCTGACGGGAGCATGATCGCGAAGACTTTCCGTCGCCGGCGACGGATTGTTTACATGCTCATGGCGCGGCAGTACCGCCGACGGCGGCCAGCGGGTGAGGCACCCGCTCCCCGGAGCCATCCCGGCGGCCGACCGGCGGCGGGAGCTCCACTGGCGTGCCGGCCTCGGTCGCGCCGCGGGCCGGCCCCGGCCCGGCCCAGGCGAGTACGAGCACATCCTCGCCCCTGAGGAAGCGATGGCACCGCACTCCGCCGGTGGCACGTCCCTTCGGGGGGAACTCCGCGAACGGGGTGACCTTGACGGTTCCCGACCCGGTGCCGGGCAGCGCGCCGGCCGCGCCGGCCACCGTCACCACGACCGGCCCGGACGCGGTGCTGCCTGGCACGGTGCTGCCTGACACGGGGCCGTCCGACGAGGCATCATGGACGCCAGCGGCGGGGTCGACCGCGCCGAACCAGATGACGCTTGCCCGCGGCGCCAGCCGGATGCCGGCCATGCCGGCCGCGGCACGGCCCTGCGGCCGCACCACCGATGCCGGGAAGCGCAGCAACTGCGCGTCGCTGGTGATGAACGTGAGCTCGGCATCCTCGTCAGCCAGTTGCACCGCGCCGACGACCCGGTCTCCGTCCTTCAGTGCGATGACCTCGAACTCGGCAGAACTCTGCGGGTAATCAGGGGTGACGCGCTTGACCACCCCCTGGGCGGTGCCGATCGCGAGCCCGGCGCCGGCTGCCTCAGCGGCGACGAGGGCGACGACGGTCTCGCCCGGCGTGGTCGTGATGAACTCGCTGACCGGAGCGCCGCCGGACAGGGCGGGGGAGTGCGCGCTCGGCGGCAGCGCGGGCAGTTCCAGCACGCCGAGCCGGATCAGCCGGCCGGCCGACGTCAGCACGCCGACGCTGCCGCGCGCGGTCGAGCCGACCGACGAGGTGATGACGTCGTGAGCCGCGCGCTGGCCGGAAGTCCCCTGGCCCGGCGTGCGGCGGGAGCGCGAACCAGCCCGTTCCCCGCCGTCATCATCGACGGGCAGGGTGTCCTGCACGGCCGCCGGCGGCTGCGCCGCGGTGCGGGCCAGCAGCCCGGTGCAGGACAGCAGCACCGTGCACGGCTCGTCGGCGACCTCCAGGGCCGCGGCGGCCGTCCGCGGCGCCGCGCCGCTGCCCTCCAGCAGCACGGTGCGGCGCGGAGTGGCGAACTTCTCGCTGACCGCCGCCAGCTCGGAGCTGACCAGCTCGCGCAGCCGCTCATCAGACTCCAGGATCACGGTCAGCTCGGCGATCTCGGCCCGCAGCGTCTGAAGCTCCCGATCCAGTTCCAGCTTGTCGTAACGGGTCAGCCGGCGCAGCGGCGTGTCCAGGATGTACTGCGCCTGGATCTCGCTCAGGTCGAATACCGACATCAGCCGCTCCCTGGCGGCCGCCGCGTTATCGCTGGTCCTGATGACCTGGATAACCTCGTCGATGTTCAGCAGCGCGATCAGCAGTCCGTCGACGAGGTGCTGCCTGGCCTCGCGCTTGGCCCTGCGGAACTCGCACCGCCGCCGTACCACGTCGATCCGGAAGTCGACGTAGATCTGCAGCATGTCCTTCAGGCCGAGTACCCGCGGCTGGCTGTCGACCAGGGCCACGTTGTTGATGCCGAAGGTCTCCTCCATCGGTGTCAGCCGGTACAGCTCGTCCAGCACCGCCTCGGGCACGAATCCCGACCGCACCTCGATGACCAGCCGCAGGCCGTTGTTCATGTCGGTCAGGTCCTTGAGATCGGATACCCCGTTCAGCTTCCTGGCCTGCACCAGGTCCTTGATGCGCGCGATCACCCGCTCCGGGCCCACCCCGTATGGCAGCTCGGTCACCACGATGCCCATCCGGCGCGGCGTGATCTTCTCGATCCTGGCGGCGGCCCGGGTGCGGAACAGCCCGCGGCCGGACTCATACGCCTCCCGGATGCCGTCCAGGCCCACGATCTTGCCGCCGGTCGGCAGGTCAGGGCCGGGCACGAACCGCATGAGCGTCTCGAGGTCGGCATCGGGGTTGCTGATCAGGTGCCGCGCGGCCGCGATAACCTCGCCGAGGTTGTGCGGCGCCATGTTCGTGGCCATCCCGACGGCGATCCCGGAGGCGCCGTTGACCAGCAGGTTCGGGAACGCGGTCGGCAAGACTTCGGGTTGGGTCTGGGTGCCGTCGTAGTTGGGGACGAAGTCGACGGTGTCCTCGTCGAGCGAGTTCGTCATCTCCAGCGCAGCAGCGGCCAGCCGCGCTTCGGTGTAGCGCATCGCGGCCGGAGAATCGTCGGGCGAGCCGAAGTTGCCGTGACCGTCGACCAGCGGCAGGCGCATCGACCACGGCTGATGCAGCCTGACCAGGGCGTCGTAGATGGCACTGTCGCCGTGCGGGTGGAGGCGGCCCATGACCTCGCCGACCACTCGGGCGCACTTGACATGCGCCCGGTCGGGCCGCAGGCCCATCTCGCTCATCTGGTAGAGAATCCGGCGCTGGACCGGCTTGAGCCCGTCCCTGGCGTCCGGCAGCGCGCGCTGGTAGATCACCGAGTAGGCGTACTCCAGGTAGCTGGCGCGCATCTCCTCGGTGACGTCGATATCGATGATGTTCTCTTCGAACTCGGCGTCCTCGTCGATGCGGGCCGAGCCGCCGCTGCCGCGACCGCGGCCAGCCCCGGCCGCTCCCGATGACGTTGTCGTAGTGCGTCTTGCCATGTCGCCATTCTGCCGCCAGGCCGAGCGTGCCGGGCGCGTCGCGGGGGCCGGCGCGCCGCGCCATTTGGGGCCGGGGAGCGGATCAGGTCACCGAGAAGCCGCCATCCACCCGGATCACCTGGCCGGTGACGTAGTCGCTCGCCGGGCTCGCCAGGAAGACGGCAGCGCCGGCGAAGTCTGCCGGTACGCCGTTGCGGCCCACCATCGTCCGGGCGGCGAGCGCCGCCACCCGGGCCGGATCCGCCGACGCCTCGGCCGTGAGCGGGGTGACCACGAAGCCCGGGCAGATCGCGTTGCAGCAGACTCCGCTTGGCGCCCAGGCTTCGGACTGTGACCTCGTCAGCGACGCCACGCCGCCCTTCGATGCGCCGTAGCCGCCGCTGTTGGCGAACGCGCGGTCAGCCTGCTGCGAGGTGATATTGATGATCCGGCCCCAGCCGCGCCCGGCCATCTGCGGGCCGAGCGCCTGGCCCAGCAGGAACGGCGCTGTCAGGTTGACGGCCATCAGCTCATCCCAGGCGGCGATGCTGAGCTCGGCGAGTGGCGGCCGCAGGTTCAGGCCCGCGCAGTTCACCAGGATGTCCGGCGGACCGAAGCGCTCGCCCGCCTGGCCGGCCGCCCGCGCCGCAGCCGCCCGGTCGCCGAGGTCGGCGCTGACGGCCGAGACACGGCACCCGGCGCTGGCCAGTTCGCCGGCCGCGTCCCGCAGGTTCGCCAGGTCCCTCGCGATGATCACTACAGCCGCGCCGGCCCGCCCGAGTGCCAGCGCGATGCCGCGGCCGATGCCCGAACTGCCCCCGGTGACGACGGCCACCCGGTTGCGCAGTGAGAAGAGCTGATCCAGGTAACCGCTCATGTTCCTAACTTCGCTTCAGGCCGGGAACGCGCAGTATCGGCGCGGCAGTAGCCTCGGGCTGATCCGGGCAAGGGGCACCGGGCTAGTGCGGCACACCCCGGAGCGACGGTGGTAGCGGCCCGATCCGGGAGCTGCGAGCGCGTGCACATTTGCTGGCGGCCGCCGGCGGGCCCGATGCCGACAGGATAGGTAGACGGCAGACGCATCGTCAACCAACTCATTGGGTGTTGCCGTCCGCCCGGCGCTGAGCGAGGGTTGGAGTGGCGGCGGCCGGCCTGCGGGCTGCCAGCGACATGCCGCTCAGGGAGGTGTGGTGGCGAGCCGGCCGGTGCTGTACCTGATCGCGTCCGGTGCCGCGCCCGCCAGCGAGTTGCCCGCGCTGGTCGCCGAGTTGACTGCCGAGTGGGATATCTGCGTGATTACGACGCCCGAGGGCTCGAGGTTCTTCGATACCCGCCAGATCGCCGAGCTGACCGGTCATCCGGTTCGGGCGAGCTTCAAGGACCCGGACGCGCCCGACATCCTGCCCGCTGCGGACGCGTTCGCCGCCGCTCCGGCCACGTTCAACACGATCAACAAGTGGGCGGCTGGTATCAGCGACACCCTGGCCCTCGGGCTGCTGAATGAGGCGATCGGGCTCGGTCTGCCGATCGTCGCCGTGCCCTGGCCGAACGCGCCCCTGGCCCGCCACCCGGCGTTCGGCCGCAGCGTCGCAACACTGCGGGACTGCCAGGTTACCGTCATCCTCGATGCGGAGAACCTGCCCGATCAGACCAATCGCGGGCAGGTCAGCTTCCCCTGGCAGCAGCTACGGGCTGAGCTCGCGCAGGTCCGGGCTGGCCTTGCCGCGGGCCGCGCGTCCGGGCCGTGAGGCGCGCGGCCGGGCCCCACGGCGAGCCGTAGCTAGAGCAGCGGACGGGCGCCGACCAGGCTCAGCGCGCTGGCGGCGAGGCGGCAGCCGCTTGCCAGTGCCTCATGGGCCGGTTTCTTGTCGAGCCACGGAGGCAGGAAGCCCGCGATGAACGCGTCTCCGGCGCCGGTGCGGTCGAGCACATGCTCGACCGGCGGCGCGCTGACCCGGACCGGCTCCGGCCGCCCGCCCGCGTACATCATTGCCCCGTCGGCGCCGAGCTTCATGACCACGTGCGGATACCAGGCGTTCAGCACCCTGGCGGCCTGGCTCGCATCGTCTCGGCCGGTCAGCACCTTGCCCTGCTCCGGGTTGACGAACAGCAGCGCGGCGCCGTTGGTGAGCTGCAGGAACGGCTCGGCACCCACGCGGCTCAGGGGCGCAGCGGATGCGCCGTCGACGGAAACGGTCATGCCCGCCTGGTGGGCAAGGCCCATCGCGGCGAGCACGGCGCGGCGCGAGCCCGCATTAAGCAGCGTGTAACCCGAGACGTGCAGATGGCTGCTCGGCGCGAACAGGTCCCTGGGCAGGTCGTCGGCGGACAGCGCGGCATTAGCGCCAGGGTCGGACAGCAGCGTGTGGTCGCCCTTGTGGGTGATCATCACCACGCACGTGCCGGTGGGGCGCTCCGGATCCATCACCAGGCGGGCATCGACTCCGTAGCCCATCAGCTCCATGTCCCGGTTGCGGCCGGCGATGTCGGCGCCACGGCGGCCGACGAAAGCCACTTCCGCGCCGTCAACGGCCAGCCAGGAGGCGATGTTCGCACCCGATCCGCCGCCGTGCATCGTCACCGTTGCAGGTGTGTCGCTGCCCCTGGCCAGCGGAGCGGTCGCATGCGCAACTGTGTCGGTCATCAGGTCACCAACGACGACAACGCGCGTCAATGTCGTCACCACCTTGATCCACAGGCCGTTTCAGGACTGGCGGGGGAGGGCGTCCTGATCAGAGCTAGCGCTTAGAACTCAGAGCTAGCGCTTAGAACTTAACAGCTTCGCCGGCCCATCTTGCGCCGTTCGCCGTCCGAAGCTGCGGTCCGAACTGGTTCCGGTCAGACTGCGAGCATTGTCACACGCCCGGCCACGACCAGCAGATTCACTTCTGACTCGGCGGCGAGCCGCTGGTTAAGCCAGCCTAGCTGATCGCGGAATATCCGGTTCGCCGGATAGGACGGGTCCAGCCCCGCGCTGGCCTGGTCGCTGACTGCGACCACCAGCGCCGCAGTCTGCCGCCAGGCAGCGATCAGGTCGTCGATGCGCGCGCCGAGTACCTCTGCCGCGCCGTCCGGGCCGTCCGGGCCCGGCGGGTCGCCAGCTCGCATGCCGGCCCCGGCCATGACCCCGGCCATGACCCCGGCCAGCCATGCGCCGATGCCGTCGATCAGCACGGCCCCGGTTTCCTGACGTAGCTGCCCGGCGATGTCCAGGCTCTCCACCGTCCGCCACCAGGGCGGCCGAGCCCGGTGGCTGGTCGCCCGCGCCGCCGGCGGACCGGCCGCCAGGTACGTCACCGATGGCTCGGCAGCCAGTCGCAGCTCCGCCTCGGCCGACGTGCCGGACCGGGCGCCGCCGAGGATCAAGGTCCGGTGCGGCCTGACGACGGCGGTGCCGGGCGCCGGGATCACCGCCGGGACACCGGGAGCCGGACTGACCACCAGCTGGCCGTCCTGGCAGACGGCCGCACGCCACAGCTCGCAGCGCCGGGCCAGTTCCTGCTCGGAACTGATGCGGTGGTCGGCATACAACGCCCCGACCGCCGTGTGGGCCCGGACCAGCCCGGCGGCGCGGAGGCGGCCGAGCTGGACCGGGCTGGCCAGCAGGTCGAGCAGCGCGATGTCGTATGGCCTGGCGCCGGACGGCGGTTCCGGGATCTGGCCAGGGCCGCCTGCCAGCAGCAGGCGGCCGCCATCCGGGCCGGTGATCTCGAATCCGCCAGGCAACTGCGCGATGACATGCCCGGGTCCGCCGGTAGTGCCCGTTCCCGTGGGGGATTGCTGGCCGGGCAGGAACTCGAGCGATCCGTCGATGAGCACCCTGCCGGGGCGCCTGGCCTGTCCGCCCGAACCGGCGCGCAGGCAGGATGCGCACCGGCAGCCGTCCTCCGGCCAGCCGTGAGCGCCGCCGGTGCCGATCAGGAGTGCGTGCACTGTTCCGCTGGCTCCACTTCCGCCGTTAGTTACGATGAGCCCGCAGGGCCGGCTTGATCTTTGCGAGGGAGGCGTGCCATGACCTGGGCCTGGCAGCTTGAGAAGGAAGACGGCACGGTGATCAGTTCACGCGAGCTGACCAAGGAGGCCTTCAGCAGCCAGGGCGACGCGGAGAACTGGATCGGCGAGCACTGGCCGGATCTGCTGAAGTCGGGAGTCGACCAGGTCACGCTGACCGAGGACGGGCGCGTCGAGTACGGCCCGATGAGCCTGCACCCGGCTCAGGAGTAGGCCGGCCCGCCCGACGCCGGCACGGGCCGCGCGGCGGCCGCTCAGGACCGCGTCCGCGGGCTCGTGGTGAACGCGGGATCGCTGACGATCTGGTCGCCGAGAATGACGTCGATCCGCTTGAGCACCTCCTGGTCCAGCCGGACGCCCGCGGCCCTGGCGTTCTCGCGGACCTGCCCCGGCCGGGTCGCGCCGATGATCGCGGCCGACACCGCCGGGTTCTGCAGGGTCCAGGCGACCGCTAGCTGCGCCAGCGTCAGGCCCGCTTGCTCGGCGACCGGCTTGAGCAGCTGCACCCTGGCCAGGATCTCCTCGGTCAGGTAGCGCGTGACAAAGCCGGCACCGCGCTCGTCGGTGGCCCGTGACCCGGCGGGAGGAGCGGCGCCGGGCAGGTACTTGCCGGTCAGCACGCCCTGTGCGATCGGCGACCAGACGATCTGGCCGATTCCCTCGTGCGCGGCCAGCGGGATCACCTCCGACTCGATGACCCGCCAGATCATGTTGTACTGAGGCTGGTTGGAGACGATCCGGTCAAGGCCCATCTGGTCGGCTATCTTCAGCGCCGCCTGGATTTCCTCCGCCCGCCACTCAGACACCCCGACGTACAGCACCTTGCCCTGCCTGACGAGGTCGTCGAAGGCCCGCAGCGTCTCCTCGAGCGGGGTCTCGTGGTCGTAGCGGTGTGCCTGGTACAGGTCGATGTAGTCGGTCTGCAGGCGGCGGAGTGAGGCATGCGCCGACTCCATGATGTGCTTGCGCGACAAGCCGCGGTCGTTGGCTCCCGATCCGGTCGGCCAGAAGACCTTGGTGCAGATCTCCACCGACTCACGCCGCACGCCGTGCAGTGCCTGACCCAGGATCGACTCGGCTTTGGTCATCGCGTACACGTCGGCGGTGTCGAACGTGCTGATGCCCTCGTCCAGTGCCGCGGCCACGCAGGCCTCCGCGGCTTCCTGCTCGACCTGCGAGCCGTGGGTGACCCAGTTCCCGTAAGCGATCTCGCTGACTTTCAGGCCGCTGCGGCCGAGGTGACGATGCTCCATGACAGGCCAACTTAGTCGCCGGGCTCCGGTCGGGCCGCGGCCGGGCGGGGTGCTCGGCCGGGCGGGGTGCTCGGCCGGCCGGGGTGCTCGGCCGGCCGCGCAGACCTCAGACCTGCTGGCCGCGGCTGACCCGCGGCTTCGGTATCCGCATCCGGCGAATCTGGACGCCGCGGGTAGCGGCATACCAGACGACGCCCTTAGTGCTTTCGTTCGGGAACCGCTGCGCGGCGAGCCGCTTGATCTTGGTCCCGACGAGCATCGCCTCGACGATGATGACCACGAGCAGGACGACCACGACGATGTCGGCGATGAGCTTCGCGGACTGACTGGGCATGATCAGCAGCACCACCAGCAGCCCGACCAAGATCATGTAGTATTCGCCGACGCCACGCCGCGCGTCAACGACATCCCTGGCCAGGGCGCGCACCTGCCCCTGGTCCTTTCGCGGCAGTGCCCATTGCTCGCCCCGCTGCAACGCTGCTGACCTGCGGATTCGCTCTGCCCGCTCGCGCTGCCTGCTCTGCTGGCTGGCCGCTTTGCGATTGGCCGGAGGCTGGTACGGCTGGCGCCGGCTGGCCTGCGCCGCACTGCGCTTGGGAGTGGGCGCGCCCTTGGGCGCCGTGAAGCTGGACCGGGCCTGGCGAGCCTCGCCGTCACCGGCGGCATCGTCCGGCGCAGGCTGAACCTCGTCGACCACTGCGGGTGCGTCGCTGGAGCGTCGTCGGAACACGGCAACAGCCTACCGGGACGAAGGGCGCAGATGTCGTAGCGCGCTCGGGCCGCGGATGCCGGCCGGGCCGGCGGTCGCCCGGCGGGGCCGGCGGTCGCCCGGCAGGGCTGGCGGTCGCCCGGCGGGCTGGCGGTCGCCCGGCCGGATTCCCGCGGCGCGCTGGCACTCTGTGATGACGGTTACGCCGGCCACGTCGTAGGCTGGGGGCGAGATCTGCCGGCTATATGACCGTTGCTCTCATCCGCGGCGTTCCGACACCCGGGCGCGCTGCAGCAGCGGGACTTCCGATTGAGGGGATGGTCGCGCCCATGGGCGTCATGAAGCGGGTCACTATGGTCTTCCGCGCCAAGGCCAACAAGGCGCTCGACCGGATGGAAGACCCTCGCGAGACACTGGATTACTCCTACCAGACCCAGCTAGAGCTGCTGCAGAAGGTGCGTCGCGGGGTCGCCGACGTGGCAACGTCGCGCAAGCGCATTGAGCTCCAGATGAACGATCGCCAGCGGGATGCGGACAAGCTGGACCGGCAGGCCAGGGATTCGCTCGCGGCCGGCCGGGAGGACCTGGCGCGGGAAGCGCTGACCCGCAAGCAGGTGGTCAGCGGCCAGCTGGAGGATCTGCAGACCCAGTACGCCGCGCTGCAAAGCGAGGAGGAGAAGCTGACGCAGGCTTCGCAGCGCCTGCAGGCCAAGGTCGACGCGTTCCGTACCCGGAAGGAGACGATCAAGGCCAGCTACAGCGCGGCCGAGGCCCAGACCAGGATCAACGAGGCGTTCACCGGCATCTCCGAGGAAATGGGCGATGTTGGCCTGGCCATCCAGCGGGCCGAGGACAAGACCGCGCAGATGAAGGCGCGAGCCGGCGCCCTGGACGAGCTGATGGCCTCTGGCGCCCTGGACGATATGGTCAGCGGACCGCGCGACGACATCCAGGCGGAACTCGACCGGATGGGCGCCGGCGAGGGGGTTGACCGGCAGCTTGAGCAGATGAGGGCGGAACTTGCCAGCAAGGCGCCGCGCCAGATCGAGGGCGCTCAGGCCGCGCCGAATGGCAGCGCTGCGTCCCAGGCGGGCAGCGCGACTCCGGCCGCCGACTCGGCGCAGGCAGGTGAGCCGGAATGATCGTGCGCATTCTCGGCGAGGGCCAGCTCGTGCTGCCGGAGTCAGCAGCTGAGGAGCTCAACCAGCTGGACGCGGCGCTCGAGGCAGCTGTCGAGCAGGACGACGAGGGAGCATTCCGCCCGGCCCTGGCCGCGCTCGTGGCCAGGGTCCGCCAGATCGGATCGCCGGCCGAGGCGGACGAGTTGCGGCCGTCGGAACTGATCATTCCGCGGCAGGATGCGTCCATGGACGAGGTACGCAAGCTGCTCACCGACGGCGGCCTGATTCCGGGTTAGCCGGGGAATGTCCGGCACAAGGGATATGCCCGGCCAGTCGGCCGGGAACGAGCGGCGCGGTCGCGCCGTTGAGCTTACGAAGTAGATGCTGAGCATGCTTTCAGCTGAGGGCACGACGTCCCGGGGCAGGGTGAGACCCTGTCCCTGGCACTGTTCAGTGTCCTGAGCCCGGTACTGGACGAAGCCCGGTACTGGACGAAGCACTGTGCAGCATCAGATGTAATGAGGTACTAGAGCGGCTGCTGAGAGCCGCTCAGGGAAAGGGAGGCGGCGCCGATGGCGCGCACTCGCTACGCGTCTGACCCCGGACTCATCGCCCGGATGGGCGCGACCATGTTCCTGCTGGGTCTGGTCTTCGTCGGCTTCGGCGTCGGCCTGGGGTACCTGATTCTGAATTACGGTCACCAAGGCGGCGGTGACAGCGCCCTGATCTTCTTTGCCGCGGTCATCGGCATAGGCAGCGCGCTGGCTTCCTACTACTGGTCGGACAAGATCGCGCTGCGGACCTCGGGTGCCAGGCTGGTCAGCCCGAACGATGGTCCGGAAGCCGCCCGGCTGCACGCCATCGTGGACCGGCTGTGCGCGCTGGCGGACATGCCCAAGCCGCGGGTCGCCATCGCGCCCACGCAGATGCCGAACGCCTTCGCCACCGGGCGCAACAGCAAGGTGGCGGTGGTCTGCGCGACTCAGGGCATCCTGCAGAAGCTGGACAACAACGAGCTAGAGGGCGTGCTCGCGCACGAAATGTCGCACGTGGCGCACAAGGACGTCGCGGTGATGACCATCGCCTCGTTCCTCGGCATCGTCGCGGCGCTGATGGTGCGGTTCGCGTTCTACTCCGAACTGTTCGGCGGGCGCGGCCGGAACAACAACAACCAGACCGCCCTGCTGATCATCCCGATCATGCTGCTCAGCGTCCTGGTCTACTGCATCAGCTTCCTGCTGATCAGGCTGCTGTCCAGGTACCGTGAGCTCGCCGCGGACCGGTCGGGCGCGCTGCTGACCGGCCAGCCATCCGCCCTGGCCAGCGCCCTGGTCAAGGTCACCGGCGACATGGGCCGCATCCCGATGAAGGACCTGCGGGCGGCCGAACCGCTGAACGCCTTCTACTTCACCCCGGCGCTGCGGCCCGGCCAGAACGGCCTAGCCGCGATCTTCTCTACGCACCCGTCGCTCGACCGGCGGCTGGCGGAGCTTGACAAGATCGCCAAGCAGCTTGGCAGGTAGCTGCGGGCATTTCAGGGACCTGGTGGACGGGCCAGGTCACCAGACAGCCCGACCTGGCGGCCGGGCAAGCCGGGTCGGCGGCCAGCCCGTGCGGGCCGGCACACACGGGAGGTAGCGTCGGTGGGGTTCCTGGACACCTTGCTCGGCCGGACCAAGCCGGTCCCGCCGAACCTGGATGAGCTTTTCGCGCTGCCCGGTGCCGCGCTGACGCTGGAGGCCGGCACGGACTTCAAGCCGACCGGCTCGGGCTCGGTATGCTTCCGGGCGGCTGAGGGCAGGGCGTTCAGCGACATTGAGAAGGACGTCCGCGAGTTGCTCAACATGGGCGGCAGCAAGCCGGTCCAGGTGACCACTGACGCCTACAAGTTCACCTGGCTGGTCTGCCAGCATTCCGCGGATGACCCCGAGGGCCTGGTGACCGACCTGCACGCGGTGAACTCATCGCTGCAGGATGGCGGCTTCGGTCCGCAGCTACTGTGCACGATCATGGCGTTCAGGGACTCCGGAGGGCGTTCGCTCGGCTTGGTCTACCTCTACAAGCGGGGAACTTTCTACCCGTTCGCGCCACTGGCCGGGCAACGGCGGGACAATGCGCTCGAGTTGCAGATCCGCGGCACGCTCGGCTCGGACCTGAAGACCGAGCCGGACCTGGCCCGGTGGATGCCGATCTGGGGCGCTCCGGGCCTGTAGCGGCGGGGCCTGCGGCGGCCCCCGTGGTGCGGGCTGCCGCCGTCCGCCTGCCGGTGTCCGGGCCGGGCCGCCTGCGTCAGGCCACTGCCGCCCGCCGCTTACGGCAGGGCCAGCATCTGCTCAAGTGCGGCCCTCGCCTCCGCCGCGGTCCGGTCGTCGACCGTGATCTGGTTCACCACCTGCCCTGCTGCCAGGGATTCGAGCGTCCAGACCAGGTGCGGCAGGTCGATGCGGTTCATCGTCGAGCAGTAGCAGACCGTCTTGTCGAGGAATATGACCGTCTTATCCGGGTTAGCCTGGGCCAGGCGCTGTACCAGGTTCAGCTCGGTGCCGACTGCCCAGGCCGAGCCCGGCGGTGCCTGCTCGATGGTCGAGATGATTTTCTCAGTGGAGCCGACGTAATCGGCGGCCAGGACGACCTCGTGCTGGCACTCGGGATGGACGATGACGTTGACGCCCGGAATTCGCTCGCGAACTTCGCTGACGCAGCCGGGCGAGAAGCGGCCGTGCACCGAGCAGTGCCCGCGCCACAAGATCATGGTCGCGTCGCTGATCTGCTGCTCCGTCAGGCCTCCGGTATCGCCGGGCGCGTGCGGATCCCATACGACGCAGTCGCCTGGCGCCAGGCCCAGTTCGAGTACCGCGGTATTGCGGCCCAGGTGCTGGTCGGGAAGGAAGAGGACCTTCCTGCCCCGGCCGAGCGCCCACCTCAGGGCACGGCCCGCATTGGACGACGTGCAGACCGTACCGCCGTGCCTGCCGGTGAAGGCCTTGATGTCGGCCGAGGAGTTCATGTAGGTGACCGGGATGACCTGCCCGGCGATGCCGAGATCGTCAAGCGCGTCCCAGCACTGCTCGACCTGGTTGTAGGTGGCCATGTCGGCCATCGAGCAGCCGGCCGCGAGGTCGGGCAGCACGACCGTCTGGTTCGCCGACGTCAGGAGGTCCGCGGACTCGGCCATGAAATGGACGCCGCAGAACACCACGAACTCGGCGTCCGGCTGGGCGGCGGCCTCCCTGGCCAGCTTGAACGAGTCCCCGGTGACGTCCGCGAACTGAATCACCGCGTCCCGCTGGTAGTGGTGGCCAAGGACGACGGCCCGGTCGCCGAGTGCGTTCCTGGCCGCCCTGGCCCGCGCGACCAGAGCCGGATCGCTCGCCGGCGGAAGCTCTCCCGGGCACTCCACGCCGCGTTCGGACGCCGCGTCGGCGGCTGCGCCTAGCACGAGCAGCGGCAGCGAACGACCGGGACCGACGTCCACGGCTGACTGCAACTGGCCTGCTGATGTGCTCATGCGCTCCCGCCCGTCGACTTATCGTCCGAGTGACGATACCTATCGTAGCCGACCGTCCATAGGCCCGGGTAGCCAGACTGGCAGGGCCGTCGCGCCCGCCTGCGCTGGTGACCCCGCCCGGACCACCCGGCGCGCACCGGCAGTTCGCCTGGCTGGCAAGCCTGTGGAGCCGGAATCACCGGATGAGGATTATCGTTGTCATTGCACGACGGGGTCGCGCCGACCGGGCAGCGGCCGCCCGGCACAGATCCGGGATCACCCGACGCGGGAGCTACGCAGATGACAGTTCAGGACGAGACCACCGCCAAGGGCGTCGTTCTCAGCGACGCGGCAGCGGTCAAGGTGAGTAACCTGCTCCAGCAGGAGGGTCGCGATGACCTCCGGCTGCGCATCGCCGTGCAGCCTGGCGGCTGCTCCGGACTGCGCTACCAGCTGTACTTCGACGAGCGCGAGATGGACGGCGACGTCGTCAGCGAGTTCGGCACGGTACAGGTCGTGACGGACAAGATGAGCGTCCCGTATCTCAGCGGCGCCACGATCGACTTCGTGGACACCATCGAGAAGCAGGGCTTCACGATCGACAACCCGAACGCCACCGGGTCCTGCGCCTGCGGCGATTCCTTCCACTGATCCGCAGGGCATCCCAGACTTCCGCCGGGCGCACGCGGGTGCGTCAGGCGGCTGTTCTGCTTGCCGGCCGTCAAGCCAGCGGAACTCGGGGGCTAACTAGCCGGCGAACCAGGAGACAGCCGCAAGCGACTTCGCCAGCCGCCCGATAACCTCGTCCCGCTGCGCGAGCCGCTGGGATGGCGCTCCCTCCTCGGCCCGCACCCCGCGGTCAGCGAGCAGGTAGACCATCCGCAGCGTCCTGATGGTGTTGCTGGCATAGGGCGGCATCGGACCGGGCTCACCGGTCGCGAACTTCTGATCGACCAGCTCGAGCCAGTCCGTCGACTGAGCGATGGTGAGATGAGGCCGGGCCAGGATGAGCGCCATCGCATAGCCGAGCCGGTCATCTTCGGAATCCCGCCAGACGAACTGGGTCTCGGCGAGCATCCGCCGCACGCCCAGTTCGAGCATCCACTCGGGCCGGACTCGGGGATCCCGGCCGAGCACGCCGAGCAGGTCGGCTCCATGCGCGACGGCATGCAGCCAGCCGAGCCGGTCATCGTAGCCGCGCAGGTCGGTCTCGGCCGGATACCAGTCCGCGAATGCGCGCGTCCACGTCTCGTCGTATGCGCCGCGCTCGATGACCCAGGCCAGCACGAGCGCCGCGAACGTCCGAGCCTGAACGCGGGGGTCGCTGAGCCGGGCAGCCATCGTGGCACCTAGCCAGTTCAGCTGGTGGTCCAGGACGCCGCGCTCGATCCACGTCGCGAGCACCGCATAAGCCGCGCCGTCGCGAATCCGCGGGTCCGAGTCGGCCAGCGCCTCGGCCAGGTCGGCAGCCAGGGCATCGACGTCGGCGTGGGCCGGGACGGCGAAGCCAGCCGCCGCTAGCTGATCCCAGTGGGTCACCCAGGGGACCTTACCCGGCCAGGCCGGCGAATAGATCTCCGGCGGGTGCGCACGGTGAGCGGGGCGGGTAACCTTTGGCCCGCCAGCGGGACAGGTAATCGGCAGGGCAGACAAGACGGAGCCTCAGATGCGCATTGCAGTGACCGGGTCGATCGCGACCGACCACCTGATGACCTTTCCCGGCCGGTTCGCCGAGCAGTTGCTCGCCGACAAGCTCGACAAGGTCTCGGTGTCGTTCCTCGTTGACGGCCTGGAGATCCGGCGCGGCGGCGTGGCCGCCAATATCGCCTTCGGGCTGGGCTGCCTCGGGCTGCGGCCACTGCTGGTCGGCAGTGCCGGCCGCGACTTCGCCGACTACCGTGCCTGGCTGGATGCGCACGGCGTGGACACCAGCGGAGTGGGTGAGTCGGCGGTCCTGCATACGGCACGGTTCGTCTGCACGACCGACACCGACCTGAACCAGATCGCGTCCTTCTATCCAGGCGCGATGAACGACGACGCCAGCATGGACCTGACCGGGCTGGCGGGCCAGGTCGACCTGGTCGTGATCGGCGCCGGCAACCCTGCTGCCATGCTCAGCTTCACCAGGCAATGCCGGGCACTTGAGATACCGTTCGCCAATGACACCTCCCAGCAGCTTGCTGTCCTTGACGGCGAGCAGATCAAGGAGCTGGTGACCGGGGCGGCGTACTTGTTCTGCAACGACTACGAAGCCTCGCTTATCGAGCACAAGACGGGCTGGAGCGACGCTGAGCTGACCGCGCAGGTCCGCGTGCGGGTCACCACGCTCGGCGCGGACGGCGCCAGGGTGGACCTCGCGGGGCACGAGCCGTTGCTTGTCGGTCCCGTCAAGGATGTGGCCCCCGCCGACCCGACCGGCGCTGGCGACGCGTTCAGGGCCGGGTTCCTGGCCGCGGAAGCCTTCGGGCTCAGCCGGGAGCGCGCAGCCCAGCTCGGCAACCTCCTCGCCGTGCAGGCCCTGGAGACCACCGGCACCCAGGAGTACAAGCTTTCGCCTGCCGAGCTCGCCAGCCGCTGCGCGACGTCTTACGGCCAGGCGGCCGCAGCGGAGATCCTGGCGCACCTCGGCTAGCGGCCCCGCGATCGCGGCCAGCACGACCGCGCTGGCCGCGATCCGGACGGCCGGTAGTGAAACGACGCTGCGTAGTAGCCGGCCGCACCGCCGGCCGGCCGGCCGGGGTAGCGTAACGTGCATGCTCGCTGCGATTGCCGTTGGTTACCATGGCCCGCCGCAGCTGACGTTCCCCCGTGCGTTCATCTCCTGGACGCTCGATCCGTGGTCGCTGGCTGTCATCGTGGTGCTCGGGGCGGCGTATCTAGCCGGAGTGCGGCGGATCCGCCGTCGCGGGGAGCCCTGGCCGGCCGGCCGCATTATCGCGTTCTGCGGTCTCGGGCTGGGCTTCGTCGTCGTCGCGACGATGTCGTCGATCGGCGTGTACTACGCCGTCCTGTTCTACATGCGGTCGGTGCAGACGATCCTGTTCCTGCTAGTCGTGCCGCTGTTCATGGCCATGGGCCGTCCGCTGACGCTGGTGATCGAGACGGTGCCGCGGTTCGGCCCCTGGCTGCAGCGGGCGATCGTGAGCAAGCCCGCCCGGCTGGCATTGTTCCCCGGGATCACGGCCTTCGTCCTCGTCCTCACTCCGTTCCTGATCTACTTCACGCCGTGGTACGCGGCCGGCTTCAGGTCGGTTCTGGTCGCGCAGCTCACCCATCTCGCGCTTGCCGTGCCCGGCTTCGTGTTCTTCTGGACGCTGCTGCGGGTCGACCCGGTGCCGAGGGCGTACCCCTATGTGGTCACGCTCTGGGTCAGCGCGGCGGAGGTGCTGGGCGATGCGTTTCTCGGCCTTGCCTGCATCGCCGACACCAGCCGCCTCGGGGGCGCGTACTACCACGCTCTCGCCCGGCCGTGGGGACCCAGCCTGGCGACGGCCCAGGTCCTGGGCGGTGGCGTGCTGTGGGTCTTCGGCGACGTGGTCGGCCTGCCGTTCCTGGCCGCTCAGCTCATCCAGATGATCCGGGAGGACGAGGCGGACGCGCAGGTGATCGACGCCGAACTGGACGCACGGGACGCGGCAGCCGTTGCGATCGCCGCCGGAGCTGGCGGTGCTGACGGTGCTGACGGTGCTGGCCGTGATGGCGGTGCTGGCTGTGCTGGCAAGGCTGCCGCGACGACCGTGTCGGCGGCGGGCGACGGACTGGCCGCAGCCGGCGAGCCGGCGCTGCCGGTCGCTCAGCGGCCCTGGTGGGAGACCGACCGGAGGTTTGCCGACCGGTTCCGTCCCGTCGACGAGCCCGGCGGCCCCGGACAGTAGCCGTCAGGTCAGTAGCTGCGCCGCACCAGGAAGGACCAGCCGGCCGGCAGCGCGGCCGACCCGACGAACTCCTGCGACTTCAGCGCGCACCAGGCGGGCAGGTCTGTCTTCGCGGCGGGATCGTCGGCCAGCACCTCGACGAGCTGGCCGACTCCGACCTCACAGATCCGGTCGGCCAGCATGATGATCGGGATCGGGCACTTCTTACCGAGCGCATCGAGGACCAGCGCCGGAGCGCACGCCAGCGGGCCGGCCGCCGGAACGGCACCTGGTTCCGGCCCGGCCGGGCGCCGGGCGGCGGGCTGCCCGGCCGAACGGGTTGCCGCTCCCGGCCGGGCGTGCGCGCCCGGCCGGCCGCCCGGACGTCCCCCGCGCTGCTGGCGGCTCACGCTCTTACCTCCCTGGCCGCTTCACTGCGCCGCGTGGGTCTGGCGACCGGGGGTCGCTAGCGGGCGCGGCCGCAGTGCCTGCCCTCACAGTGTCGCGCACCCTTGCCACGATCGGCGGCAGCGCGTCAAGGAACTCGCTCACTGCTGCTGCACTGACATCACGGGGCAGCGATACCCGCACGTTCCCGTGGGTAAGCGCGCCCATAGCGGCGAGCACGTGGCTCGGCTGCCCGCTCCCGGCCGCGCAGGCGCTGCCGGACGAAACTGAAAAGCCCGCCCGGTCAAGTTCGGTGACCAGCGCCTCGCCATCGACGTACAGGCACGAGAAGGTGACGATGTGCGGCAGCCGCGCCGCTGGGTCGCCGTGCACGACGGAATCCGGCACAGTCCGCGGTACCTCCGAGCGGATCCTGTCGACCAGAGCGCGCAGCGCGGTGTCGGTACTGCCGCGTTCCCTGCTCACTGCCGTCAGGGACGCGGCGGCGGCCAGCACCGCCGGCACGTTCGGGAAGCCCGGAACCCGCCGGTTCTCCCGGTCGTCGGCCGGGAACGGCTCACGCCAGCGGGTTCCCTTGCGCACGGCCAGCACGCCCACGCCGGCCGGCCCGCCCCACTTGCGCGCGCTCGCGGTGAGCAGCGCCCAGCCGCCGGGCACCGGCATCCGGCCGGCTGAGGCCGCGATGTCCACCAGGAGGGGAACGCCGGAATCCAGGCAGGCGGCCGTCACCTCAGCGACCGGCTGGAGGGTGCCAACTTCCTGATTGGCGGACTGCAGGCAGGCCAGCAGGGTGCGGTCACGCTGCACCGCGGCGGCAAACTCGGTCACGTCCGCCCGGCCGGCCTGGTCGACTCCGGTGATCGTGACAGCGGTACCGGTCCGTCGCGCCAGCCAGTCGGCGGCGGCCAGCACGCTGGAGTGCTCGACGGCGCTCTCGACCAGGTGCCCGGGGCCGCGCGCGGCGGACTGCCTGGCCTGCACGGCACCGAGTACGGCCAGGTGCACCGCCTGGGTGCCCGAGCTCGTGAACGACAGTTCGTCCGGGCGGCAGCCAAGCTCAGCCGCCGTCGCCTCCCTCGCCTGGTCAAGCAGCAACTGCGCCCGCCTGCCCTCGCGGTGCAGCCGGGCCGGGTCGGCCCAGCCTTCGTCCAGGGCAGCGAGCAGCGCTTCCCGGCCGCTGCGGTGCAGTGGCTCGGCCGAGGCCGCGTCGAAATACGCCACGTCACCGACTCTAGGCGCCCGCCCGGCAGCCAGCTGACCCGGCCGCCGGGGCGCTGGCTGACCGGCCGGCAAGCCCCGGTAACGCCACGCCGGTAACGAATTGTCGCGGAGGCCGGGGGTACCCCCTGCCTGCAGCCGGGGTCGTTGTACTGTTTTCCACGACAGGCTGTAGGACGTCGAACTCAACCGGCCGCTGACGCCGGGACTTAGCTGCTGGGAAGGCCACCTGTGAGTCCCAACAATCGTGCCGAGGAGCCCCGGCCCGGCGCGCCAGGCCGCGGGTCACCGGCGCGGCTGCTCCGGCGCTGGCTGCCGCGTGCCGCCGCGGCCGTTGCGCTGGCTCTCCTCACGACAGGCTGCGATTCCTCGTGGGTAGATAACCTCGGGCTGCGCAATCCGCTCACCACCCAGGCTAAGCTGACCGTCCATCTGTGGCAGGGCGCGTGGATCGCCGCGTTCTGCGTCGGGGCGGTGGTCTGGGGCGGGATCTTGTGGGCGGTGATCTTCCATCGCAAGCGCAGCGACGCGATCCCGTACCAGGTCAGGTACAACCTGCCGATCGAGATCATGTACACGGTGGTCCCGTTCATCATGGTCGGCGTGCTGTTTTACTTCACCGCGCGCGACGAGAACAGGATCGACGCGCTGTCCCCCCATCCGCAGGTCGTCGTCGACGTCACCGGCTTCCAGTGGAGCTGGGAGTTCCAGTACCCGCAGTACGCGGTCAGGAACTCGGCTAACGGCGTCACCGAGGTCGGCCAGATGTGGAACGGCACGCTCGGCCCTGGTGACAACGAGAAATACCTGCCGCTGCTGGAGATCCCCGATCACGAGACGGTCCGGTTCAACCTGACCTCTAACGACGTGATCCACTCGTTCTGGGTGCTGCCCTTCGACTTCAAGCGCGACGTCATTCCCGGTCACCCGAACCACTTCCAGGTGACGCCGACGGCCACGCTGTACAGCGGTCCTGACACCATCGGCCGGTGCTCGGAGCTGTGCGGCCTGTACCACAGCCGAATGCTGTTCCGGATCAAGATCGTGACTCCCGCCCAGTTCAAGTCATGGATTACCGCGCAGCAGAAGCTGCAGAACGCATCTGGGGGCGCTCAGTGACGGCCTACAACGAGTCCGTTCCGGTCGGCGTGACCGGCCTCCCGGCGACTCGGCGCACCTACCGCAAGGGCTCGGTCCTGGCGGACTGGCTGTCCTCGACTGACCACAAGATCATCGGTCACCTGTACCTGATCACGTCGTTCGGGTTCTTCATGATCGGCGGCCTGATGGCGATGATCATGCGGGCGCAGCTGATGGGCCCGGACAACCACATCGTGTCCGACCAGCAGTACAACGAGTTGTTCACCATGCACGGCACGATCATGCTGCTGCTGTTCGCCACGCCGCTGTTCGTGGGGTTCGCGAACGAGATCATGCCGCTGCAGATCGGCGCGCCGGACGTGGCGTTCCCGCGGCTGAACCTGCTCAGCTATTACATGTTCACCTTCGGCGGGCTGATCCTGCTGGTGAGCTTCCTGACGCCGGGCGGGGCCGCCTCGTTCGGCTGGTATGCCTACTCGCCGCTGACCAACGCGCAGTACTCGCCTGGCCTCGGCGGCGACATGTGGATCATGGGCCTGGTGCTGTCCGGCCTCGGCACGATCCTCGGCGGCGTGAACTTCGTCACCACGATCCTGTGCATGCGCGCGCCGGGCATGACCATGTTCCGGATGCCGATCTTCACCTGGAACATCCTGCTGACCTCGATGCTGGTCCTGCTGGCGTTCCCGGTGCTGGCCGCCGCGCTGCTGGTACTGGAGATCGACAGGAAGCTCGGCGCGCAGGTGTTCTCGGCCAACAGCGGCGGCGCCATCTTGTGGCAGCACTTGTTCTGGTTCTTCGGCCATCCCGAGGTCTATATCGTGGCGTTGCCGTTCTTCGGCATCGCCACCGAGATCCTGCCGGTCTTCTCCCGCAAGCCGCTGTTCGGCTACAAGGGCCTGGTCGCGGCCACGATCGCGATCGCCGGCCTGTCGCTGACGGTGTGGGCGCATCACATGTTCACCACCGGCGCGGTGCTGCTGCCGTTCTTCTCGTTCATGACGTTCCTGATCGCGGTGCCTACCGGAGTGAAGTTCTTCAACTGGGTCGGCACGATCTGGCGCGGCCAGATCACCTTCGAAGCACCGATGCTGTTCATCCTCGGGTTCATGGCCGTGTTCCTGTTCGGCGGCCTGACCGGCGTCATCCTCGCTTCCCCGCCGCTGGACTTCGCGGTCAGCGACTCCTACTTCGTGGTGGCGCACTTCCATTACGTGCTGTTCGGCACCGTGGTGTTCTGCATGTTCGGCGGGTTCTACTTCTGGTGGCCGAAGTGGACCGGGAAAATGCTGGACAACCGGCTCGGCCAGTGGCATTTCTGGCTCGTCTTCCTCAGCTTCAACGGCACGTTCCTGGTGCAGCACTGGCTGGGCCTGATGGGCATGCCACGGCGGATCGCGAATTATCCGTTCCTGCCGCACCTGGCCACGACGCTGAACGACATCTCCTCAGTCAGCTCGTTCGTGCTCGGCGCATCGACGTTCGTCTTCCTTTACAACGTCTACAAGACCTGGAAGACGGGGGAGACCGTCACCGCGGACGACCCGTGGGGCTTCGCCAACTCGCTGGAGTGGGCGACCTCCTGCCCGCCGCCCCGGCACAATTTCACCGCCATTCCCCGGATCAGGTCCGAGCGGCCGGCCTTCGACCTGCATTACCCGCACATCAGGTCGGGTCGTGACCGGGAACTGGAGCATCAGCAGCAGTCGATCGGAGCCCGCTCGTGAAAGTAGAGGCGTACCTGTTCCTGGGCTGCGCGACCTTCTTCGGCGCGTCAGACGTCGTCTACTGGTACTTCTCGCACGACCCGACGGGTACCACGGCCCTCGCGCTGGCGGTCTGCCTGGCCTTCCTGGTCGGCTTCTACCTGCTGTTCACCGGCCGCCGGCTGCCCGAGCGGCCAGAGGACAACCCTGACGGCGAGATCGACGAGGGCGTGGGCGAGCTGGGCTTCTTCAGCCCGCACAGCTGGTGGCCGCTGTTCGTCGGCCTGGCCGCCGCCACGGCGGCGCTCGGCGTTGCCGTCGGCTGGTGGCTGTTCCTGATCGGGTTGCTGGCGACTCTGCTGGCGGTCATCGGCTTCGTGTTCGAGTACTACCGCGGCCACTACGCGCACTGATCCGGCTGGCGCTCGCGGTGCTCGGGCGTTGCTGCTCGCCGGGAACGGCGGTAGCTGCCACGTTAGCCGGGCTTAGCCGCGACGATCATGAAGCGGCGGCCGCGCACGGTCAGCGGCCGCGGTTGCGGGGACTCGTGCGCTGTTCGCAAGCGCGCGGCGCAGGCGTCGAGGCTGAACCCCGGGATGGCCCAGCTGACCGCGCGCAGGTAATGCATAACCGCGCCGACGTCCCGGAAGTAACGCTCCTCGCCGCGAATCGCGGCCTCTGCAACCAGGCCGGCGCCGCGCAGTTGCTGTCGCGCGAGCGGAAGCCAGCTGTCAGGCTGCTCGGGGATCGCCAGCCCGAGCAGCCGGTACAGGTCGTCGTAGAGCTGTGGAAGTCGACCTGCTGGGTGATGAACACGCCGCCAGCCGTCAGGACCCGGCTGACCTCGGTCGCCAGGAAGGCCTCGTGCCTGCTGGCGACGAGCAAGGCCTCGTGCCTGCTGGCGACGGGCGCGAACGCGCCAGCCGTTCACCGCCTCCGGTTCCCATGTCGAGCATGCTGCCGGCCGCTCCGGCCCGGCGGGCGAGCAAGCATCAGGCCCGGCGTCAGCGGCGCCGGGCCTGATGTGATCCGCTGTGTGAGCGATGCCAGCTAGTGCTGGTCCTGACCGCCCCGCTGTTCGGTGCCGGTGCCTGCCGGGAGTGACCCCTGGCCGTGCTCGTCGGCACCGACCGCCTCAAGCGCGTGGCCGTTGCCGTGCCCGTTCCCGTGCGATTCGGGCAGCGGAACGCTCTCGGTAACGACGTTGTAGAGCCGCTCACGCACCTTGCCGAGAGCGCCGCGCATACCGGGCGGTGGAACCTCGCCCTCGGCTGCCTCCAGGGACGGCAGCGGCGGCAGCTCGGACCGCGAGGTCAGCACGGCCAGTGCCTCCTCATCGACGGGCCTGGTCTCCTCGATGAACTCGCCGCCAGGCAGCTGCCTGATGATCCCGGTTTCCACGCCGTGCTCGAGCAGGTGCCTGTCCTTGCGCTGAAGGCCGAGGCAGATCCGCTTGGTGATGATGTAGGCGAGAATCGGTGCGACGAGCCACGCGACCCTGGCAATCCAGGTCGTCAGGTACAGCGAGATGTCCAGGTGGTTGGCGATGATGTCGTTGGCGCCCTCAGCCCACAGGACGCCGTAGAAGGTGATCATCGCGATGCCCAGGGCGGTCCTGGTAGGAGCGTTCCGCGGCCGGTCGTTGAGATGATGCTCGCTCCGGTCGCCGGTGATCCATTGTTCCAGGAACGGCCAGATCGCGGCGCCGCCGAAGATGATGCCGAGCGGCAGGAGGGCAGGCACGAACACGTTGAAGGCCCAGGTATGGCCGAACATTACCCACTGCCAGGCCGGGAACATGCGCAGCGAGCCCTCGAGCGCGCCCATGTAAAAGTCCGGCTGCGAGCCCGCCGACATGGCCACCGGGTTGTACGGCCCGTACAGCCAGATCGGGTTGATCTGGGCGAACGTCGCGGCCAGCGCCAGGGCTGCGAAGGTGAAGAAGAAGAACGCGCCGGTCTTCGCCATGAAGTACGGGTACATCGGCGAGCCCACGACGTTCGTGTTCGTGCGGCCCTTGCCCGGCATCTGGGTGTGCTTCTGATGGAACATCAGGAACAAGTGCACGGTCACCAGTGCCAGGATCAGGCCCGGTATCACCAGAACGTGCAGGATGTACAGCCGCGGGATGATCTCGTGGCCGGGGAACGGGCCGCCGAACAGGAAGAACGCCAGGTACGTGCCCACGATCGGGAGCGACTGCAGGATACCCTCGGTGATCCGCAAGCCGGCTCCGGACAGCAGGTCGTCGGGCAGCGAGTAGCCGAAGAGGCCCTCGAACATGCCGAGGGTGAACAGCACAATGCCGATCAGCCAGTTGATCTCGCGCGGCTTGCGGTAAGCGCCGGTGAAGAAGACCCGGATCATGTGCGCCATGATCGCGGCCATGAACAGGTCGGCGGCCCAGTGGTGGATCTCCCTCATGAGCAGGCCGCCGCGGACGTCGAAGCTGATGTTCAGCGTCGAGGCATAGGCCTCGCTCATCCTGACGCCGCGCAGCGGGATATACGAGCCGTGATAGATGACGTCGGTCATGCTCGGCTGGAACCAGAGCGTCAGGAACGTCCCGGTCAGCAGCAGGATGATGAACGAGTACAGGATGATCTCGCCGAGCAGGAACGACCAGTGATCGGGGAAGACCTTCCGCAGCAGGACTCGTACGCCACGGGCGCCGTGCAGCCGGTCGTCGAGGAATGTGCCGACGCCCTCTAGCGCCCTCTCGACGCTCATGACCGCTCCCAGAAGCTCGGGCCTACCGGCTCGTTGAACGGCCCGGTGGCGATGAGATAACCCTCGGAGTCGACGCCGATCGGCAGCTGCGGCAGCGGCCTGGTGGCCGGCCCGAAGATCACCTTGGCGCCTTCAGTGGCCAGGAAAGTGGACTGATGGCACGGGCACAGGATCCGGTGCGTGGTCTGCTCGTACAGTGCCGCCGGGCAGCCCAGGTGCGTGCAGATCTTGGAGTAGGCCACGATGTTGTCCACGGTCCAGTTCGGGACGACCTTGTCGCGCACCGACGGGCCGCCCGGCCGCGCGGGCGGGCCGTAGACCAGCTCGCCCGGCCGGAACTTGATCAGGCTGACTGCTGCCTTCGCCATCGCGTTGTCGTTGTCGAGGTACCCCTCGGGCCCGACGCTGATGAGCGCGCCGGGGGAGTTGAACTCGGCTGCGGAGATGGGCCGGCCAGTGCCGTAGACAAGCAGCCGCAGGCCCTTGCGCCAGACCGTGGTGTCGAGTGAGGTGCCAGGCAACGGGCCCATGTCACGCAGCAGGAATATCGGCGCGACGGCCATCGGGATGGTCGCCGCGATCAGCGACCGGCGGATGATGGGGCGCTTGACGAACTGGCTCGCCTCGGCGCCCTCCTGGAAGGTCTCCTTGAAAGCGGCGCGCTCCTGCGGGGTAGCAGCCATCGGATGCCGGTCCTCGGCCAGCTCGACCGTCGGCATCAGGTGCCGCACCCAGAGCACCGTCCCGATTCCCAGCAGCAGGAACATCAGCGCCATCGAGCCGCCGAGCGCCAGGTTGGAGTGCAGCACATTGGTGATCGAGCCCACGCCGATCGTGCCGTAGAACACCATGAAGGCCAGCCCGGCCAGTCCGGCGACGAGGAAGCAGGCCGCGACGAGTTTCTCGACCCGCTTCGCCCGGCGCGGGTCGTCGGGTTCGGCCGGCAGTTCCCTGACTGTCTCGCGGCTGATTCCGCCGCCGTCGGCCGCCAGCAGCTTCCTGGCCACCGCCGGCGGCGGCGTGCCGATCACCCGGTGCGGGGCGGCATGGCCTTCGGGTTCGGCGGCCTGAGCGCCGGGCGGGACAGCTCCGCGGCTCTCGCCTCCGGTCAGGTACTCAGGCCAGGAGAGCTCTCCTGAGTTCCCGGAGTCGGGCTGTCCTGGGGAGTTGGTGTCACTCATGAGCCTTCCCGTGCTTCGCAGTGATCCAGAGTGCCGCCAGCACCATGAAAAAGAGCAGGCCGAGGAACGCCACCAGGCCCTCGGTCGCTGGTCCAACCCGGCCCAGGCTGAACCCGCCGGGGTTCGGCTCCGCGCGGACCTGCGTGACGTAGGCAATGATGTCCCGCTTCTCCTGCGGCGTGACCGTGAGGTCGTTGAACACCGGCATGGCCTCCGGGCCGGTGAGCATCGCCTCGTAGATCTGGGTGGGCGTGGACTGCGTCAGGGCCGGAGCGTACTTGCCGTTGGTCAGCGCGCCGCCGGCACCGACGAAGTTGTGGCAGGCCGCGCAGTTCGCGACGAACAGCTGCTGGCCGAGGCCCACATTGGCACCGTAAGTGCTCACCTGAGCGGCTGACGGGATCGGCGGGCCGCCGCCCAGCGACTGGATGTAGGCGGCGACTGCCCTGGTCTGCGACGGGGTCAGGCGCGGCGGCTTGCGCGGGTTCTCGGCGCCGAGCTTCGCGGCGGGCATCCGGCCGGTACTCACCTGGAAGTCGACCGCGGCGGCGCCGACGCCGATGAGGCCGGGCGCCTGGCCGTTGACTCCCTGAGCGAACATCCCGTGGCAGGTCGCGCAGTCCTCGAGGAACAGGTTGCGGCCCTGGGCGACCTGCGCCGAGTTGGCAGACACGGGGGACGACGCGGACGCGCTGCCGCCGGTGATGACGGCATAGGCCATGCCGACGAGGACGAGCACGAAGGCGACGACCAGGTACCCGGCGGCCGGGTGCCGGCGCCTGGCGGTGATCCAGCTCACAGCTAACCCCAGTTCCCGCTCAGTGGATCAGGTAGATGGTGGTGAACAGGCCGATCCAGACCACGTCGACGAAGTGCCAGTAGTAGGACACGACGATGGCGCTGGTCTGCTGCTCGAGCGTGAACTTCTTGGCGGCGAACGTCCTGCCGAGCAGGAACAAGAACGCGACCAGCCCGCCTGCGACGTGGAGGCCGTGGAATCCCTCGGTCAGGTAGAACACCGACCCGTAGTTGCTGGAGGCCACGGTGACGTGCTGGTCGTGGATGAGGGACAGCCACTCCCAGCCCTGGCCGAGGTCGAAGTACAAGCCCATGAAGAAGGTCAGCACATACCACTCGCGCAGGCCCCACTGCGGCACGTTCCAGATGCGGCCGCCCCGCCTGATCTGGTGCCGCTCAACCGCGAACACGCCCATCTGGCAGGTGACGCTGGACAGCAGCAGCACGATCGTGTTGATCGTGGCGAGCCGCAGGTCGAGGTGCGCCTGCGGCCACGGCTGGCCCAGGCCCTTGTCAACTGAGCGGATGGTGTAGTACATCGCGAACAGGGCTGCGAAGAACATCAGCTCGGACGACAGCCAGATGATCGTGCCCACGCTCACGAGGTTGGGCCGGCTGGTAATCCCGCGCGGGGTTACCTCAGTAGATGCTGTGACCACGGGGCCATTATTACGACACCGCGTAGGCGTGCGTAGCCCGACCCCCCGGGTCGGTACCATCCATGACATGAAGGTTGTCGTTTATAGCCATGATGCCGGGACCCGGAGCCGGGTGCGGCTCGCGATCGGCCGCCGTCCGGCCCCTGACGTGCCGGAGGCCGAGATCATCGAGGTGGCCACCGAGCCGATGCTGTTCCGGCTGCTGGATGCCGGCGGAGTGGACGTGATGATCGTGGATGGCGAGGCTCAGCCGGCTGGCGGGATGGGGGTCTGCCGCCAGGCCAAGGACGAGATCTACAATTGCCCGCCGGTGCTGCTGATCATCGGCCGGCCGGCCGATGGCTGGCTTGCCACCTGGTCGCGGGCTGAGGCTGTGGTCAGCCACCCGATCGACCCGGTGGAGGTGGCCAGGGAACTTGCCGCGCTGATGCGCCAGCGGGCGGCCGGCAGCACAGTCGTCAAGGCCTAGCGGGCCAAGCCCAGCAGACCATACCGAGGTGGCCGCAGATGGATTCGCGTACAACCTGGCCGGCGATTCTCGGCGCGCTGATACGGGGCGAGCACCTGACGGCCGACGAGGCAGCCTGGGCCATGAACGAGATCATGGACGGCGCGGCAACCCCCGCCCAGATTGCCGGATTCGGCGTGGCGCTGCGGATCAAGGGCGAGACCGCCGGCGAGGTCACCGGCCTTGCCCAGGCGATGCTCGACCATGCCACGCCGATCTCCATCGGGGGCCGGACGGTCGATCTCGTCGGCACCGGCGGAGACGGTGCGCGCACCGTGAACATCTCCACCATGGGCACGATCGCCGCCGCGGCGGCGGGTGCCCGGATGGTCAAGCACGGTAACCGGGCGGCCTCCTCGGCCAGCGGGACCGCCGACGTGCTGGAAGCGCTGGGCGTGGTCATCGACCTGCCGGCGCCGGCCACCGAGCAACTCGTGGCGGAGATCGGCGCCGGATTCCTGTTCGCGCCGCTTTACCATCCCGCGCTCCGGCACGTGATCGTGCCCCGGCGCGAGCTGGGCGTGCCGACGGTCTTCAATGTCCTCGGCCCGGTGGCGAACCCGGCGAGGCCGGCTGCGCAGGCACTTGGCGTGGCTGACCCGCGGATGGGCCCGATCCTGGCGGGCGTGCTGGCTGGCCGCGGCTGCACCGCGCTGGTGTTCCATGGCGAGGACGGCCTCGACGAGCTCACCACGACCGCGCCGTCCACCGTCTGGATCGTGCATGACGGCACGGTCAGCGAGACCACGTTCGAGCCGGCCGATCTCGGCATTCCGCGCTCGGTGCCCGCCGACTTGCTGGGCGGCGACCCGGCGCACAACGCCGCGGTCGTGCGGGCGTTCCTGTCCGGCAGCCCTGGCCCGGTCCGCGAGACCGCCCTGCTGAACGCGGGCGCCGCGCTGGCGGCCGAGGCCGGCGTGGCCGGCCCGGAAGTGCTGCGGCGGGCGCTGGCCGACGGCTACGCCAGAGCCGCGGCCGCGGTCGATTCGGGGGCAGCCGCGGCCCTGCTGGAGCGGTGGGTCAGCGCCAGCCGGCGGCTCGCTGCGTCTCAGGACTCGCTGTAGCCGAGCGCGAAGGCGGCCTCGAGATCATGCCGGGAGTAGGTGCGGAACGCGATATGGGTCTCGGTGTGCGTCACGCCATCGACCTTGTTCAGGGTGCCAGGGATGACGTCGCCGAGTTCGTCGTGACCGCGAACCCTCACGATGGCGACCAGGTCGAACTCGCCGGTCACTGAGTACACCTCCGTAACGGCCGGGATCTGGGCGATGGCCTCGGCTGTCTCGGGGATGCTGGCCACGTCGGCCTTGATGAGAACTATTGCGGTGACCACAGCTTCCTCCTGCACCTGGCGGGATCCCGCGCCCCGGCCGCGGCAGTAGCGTACGCCGGGCCGCTGGTGCGCGCCGTCCGGGCCGGCCGTCCGGGCCGGCCGTCCGGGCCCGTCCGGGCCGGCCGTCGGGGCCGGCGGTCGCGGCCGGGCTCGTCGCATCGCCCGCATCTGCGCTCGTAGCGGCCGGTGCGCACTGCTGGCAGCCCGGCTAGCTCGCGACGCGAAGGAGACGGGACCTGGCCGGCGGGCGCCGGCCAGCGGCGAGGTCGAGCAGCCCAGCGAGCACGTCCGCAGTCGCCTTGGCGTCCGCCAGTGCGCGGTGGCACGGCGCGGTCCTGGCGGCGAAGAAATCTGCCAGGGTGCCGAGCCGGCAGTCAGGTACGTCATCAGGGCTCAGCAGCAGCCTTGCCAGGACCGCGGTGTCCAGTACGGCCGCCCGCGGCCAGGCGATCCCGGCGGCTGCGCAGGCGGCCGTGAGGAACCCGATGTCAAAGGGAGCGTTGTGCGCGACCAGCACGCAGTCACCGGCGAATGCGAGGAACGCGCGCAGCGTCGGTGCGGCCAGCGGAGCCCTGCCGACCATGGCGTCGGTGATCCCGGTCAGCGCGGTGATGTCGGCCGGAATGGGGCCGGCCGGGCGGACCAGCGACGAGAACTCGCCCGTGAGCCGGCCGCCGGTCAGCCGCACGGCGCCGATCTCGGTGAGCTCTGCCTGCTCATGGAGCCAGCCCGTGGTCTCGACGTCAACCACCACCAGGGTGAGCTCTGCCAGAACTCCGGTCACGATGTCACGCTAGGACCCGGTGCCGACAGTCCGGCATCAGGCGCGCCGGGCGGGCGCAGGCGGGCGCCGGGCGGCTGCCGTGGGCGGGTGCGCGGGAAAGGACACGGCGGGAGAGTGTGCGAAGCGGTTGAATCCACCATCGCACCACTACTAGGGTCATGCAGCGAGCCGTATCGCTTAGCAGCCGCCATTCGGCGGCGGCGACCGGCCGTGCAGCCGAATCTCCGTTCGCCGGCCAGGCGGCCGGCTGGAGAACCGGGGACCCATCAGGTGGAGCGCGCAGGTGCGCCGCCCGCCAGGGGTGAATCGGCCCGGACCCGAGCCGGGCAGTAGGGCAGCCTTCCACAGCCCGAACCCGTCAGCTGACCCGGTAGGCGAAAGTGGAAGAAGGAGCGTGTCGCGCAGGTGCATACGCCGCCGTCAGTTCGAAGGATCGTCAGGCAACGTGCCGCGGCTGTCACCGTCGCGGTCTTCGCCGCCGGGCTGCTCTTGGGCGTGACGGGCAGCGCCGGGGCGGCACCGGCGCCGACGGTCAGCCAGGTGCAGGCCAGACTCAAGTCACTGCAGTTCAGGGCTGACCAGCTCGACCAGCAGTACGCTCAGGTCAAGCAGCAGCTCCAGGCCACCGATCAGGAACTGGGCCTGGTCGACAGGGAGATTGCGGCCGACTCCACCCGGTTCGCCGCGATGCGCGCGCAGATCAGCCGGATCGCGGTGGCAGACTACGAGGACGGCGGCCTCAACTCCTCGATTGCCTTGCTCACGTCGGGCAACCCGCAGCAGATCCTGGACCAGTCGTCAATCCTGCTGGAACTGTCGAACAGCAGCAACGCCCAGATCGAGCAGTTCCTCGCGGCCACCCGGCAGCTCACCAGCACCCAGCTGCTCGCGCAGCGAACCAAGGCCGGCATCGTCGAGCTCAAGAACAGCCTGGCCAAGCGCAGGGCGCAGATGAACAAGCTGGTGAACAACGAGACGACGCTGCTCAACCAGCTCAGCCCGGCGCAGCAGGTTGGGCTCGGCCCGGGCGGCGGCCAGACCGGCTTCAAGTACAAGGGCCCGCTCACGACGCAGGCAGAGAAGGCAGTCGCGTACGCCTACGCGCAGATCGGCTGCCCGTACGCCTGGGGTGGCACCGGCCCGTGCGCGGCCGGCTTCGACTGCTCCGGCCTGACCATGGAGGCCTGGGCTCACGCCGGCGTGTCGATCCCGCGGACCAGCTACGCACAGGAAGCCGGGCTTCCCCAGGTCGACTTGGTGTCTGGAAACGTCACAAAGTATCTACAATTGGGCGACATCCTAGGCTTCGCCGGAAACAGTCACGTCGGTATTTACGTCGGCGGCGGCAAGCTCATCGATTCGCCGCACACCGGAGCGTACGTCGAGCTCATCCCGCTGCAAGGCTGGTATCTGCAGAACCTCGACGAAGCCGTCCGGCCGTAGCGGCCAGCCGGGCCAGCCACCGCGCAGTGACGGGCACCTGCCTGCCTGACCGCGGCGCGTCCGGGCGCCGCGTATGATCAGGGTCCGCCAGTTCGGGCATCCATGCGCGGCGGCGCCCGGTGGTGCCCTGGTCCGGCTGACCGGGCCAAGCGGCACCGGCTCAGCTGACAGGGCGTGGATGGCAGTCCGGTGATTCCAACCCCGATGATGTCGGCCCAGATGAGTGATGATGTCGGCCCGATGAGCACGACGTGAGCGCGGCCAGATGAGCAAGGTGCTGATCGTCACCAACGACTTTCCGCCGCGGCGCGGCGGGATTCAGTCATTCGTGCACTCGCTGTCGACCCGGCTCCCATCTGATGGGGTCGTGGTCTACGCTCCGGCCTGGGCAGGTGCCGCCGAGTTCGATGCCAGGCAGCCGTTCCCGGTCATCAGGCACCCGGGGTCGCTGATGCTGCCGCTGCGGTCGGTAGGCGAACGGGCCTGCGCGCTGCTTGCCGAGCACGGTTGCGACACGGTGCTGTTCGGGGCCGCCGCGCCGCTCGGGCTGCTGGCGCCGCGGCTGCGCCGGGCGGGCGCGAAGCGGATCGTCGGGATCACGCACGGGCACGAGGCTGGCTGGGCGGCCCTGCCGGGGGCCAGGTCGCTGCTGCGCCGGATCGGCGACGACGTCGACGTCCTTACCTACCTGGCCGAGTACTTCAGGATCCGGCTGGCCAGGGCGCTGTCGGTCGAGGCGGCTGGCAGGATGGCGAAGCTCGCGCCCGGCGTCGATCCGGTCGTGTTCTCACCCGGTGCCGGGGGCGCCCGGATCCGCGGCGAGCTTGGCATCGCGCCAGACCGCCCGGTGGTTGTCTGCGTGTCCCGGATGGTGCCGCGTAAGGGCCAGGACACCCTGATCAGGGCGTGGCCAGCGGTCCGTGCCGCGGCAACGGGCGACCCGTTGCTGCTGCTGGTGGGCGACGGGCCGTACCGGCCGCAGCTTGACCGGCTGGTCGCCGCGACCAAGGTTGCCGGCTCCGTGCTCTTCACCGGCCCGGTGAGCTGGGATGACCTGCCCGCGTATTACGCCGTGGGCAACATATTCGCGATGCCGTGCCGGACGCGGCGGGCCGGGCTGGACGTCGAGGGTCTCGGCATCGTCTACCTCGAAGCCTCCGCGACCGGGCTGCCCGTCGTCGGCGGCGACTCGGGCGGTGCCCCCGACGCCGTCCTGGACGGCGAGACTGGCTACGTGGTCTCCGGCCGGAATGCCGGCATGCTGGCCGAGCGGCTGATCCAACTGCTGGCTGATCCGGCCGGCGCCGCGGCGATGGGGGAGAAGGGCAAGGCCTGGATCGATCGCGAGTGGACGTGGGACTTGGTGGCCGAGCGCTTGCAGAAGATCCTCGCGGGGCCACCCTCCGCCCCTCGCGGCGATTAATCCGTTTTGCGACATCCTCGCTGAACGTAGCACGCCAAACGTGCGCACGATATCCGATATACCAGTACATAAGATCCGCAACTGGTGTCAGTTTCCCGTGCTATGTCGGTAGGGGACGGCATCCTGGACCGCATGACGCGTAGCGATTTGCCAGAAACAGGACGACTAGCGAATATTGCGACGCTGGCTGAGCTCATCGCCGCCGGGATCTCGGCCAGGCAGGTCAGTACCAGGGTCGGCCGGGGCGAGCTGATCCGGCTCGGTCACGGCATCTACGCGCCGGCGGACCGCGTCAGTTCGGTCACAGCGACCGGACGCGGCGCGCTGGCCCTGCGCGCGGCTGCCGCCCTCGTCCCGCTCGGGCCGCAGGCCGCGGCCAGCCACCACACCGCTGCCGGGCTTCTCGGCATTGACCTTCTGGGCCGGGTTCCGCCGGGAATCGCGATCACTCGGGTTCCCGGCAGCGGCAGCCGCACGAGCCGGCCGGGCGTCCGTGTGCATAACGCCGCGCTGCCGGGCGGGCAGACTGGCCGTAGCGACGGCGTGCCGGTGACGACCGCGGCCAGGACGGTGCTGGACCTGGCACGGAGTTCGTCGTTCAGGGCCGGCGTGGTCGCCGCTGATTCCGCGCTGCGCCTTCGGCGCACGACCAAGAGCGAGCTTTACGCGGTCGCCGCCAGTTGCCACCGCTGGCCCGGCCTGCAGCGCGCGGCCGCGGTCGTGCGGTTCGCCGACGCCCTGGCGGAGTCGCCGCTGGAGTCCATCGCGCGGGTGGCATTCCGGGACTGCGGACTGCCGCCACCGCAACTCCAGGCGTCACTGGGCGCTGGCGGTCGGGTGATCGCGCGGGTGGACTTCTACTGGGAGCAGTTCCTTACCGTCGCCGAGGCGGACGGGGAACTGAAGTACGACAACCGCTTCGAGGCGACCTACCAGCTGCGCCGGGATGCGGCTCTGCGGGACGCGGGCTTCGAGGTCGTGCATTTCGGCTGGCACGACATCTGGGACAGCCCGGCTCAGGTAGCCGCCTCGATACGGGCAGCGTTCCGCCGCCGAACCGCTAGCCGGCCGGCGGCTAAGCCCGGCTGACGAGCTTTCGTGCTCGCCAGGCCGTGCTCGCCAGGCCGCGCTGGCCGCTCACCGCTCTTGCCGGTACAGCGCCTCGATGTCGGCCGCGAAATCCTTGGCCACCAGCGCTCGCTTCACTTTGAGCGACGGTGTGATGTAGTCATTGTCGGTCGTGAAGTCCACCGGCAAGATCGTGAACTTGCGGATTGACTCGGCCCTGGAGACCGCCTTGTTGGCGTCGTCGACAGCGGCCTGGATCTCAGCGAGCAGGCCGGGGTCGTTAGCCAGGTCCGCCACTGTCGCGCCGGCGGGCTTGCCATGCTGCTTCTTCCAGTGGTCGAGTGACTCCGGGTCCAGCGTGATCAGGCATGCGATGAATGGCCTGTTGTCGCCGACGACCATGCACTGACTGATCAGCGGGTGCGCTCGCAGCCGGTCTTCGAGCACGGCTGGCGCCACGTTCTTTCCGCCCGCGGTGACGATCAGTTCCTTCTTCCGCCCGGTCACCCGCAGGAAGCCCTCGTCGTCGAGGGAGCCCAGGTCGCCGGTATGCAGCCAGCCCTCGCCGTCTACCGTCTCGGTGGTCGCTGTCTCGTTACGCCAGTACCGGGTGAAGATGATCCCGCCGCGCAGCAGTATCTCGTCGTCATCGGCGATCCGGACAGTGACGCCCGGCAGCGGCTGGCCGACGGTGCCGACCTTGTTCCTGCGGGGCCGGTTCACTGTGGCCGCTGCCGAGGTCTCGGTCATGCCGTACCCCTCCAGCACGGTGATCCCGGCGCCGCGGAAGAAATGGCCGAGCCGGTCGCCGAGCGGGGCACCGCCCGAGACTGCGTACTGGACGCGACCGCCCACCGCGGCCCGCAGCTTGCCGTAGACGAGGTGATCGAACAGCGCGTGCCGTAGCCGCAGTCCCGCGCCCGGACGGCCCGCAGTCAGGGCCTGGCTGTAGTCGACAGCGGTTCCCGCGGCGGCGGCGAATATCTTGCTCTTGGCCGGGCTCGCCGCGGCCTGCTGCCGGGCGGCGTTATAGACCTTCTCGAACACCCGCGGTACCGCGAGCAGGAAGCTCGGCTGGAACTCGCGCAGCCCGTCGGCCACGGTTGCGGTGTCCTCCCAGTGACCGAGGATGGCGCCCGATTCCAGGCAGCCGATCTGGATGATCCTCGCGAAGACATGAGCGAGCGGCATGAACAGCAGGGTCGAGTCACCCGTGGTCTCGAACAGCTCCGGCAGCGCCCCGTGCACGGCGTTGCGGACCGCGGACAGCAGGTTCCGGTGGGTGAGCTCGCAGCCTTTGGGCCGGCCGGTCGTGCCCGAGGTGTAGATGATGGTGGCCAGGTCGCCGGCTCGCCGGCTGGCCCGGTGCTCGTGCAGCTGGTCATCGGTGACGCTGGCGCTGGTGGCGGCGAGGTCGTCCAGGGCCCCGATCCGCCACAGGTGGCCGAGATCGGGCAACCGGTCCTTCAGCCCGGAGATGATGCCGGCGTGCTTGTCCGTCTCGGCAATGGCCGCCTTCGCGCCGCTGTCGCCGAGGATCCACTCCACCTGTTCGGCGGATGATGTCTCGTAAACCGGAACGGTCACCGCCCCGGCAGCCCAGATCGCGTAGTCGGCGAGCGTCCACTCATACCGCGTCGCGGACATCAGCGCCACCCGGTCACCGGGCTCGATGCCCGCTGCTATCAGGGCTTTTGCCAGCCCGGACACCTCGGCACGGAACTGCCCGGCGGTGACATCCAGCCACTGTCCGCCGGCGGAGCGCCTGCGGAGCACAACGTCATTGGCGTCCGCGGCAGCCCTGCTGAAGACCACATCGGCCAGGCCTGTGTCCTCAGGGACCTCGATGAGGGCAGGGATACCAAGTTCAAGCACTGACCCTCCACTAGCGCGTTTCCATCGTGGTGATGTGGACGTTACCCCGCTGGCGGGCCGACGGCGCCTTCGGGTTGGCTAGGCCCTGGCGCCGGACTTGCCTACTGTAAGTGCATGCGGGTGCACGTGGTGAGCGACGTACATGGCCGGACCGAAGCACTGCGGACAGCCGGAGCTGACGCCGACGCCCTGATCTGCCTGGGCGACCTGTTGCTGTTTATCGACTACGCGGACCACAGCCAAGGCATATTTCCCGATCTGTTCGGCGCCGAGCAGGCGCGGCGGCTGGTCGAGCTGCGCACGGACGGCCGGTTCGACGAAGCCCGGCAGATGTCGGGTGCGCTGTGGGCGAAGCTGGGCGGCGACCCGCGCGAGCACCTCGAGGCGGCGGTCTGCAGGCAGTACGCGGAGCTGTTCTCGGCCATGCCGGTACCGTCCTACCTGACCTACGGCAACGTAGACCTGCCCAAGTTCTGGCCCGAGCATATCCGGCCTGGTCAGCACATCCTGGACGGCGAGCGGGTCGAACTCGACGGCTGGACGTTCGGTTTCGTCGGCGGCGGCCTGCGGACCAGTTACCGGACGCCGAACGAGCTCGACGACCACGTGTTCGCCGCCAAGGTGGCGGCAGTCGGCGCGGTCGACGTGCTGTGCTCCCACATCCCGCCCGCTGTGCCTGAGCTGCTCTATGACACCGTTGCGCGCCGGATGGAGCGGGGGAGCGAGGCGCTGCTGGCGGCGATCGGCCGGACCAGACCGCGTTACCTGCTGTTCGGCCATGTGCACCAGCCGCTGCAGAGCCGGGTCCGCATCGGCGACACCGAGTGCATCAACGTCGGCCACTTCCGGGCCAGGGGGCTGCCGTACGTGCTGCAGTGGGGTTAGCGGCAGGGCTGCCCGGTCGGGTCTGAGCAGGTTCTGGAGGTACGCTCCGAGTCATGGCAGACAGGACGTCCTCGAGTATCACGGTGGCGGCAGGCCGGCCGGCTGTGATGGGAGTCATCGCCGACTTCGGCGCCTACCCGCAGTGGGCGACCGGCATCCGGTCGGCTGAGGTGCTGGCCGCCGGAGCGGACGGCCGCCCGGAGCGGGTCCGGTTCGGGCTGGACGCGGGCGTGATCAAGGACAGCTACGTGCTGAGCTATGACTGGGACGGCGATGCGGCAGTCCAGTGGCGACTGGCCGAAGCCGGCTCGATGGTGACCGAGATGTCGGGCCAGTACCTCCTGACCGAGGATCAGCGCGGCACCCAGGTCACCTACGAGCTAGCGGTTGGGACCAGAGTCCCGCTCGGACTGCTGAAGCGACGAGCCGAGAGGACGATCATCGAGACGGCGCTGAAAGGCCTGAAGTCCCGGGCCGAGTCCGTAACCGCCGCGGGCACTGACTGAGCACCTCAAGGCACGAAACCGCCGCCGCCGCGGTGAGCGGTGCGACAGGCGGGGATGATACGGGGACGATCAGGAAATGGTGACATCGATGACTGAGCAGCCAGGACGGCCGCACGACCAGGCGGATCGGCGGGGACCGGACCGGCAAGGTAAGAACGTCGACGTATTCGGCGACTTGCAGCGCTGGTTTATCCGCCAGAGTGCCAAGAACATGCGCAGGGAGATCAGCGGGCAGGTACGCCGGACGCTCGGCGGCGGCCGCGAAGCTTCCGACGTATGGGACACCGCTACCAACGAGATACCGCCTGAGGTCGGCGAGTCGCCGGAGTGCCAGTGGTGCCCGATCTGCCGGGCGGCCCGCCGCATGCGCGACTCCGGACCGGGCATCGGAGGTCAGCTGACGGGCGCCGGTGATGTCGTGGCTTCTGCCGTGCATGACGCAATCGGCGCACTCGACTCGCTGCTAGCCAGGACCGGCGGTACCAGCGCGACCAAGGGCACCGGGTCCGGGGGCACCGGGTCCGGGGGCACTGGGTCCGGGGGCACTGGGTCCGGGGCCACAAGGCCAGGTCCCGGCGGCACGGCCGGTCCTGGCGACCAGGGCGGACCGGGGGAGGACGCCGGGTCCGCGGGCGGCGGGTCTGGGCGGGATGCCGAGGCCAGCGACGCCGAGGCCAGCGACGCCGAGGCCAGCGACGCCGAGGCCCGCGACAAAGCACCATCGCCGGGTACCCGGCTGCGCCGCGTCACCGGGCCGGACGACCAGCACGAACCGGGGCCGGGCGCTGAGCGAGACGCCAAGACATCAGACTCTCGGCGGTCCCGGCCAGGGCTTGTCGGGCTTCCTGGTGGCGTTGACTCTGCCGCTGAGCGGCCCGGCAGCGGTCCCGTCCATTCCGGGCCGGCCAGCCGGGCTGCCGCCCGGCGAGCGGCCGCGCCGGGCAAGAAGCCCGATCCGTGGGGCGCGGCTACCGGGCCTGCTGCGGCCGGCCAGGACTCCGATGCTGACGCTCAGCCAGGAAGACCGGGGTATGGGCCTGACGATCGGGGTTGATGTCGGCGGCACGAAGGTCGCAGCGGGCGTCGTCGACCCGGCCGGGCGGATCGTCGAGAAGCTGAAGCGGGACACGCCCGCCGCCCGAGCCGACAGCACCGTCGAAGTGATCGCTGGCGTCGTCAACGAATTGCAGGCCAGGCACGACGTTGATGCGGTCGGGATCGGCACGGCCGGCTTCGTGGATCAGGCGCGCTCGACAGTACTGTTCGCGCCGAATCTCGCCTGGCGAGACGAGCCGGTGAAGAAACGAGTCGAAGCGCGCATCGGCAGGCCCGTCGTGGTCGAGAACGACGCGAACGCCGCGGCCTGGGCAGAAGTGAGGCTGGGCGCGGCCCGCGGCCAGCAGCATGTGGTGATGATCACGGTAGGCACCGGCATCGGGGCCGGCATCGTGATCGACGGCCACCTGTACCGAGGTCGCTTCGGCTCGGCAGGTGAGCCTGGTCATTACCGGGTCGTGCCGGACGGCCGCCTCTGCGGCTGCGGCAACCGCGGTTGCTGGGAGCAGTACGCGAGCGGGAACGCGCTCGCGGCCGAAGCGCGCAACTTCGCCCGCCGGGAGCCAGAGGCCGCAGCGCGGTTGCTGGAGATTGGCGGCGGAAGCCCGGACAGCATCGACGGACCAACGGTGACGAGGGCGGCGCGCGAGGGCGACATGGTCGCGATCCGCTGCTTCGAAATCATCGGCAGCTGGCTCGGCGCTGGCCTTGCGGACCTTGCGGCCATCCTTGATCCGGGATGCTTCGTGATCGGGGGCGGCGTGTCGGAGGCCGACGACCTGCTGCTGAAGCCGGCTCGGGCGGCTTACGAGAATGGCCTCACCGGCCGTTCCCACCGGAAGCTCGCTGACGTGCGGATAGCCGAGCTAGGCCCGGATGCCGGCCTGATCGGCGCCGCTGACCTTGCCCGGCTGGGCTAGCCAGGGGTCAGCCAAGCAGTCCCTTCAGAGCACGGCGCCGTCGTCATCGTCGTCGCGTCGCGACCGGTCCCCGAGCCTGACGATCAGGGTCACGAACCCGCCTACGAAGGCGGCGACGGCGATGAAGGCCGCAAATGGCGGGACAGTCATGTTCATCAGGAGACTGGCAATGAGCAGATAGCCAGGTCCGGCGATCACCGCGGCCCAGGCGGCCTTGGCGATGGGGTCAAGCTTGGCCGGCGGGGGAAGCGGTACGGGGACGTATGGCTCGTCCTCTTCTTCCGGCGGTGAGTAGTTGCGCGGGTCAGTGGCGTGCCGGATGACCCTGCTGCGATCGGCGGGCAGGCTGGCATCCGATGCCAGGTCGGCGTGATCGCGGATGGCGAGCGGATCGGTGCTGTCGGCCGGGACGGAATCCGCGGCGCCGGCCGCGCCGCGGACTGGTCCCGGCACGTCCTCGCTAGACGGCCAGGGATGCTGAGCCTCTTCCAGATCCAGCTGGCTGTCGAACCGCGCGATCAGGTCACGCCAGGCCGCCTCTTCACCGCTGACCTCGCCGCCGATATCCCCGGGTCCGCTCATCCGCTCGTCATTCCCTGCCTGTTGGTTCCCTGCTAGCGCCACCTGTTGATTCCCGGCTCGCCTGGCTATGTATCCGGACGAACTCCAGGCTGCCGGCAAATATTGCCTCCGCATCGTTATCCAGGGTGGCTACGTGGTAGCTGTCGGTTAGCTCCCGCACCTCGAGTTGTCCTGGCCGGAGCGCCCCAGCCAGCAGCTTGATGCTGGCTGGCCCCACCACGTGGTCGACAGTGCTGTGGTAGACCAGCACAGGCCGGGTTACCCCGGCCAGATGCTGCTGAGTGGATTTCCACAGGCCGGGCAGAGTCGCTGCCGCCTTGGTCGGGGTCCGGTCGTATCCCGCCTCCCGGGCATCCGGGTTCTTGATATCGCTGGCAATGCCCTTGACGGACCGCACCAGCACTTTCAGCACCGGCGCCAGCGCGAACAGCAGCTTGTTGTCCGCAGTCAGCGACGGGTTGACCAGGACCAGGCCGCGCACCGCACCCTCACTGCGCTCGGCGAGCCGCAGTGCCAGACACGCCCCCATCGACAGTCCCATCAGGAAGATCTCGTCACAGCGGGCCTGCATCTCGTCAAAAGCCCGCACTACCTCGGCGAACCAGTCCTCCCACCGGGTCTTGGCCATCTCCTGCCAGGTGGTGCCGTGGCCGGGCAGTCTGGGCAGCGAGACGGTGAGCCCGGCATGGGCTAGATACTCGGCCCACGGTCGCAGTGACTGCGGGCTGCCGGTGAATCCGTGACAGAGCAGAACGCCGGTCCGCCCGCCATCGTGAGCATAGGCCTCTGCGCCTGGCATTACTGGCATGTACTCGATCCTCTCCGGAAGCAGCCGGCCCTCCGGGCTCCCTCTCGAATCGTCGCATGCTGGGCTCAGCGGCCGCACTCGGTTAGGCACCGAGGTCGTCCGCCGGGCGCCGGGATTCTCGTTCTCGCCGGATCGAGCGCGACGTGGGAACATATGGGCGTGTTCTACTGGGTGGTGAAGGCGATTATCGGCCCGTTCCTGCGGGTGATCTTCCGGCCCTGGGCGGAAGGTACCGAGAACGTGCCGCGCGCTGGTCCGGCCATCCTGGCCAGCAACCACCTCTCGTTCTCTGATCACTTCTTCGCCCCGTTGCCGCTGCCGCGCAAAGTTACGTTCCTAGCTAAATCGGAATATTTCACCGGCGGCGGCCTCAAGGGTCTGCTGAGCAAGGTGTTCTTCAGCGGGCTCGGTCAGATCCCGGTGGACCGGACTGGCGGCGCCGCCAGTGAGCGCGCCCTGCGTACCGGCCTGCGCGTGCTCGCCGCCGGTGAGTTGCTTGGCATCTACCCGGAGGGAACGCGCACGCCCGACGGGCGCCTTTACCGCGGCAAGACCGGCGTCGCCCGGCTAGCGCTGGAGGCCAAGGCGCCGGTGATCCCCACCGCGATGGTCGGCGGCTTCGAGTTCCAGCCACCGGGCAAGCTAGCCCCCCGGCTGGCCGTCAGGCCGGGCGTGCGGTTCGGCAAGCCGCTCGACTTCTCCCGGTACTACGGGCTCGAGCACGACCGGCTCGTGCTCCGGGCGATGACCGACGAGATCATGTACGAGCTGATGAAGCTGTCCGGCCAGGAATACGTCGACGAGTACGCCCAGCGGGCCAAGGGCCGGCTGGCCAGTGCGCTGCGGCGGGAGACCGTACCCGCGCGGCGCGACGGGGCCCGGCCAGACGAGACGGTCGCCGCCGCGCACGATGCCGCCGACGACGACTAGCTGACCCTGATCGGTGCGGGCGCACGCAGCCGAGCCTGCCCCGGCCTTGCCGTGGCCCGCTCTCTCCGCGCCGCCCTTGCCGTGGCCCGCTCTCGCGCCTAAGCGCGCCAGCCCTTCGTTTGCGTGACCGCGTTGCGCCAGCGAGCGTAAGCCGAGTCGTCCCGCGGACCGGGGGTGAATCGCTGATCGAGCTGCCAGGTCGCGGCGAGTTCCTCGCGGGAGGACCAGACGCCTGCGCCGAGGCCAGCCAGGAAGGCAGCTCCGAGGCCGGTGGTCTCGGCGATCACCGGGCGCTCGACCGGGCGCTGGATCTGATCGGCCTGCAGTTGCATCAGCAGGTTATTCACGCTCGCGCCGCCGTCGACCCGCAAGGCGGGCTGACCGCCCCAGGCAGGCTGGCGGTCCTGCACAGGCTGGCCGTCCTGCACAGGCTCGCCGTACCGGACAGGCGAGCCGCCCTGGCCGGACCGGGCGGCCGCCTCGGCTGTCATCACGTCGACAACGTCCCTTACCTCGAACGCGATCGCCTCCAGTGCCGCCCGGATCACGTGCGCCCGGCTGGTGCCCCTGGTGAGGCCGAACATCGCGCCCCGCGCGGACGGGTCCCAGTCCGGCGCGCCGAGCCCGGTCAGCGCGGGGACGAATACCACCCCGCCCGTATCGGGCACCGATCGCGCCAGCGCTTCGCTCTGCCCGGCGTCGTCGAGCAGCCCGAGCCCGTCCCGGAGCCACTGGATCGCGGCCCCGGTGACGAAGACCGACCCCTCGAGCGCGTAGGTCAGCGAGCCGGACGGCTCCAGCCAGGCAACCGTCGACAGCAGGCCGGCCTCCGACCGGACCACCTGGGATCCCGTGTTCACCAGCACGAAGGATCCGGTGCCATAGGTGCACTTCAGCGCGCCGGGGTCGAAGCAGGCCTGGCCGAACAGCGCCGCCTGCTGGTCCCCGGCAATCCCGGCTATCGGGACGTTCAGCCCCAGGAAGGCCGCCGGGTCCGTGTGCCCGATCATGCCGGTAGATGGCACTACCTCCGGTAGCGCGTGCGGTGGTACGCCGAACAACTCGCACATCTCCGCCGACCACTGGCCAGCCTCGATGTCGAACAGCAGGGTCCTAGAGGCATTGGAGGCGTCCGATACATGCCGCCGCCCGCTGGTGAGACGCGCGATCAGGTAAGAGTCGACGGTTCCGGCAGCAACCGTTCCGTCCACCAGGGCGGCCCAGATATCCGGCTCGTTCTCGGCCAGCCAGGTCAGCTTGGTTGCGGTGAAATACGGGTCGATCCGCAACCCGGTCACCGCTGCCACCCGGGCCTCATGGCCGTCGGCTCGCAGCCTGTCGCAGATCGCCGTCGTGCGGCGGTCCTGCCAGACGATCGCCCGGCGGGGCGCGGCAAGCGTGGCACGATCCCAGATCACCGCGGTTTCCCGTTGGTTGGTAATGCCCACGCAGGCGATCGCGGGAGAGCCAGCCGACGTCAGCGCCTGGGCGGAGGCGCTCAGTGCCGCATGCCAGATACCCTCGGGCAGGTGCTCAACCCATCCCGGCTGCGGGAAGTACTGCCGGAATTCCTGGTATCCGCGGCCCGCTACGGTACCCGAGTCGGTAACGATGAGAGCCGTGACGCCGGTGGTGCCGGCGTCAATTGCGAGAACGGTCATGAGCACTAGTCTGACGGCAGTGATTACGAGAAAGGGTAGGCATGCGAGTCGGAGTCCTCACCGGCGGTGGTGACTGTCCCGGGCTGAACGCAGTGATCCGCGCGGTCGTGCGGACCGGGGTAACCGAGCACGGCTTCGAGTTCATCGGTTTCAGGGACGGCTGGCGTGGCCCGCTTGACGGCGACACGATGGTCCTGGACGTGAACACGGTTCGCGGCATTCTCCCCAGGGGCGGCACCATCCTCGGCTCCTCGCGGACCAACCCGGCCGCCGAGTCGAACACCGCCGACGGCACGACGGGCATCCAGCGCGTCCTGGAGAACCTGGACAGCCTTGGGATCGATGCCCTGATCGCGATCGGCGGCGAGGACACCCTTGGCGTCGCCAGCAAGCTGCACGAGGCGGGCGGCCACATCGTCGGGGTGCCAAAGACGATCGACAACGACCTTGGCGCGACCGACTTCACCTTCGGTTTCGACACCGCAGTGAACATAGCGATGGAGGCGATCGACCGCCTGCACACCACCGCCGAAAGTCATCACCGGGCGCTGATCGTCGAGGTCATGGGCCGGAACGCGGGCTGGATCGCGCTGCACGCTGGCATGGCCGGCGGCGCGAACGTGATCCTCATCCCGGAGAAGCCGTTCGACATGGACCAGGTCTGCGATTACGTGGAGCACAGGTTCCAGACCCGCTACGCCCCGATCGTCGTGGTCGCCGAGGGCGCCCACCCGAAGGTTTCCGCGGAGCCGACGGCGGCCGCCGGCGAAGAGGTGGACGCGTTCGGGCACGTCCGGCTCGGCAATCGCGGCATCGGTCAGCAGCTAGCCGACGAGATAGAGCGGCGGACCGGCAAGGAGGCCCGCTGCGCGGTTCTCGGCCACATCCAGCGCGGCGGCACCCCGACCGCGTTCGACCGGGTACTGGCGACCAGGTTCGGCGTGCACGCGATCCGCGCGGTGGCCGATGGCGATTTTGGCTCCATGGTCGCGTTGCACGGTACCGAGATCGTCAGGGTGCCCCTCGCAGCTGCGACAGCCGAGCTGAAGCTCGTCCCGCCGGGGCGCTACGCCGAGGCAGAGGTGTTCTTCGGCTGATACTTCACGATCTTCATACCGGAACGGGCAGTACGGGCCGCAGCACTTCGTCCGCTCGCCGAACATGCGCCGGGCTCTGGTCACAGCAGCCGGGCCGGCCACAGCAGCCGGGTGCTCAGCCGTGCCGGGCGCGGAAAGCTGCTGCCTTCACCTGGTTCTGGCAGGTCGTCGAGCAGAACCGGCGCGTGCCGTTCCTGGAGACGTCGACGTACACGCGATCGCAGTGCGGCGCGGTGCACACGCCCAGCCGCCGGTACATTTCGGTCCCCAGCACGACCGCCAGCCCGGTCGCGCAGCCGGCCGCCCAGCCCTGGGCCAGTGCGTCGCTCGTGCCGTGAAAGTGCAGGTGCCAGGGCTCGCCGTCGTGCCGGTCGAGCTGGGGACGCGCGCCGGTGTCGGCCAGCATCGCGTTCACCAGCCGGGCGGCGTCGTCGACCTGCCCGGCTGCCACGGCGTCGAACACCGCGCGCAACCTGGCTGCCGTGCCAGCCAGCTGTGCCGCTTCCGCGATCGTCACCTGACGGGCCGCTGGCTGCCCGGTCCGCAACGCTGCGGTCACCGCCGCGCGGGCGGTCTCGCCAGCCGGCGGCTGGTACCGCCGGCCGCGATCTTGCCCCGGCGTCAGCGTGTTGATCAGGCTCACGGCGACCGAGATGACCGCGTCGACATGACTGTTGAAATTCACTTGACCAGTTACATCCGCGTCGTTAGGTTGTGACTGGCTAAACTTTATATGACAGTGACGGGACGCGGCTTAGATCAGGCGGGATGACGCCTGCCGCGGGAAGCGAGGCAACGATGCCGGGAGCAGGCGGCCAGACGGCGCCCCGGTCGATCAGCCCGGCGGTGGCACGCGCCTGGGTCGACCGCTGGGATGCTCAGCAGCAGGATTACCTGCCGGACCGGGAAGACAGGTTCACGGCATTGATCGATGCCGTCGAGGCAGGTGCCGACCGTCCCGACCCGCTGGTGCTCGATCTCGGCTGCGGTCCCGGTTCGCTTGCGGTCCGGCTGCTGCGGCGGATTCCGGGCGCCACGGTCGTGGCGGTCGACGCCGATCCGCTGACCCTCGGCCTTGGCCGGGCCGCGTGGGCACAGGTGCCGGGGCTCCGGTTCGCGGATGCCGACCTGCGTGCTCCCGGCTGGTCGGCTGGCCTTCGACTGGACCGGAAGCCCGATGCCGCGGTCAGCACGACAGCGTTGCACTGGCTGACCGGGCCTGCGCTGGCGGCTTTGTACGCCGAGCTTGCCACCGTTCTCCGGCCGGGCGGCCTGCTGCTGAATGGCGATCACATGGTCGACGATGACTCCCAGCCGACGCTGGCCCGGCTGGGCAGGGCGCTGATCGAGCGTGAGGAGCGGCGGCGGTTCCCCGACGGCCACCCGGAGACGTGGACGGACTGGTGGCAATCGGCTGCCGCCGATCCGGTACTCGCGCCCCTGGTCGCCGCACGGGAAGCCCGGCGAGTCGACTCCGAGCATCACGGCTCGCCGGCGAGCCGGCTGCAGGTGCACGTGGCGGCGCTTCGGTCGGCGGGCTTTGCCGAGGTCGGCACGCTCTGGCAGCGCGGTGAGAACCGGCTGCTGTGCGCGGTCCGGCCAGCCGCCTGAGAGCCGACGGCTACTGCATCGGCGCGGCCAACGGCGATTGCCCGGCAGAGCGTGCAGACGGTGCGGGGGATCTTACGCGCGCGGCTGCGGTCGGCGGCTATTGACTACCGCCGGGCGCGCGCGAGACGTGCCGGCCCGCCTGAGGTGGCAGACTGAGGTGATGTCCGTGCTGCCCGACATCCAGCCAGTTGACCCTGACTCCGCGGGACAGCTCCGCGAGCCGTGCGTGCTGCTGAAGCTTGGCGAGATCGTGCTCAAGGGCCGCAATCGCCAGCAGTTCGAGCGGCTGCTGCACGAGAACATCAGGCGCGCGGTGCGCGACCTGGGGATCGACGTACGGGTCTGGCAGCGAGAAGGCGTCATCGTGGTGCGGGTGTCCGGCGCTGACCGCGGCGGCCTGCTCGCCGAATCGGCTGTCGACCTGGTCGCGGAGCGGCTCACCTATGTCATGGGCCTGGCCAGGGTCTGCCGCGCGATCCGGGTCGCCAAGGATCCGGATGCGGCCATCTCCGCGGCGGTCGCGCTGGCGGCCGGCTGCCCTGGCTCGTTCGCTGTCCGGGCCCGGCGGCGCGACAAGCGCTTCCCGGTCACATCGGCCGAGCTCGCTATCCAGATCGGCAGCCGCATCCAGCAGGAGTACGGCTACCAGGTCGATCTCAGCACGCCGGACACGACCGTGTTCGTGGAAGTCGACCAGCGCGAGGTCTTCGTGTTCACCCAGGGCTGGCCGGGCCAGGGCGGCCTGCCGGTCGGGATGAGCGGCCGTGGCCTGGTGCTGATGTCCGGGGGGATCGACTCGCCGGTAGCGGCCTACCGGATGATGCGCCGCGGCCTGCGCTGTCACTTCCTGCACTTCTCCGGGATGCCGCTGACCGGGCCGGAGTCGGTGTACAAGGCGTACGGCCTGACCCGGCAGCTCGATCGCTACCAGACCGGCTCACGGCTGTTCGTGGTGGCGTTCGGCTCGGCTCAGCGGCGGCTTGCCACCTCAGGTGCCGGCCGATTGCAGATCGTCGCACAGCGGCGGCTGATGCTCAAGACTGGCGCCGCTCTCGCGCGGCGGCTGCGTGCCGCCGCGCTGGTGACCGGTGATTCACTGGGTCAGGTCGCCAGCCAGACGCTGACGAACATCGCCGCGCTCGACGACGCCGTCTCGCTGCCGATCCTCAGGCCGCTGATCGGCCTCGACAAGTCCGAGATCATGGCCGAGGCGCGCCGGATCGCCACGCTGGCCATCTCCGAGCTGCCAGGCCAGGATTGCTGCTTGCTGCTAACGCCGCGCCAGGTGGAGACCAAGGCGCGCATCGAGGATCTGCGCAAGATCGAGGCCCGCCTGGACGCGGACGACCTGGCCGAGGAACTAGCCGCTGCGGCGCAGGAATACTCCCCGGAGCGGACGTGACGCCTCAGGTGTGGTCGTAGGCCCGGCGGCCCGCTGGCGGCGTGAGCTGGCCTTCCCAGACGACGGCATTGCTGCCGAGCCGGGTCAGGACACCGCCGCTGGCCAGCAGCAGACCAGACCCGCGGAACACGGCGACGGCGCTGACGCCGCTGCCCAGGCCGGACTGGATAGCGGTGGCGCGACGCCAGCCGGCCGCGGATGCCTGCAAGATCAGCCCGGCCCCGGCTGCCCTGGCCGCAGTAGCGGTGACCAGCACGCTGCCGTGGCTGCCCGGCGACAGGCGCCCGGCGAAGGCCCGCACGGCAGTGGTGGTCCTGGTCCACCGGGTACCGTTCCAGTGCGCCAGGACGAGCCGGACGGTGCGGCTGGAGACCTCGTCGCCGAGGACCCATACGTCGCGCGGCGAGGTCGCGAGGATGTCAGTCGTCACCACGCCAGCCAGGGCACCGCCGGTGCCCACCGGCCGCCACCTCCGGCCGTTATAGCGCAGCACTGAGCCGGACTTCGGGTCGGCCGCGATAGCCCAGATGTCATGGCGGGAGATGGCGCTGGCCCGGTAGATGGCGCCTGCCATGCCCCAGACCCGGCGCCAGGACTGGCCGTCGAATTGCCAGGTCCCGGTGCCCTCGCCGCCGGCTACTGCACCGAACACCCAGACGTCTGTGGCCGAAATCGCCGTCAGCCCGGTGATCAGGCCACCGCCAGGGCGCATGGCGATACGCCACCGGGTGCCGTTCCAGTGCAGGACGTACCCGCCGTACTCACTGGCAGCCCAGATGTCGCTCCCGGACGACGCGCTTGCCTCGCTGATGAAACCGGTGAGCCCGGCTGGCAGCGCGGACCGCACCATCGCGGCGCCGTTCCAGCGTTCAGCTACCGGCACGCTCGGCCCGCCGGGGTTGGTTCCGCCGAAGACCCACGCTTGCCGCCTGCCGGTGACGACGATGGCCGAGTAACCCGAGGCATTCTGCGGCTCGCCGAAATGGCTGCTGACGACGACCCGGAAGGCCTGCGGGCTGACGTGCGCGGCCGGCCTGCCGCGATGCCGGTGGCCGGCGGCTGCAGGCACCGCCTGCCGCGCCATGGCGGGAGTCCCGGCACCGGTCACTGCCAGCACAGGTGCCAGGGCAGCCACGGCCGCAGCGGAGCGCATCCTCAGCATCGACGTCCCTGCGTGTTCAGCCAGAGGTTGTCGCCGCTTTGGCGCAACGCTCTGGTCAAGGCTTTCTCAAGATACCGGTCACAAGCAGGTGCTGCGGCCTGATCATCTGAGCGAGCCCGCTGGCGGCTGCTGCGGTGCTGGCTGCTGCGGTGCTGGCGGCTGCGGCTGTGCTTGCTGCTGCTGCGGTGAGCGAGGCGTGAATCGGCGTGCGGAGCCCCCGGCGTCAGACCAGGCTCGCGTCGAGCCCGGTGGGCAGCTTTGCGGCGCCGGTCACGGGCCGCGGCGCGGGCGTGAGCGTGCGGCCGAGCAGTTGCGGGAGCGTGGCTGCCATCTCGGCGAGGTCGCGGATGTCCTCGCCGGTCAGCGCCTGGTCGCCGTCGCACATCGCGGCCGCCGGGTGCGGATGCACGTCGACGATGATGCCGTCAGCGCCGACGGCGACCGCGGCCCGGCTCAGCGGCAGCACCAGGTCACGCCGCCCGCCGGAGTGCGAGGGATCGATGATGACGGGCAGGTGCGAGAGCCGCTGAGCGACCGGCACCGCGCTGATGTCCAGGGTGTTCCTGGTTGCGGTCTCGAAGGTCCTGATGCCCCGCTCGCACAGCACGATGTCGAGGTTGCCGCGCTGGGCGATGTACTCGGCGGCCATCAGCCATTCCTCGATGGTGGCGTTCATGCCCCGCTTGAGCAGCACCGGCTTGTTCGCCGAGCCGACGGCCTGCAGCAGCGCGAAATTCTGCATGCTGCGCGTGCCGACCTGGAGCATGTCCGCATAGGAGCTGACCAGGTCGACCGACGCCGGGTCGATGACCTCGGTCACCACTGGCAGGCCGGTTTCGGCCCTGACATCCGCCAGGATGCGCAGCCCGGCCTCGCCAAGGCCCTGGAAGGCGTAGGGCGACGTCCTCGGCTTGAACGCGCCGCCGCGCAGAACCGAGGCGCCGGCGGTCTGGGCCATGCGCGCGGCGGCCAGGGTCTGCTCCGCCGTCTCGACCGTGCACGGTCCGGCAATGACGGTCAGGTGGCCAGGGCCGATGGGAACTCCGCCGACCGTGATCACCGACCGGTTCGGATGATGCTCGCGGCTCACCAGCTTGTACGGCACGGAGATGCGGACCACGTCGCTGACACCGGGGTAGCTACGCAGGTTCAGCGCACCGAACTGCTCGACGTCGCCGACCAGGCCGATGATCGTCCGGGATACGCCACGGCTGACGAATGCCTCGCCGCCGGCCGCGTTCACCAGGTCGACGATTTCCTCGATGTCGCTCTCAGTGGCCTCGGGGGCCATCACCACCACCACTGCGTCCTCCTCGTCCCCATCATGACGAAAGCCCCGGGCCGTCTCGGCCCGGGGCTTAACTGAGTGTCGCTTACGTCAGTGCGCAGTCTGGCTGGGCAGACTCTGGCGGGCGACCGTCCCTGGGCCGGGCCGGTAGCCGAATCCAAACCAATAGTCGTTGCGCACGGACATCAGCCTAGCGCATGCCCGGGCCGGCCCGCTGTGCGGTAGGCGCGGCCAGCCTGCTTCCAGCGGGGTGGCAAGATGGCTGCACCTGCGAGTACGAGGGTCGACGTCGCGGCAGGCACTGGCGCGGCAGCGGGAAGGGCAGGTCAGCGGGAGATGACGCAGCCCGATGCCGGTGGGCGAGAACATGGCGAGCGCGGTCACGGCTTGCTGGCAGCGGGGCCGGAGCAAAGCGTGGCTGACGACCAGCGCGGATCCGGCGGCGACAGCGCTGCCGGGCCGGATGCGCCAGGTCAGCGGCCAGTGCTGCCGCCTGGCCAGTACATCCCGCGGACCTTGCCGGTGCTTCACTACGGCCCGGTCCCGGTGTTCAATGCCCGGACCTGGGACCTTCGCATCCTTGGTGCCACGGAGTCCGGAGCCGAGGTCAGGCTGAGCTGGGACGACGTTGCGGCGCTGCCGGCCGGCCAGGTCACGGCGGATTTTCATTGCGTGACCAAGTTCACTGTCCCCGGCATCTGCTGGGCGGGCGTGCCGGCTACCGAGATACTGACCCGGTTCCCGCCGGCGGCTGCCGTGACGCACGTGATGATCTGGGCCGACTTCGGCTACAGCGCCAACATCCGGATCGCCGACTTCGCGACCGAGGGCACGCTTCTTGCCACTCACCGAGACGACGCCAGGCTGACCCCGGAGCATGGTTACCCGCTGCGGATGGTCGTGCCAGCGCTGTACGCATGGAAGAGCGTCAAGTGGGTCCGCGCCGTCGAGTACCTGACCGCTGACCGCCGGGGCTTCTGGGAGGAACGCGGGTACCACAACGTCGCGGACCCATGGCAGGAGCAGCGGTATTCACACCAGGAACGGGCAGGGGAGGGCCCGCCGCTGTGAGCCCGTCCCGGTGGGCAGCAGCCGTACCCGCCGTTAGTTGCCGCCGCCTCCGCCGTTACCGCCTCCGCCGAAACCGCTGAACAGGCCGACATTGATGGTGATCGTCGAACCCTGCGGGGCCTGCCCGGTCGGCGAGTAACTCCCGACCTTGTTTCCCGGACCCATCTGGTTCACCGTTACCTGGAAGCCAGCCTGGGTGAGTGCGTGCTCGGCCTGGTTGATGTTCATGCCCTGCACATCCGGGACGTTCACTTCCGCCGGTCCTTGCGACACCCAGACGGTCACGACCTCACCCTGGGTAACCGGCGTGTTAGCTGCCGGGGACTGCCGGATGACTGTGCCAGAAGGCTGCGAGCTGTTGGACACCGTGACCGGGTTGATGCTGTAGCCGCCGGCCGCCGCGGCCCCCTGCGCCGCGCTGAGCTGTCCGCCGACGAAATTCGGCAGCGGCACCCCGCTGCTCACCACCAGAACGACTGGCTTGTTCTTCGGCCAGCGCTGATAAGCGGCCGGGTTCGTCGAGATCACCACTCCGGCCGGGAAGATGGCAGACGTCTGGTACGTCGGCGCCCCCGGTTTCAGGCCGTGTGCCTTGAGTATGTCGTCGGCCTGGGCGAGTGACTGCCCGGTCACCGGCGGCACCGAGACCAGGATCGGCCCGAGCGACGGGATGATCGTGACCGTTCCGCCGTGGCCGACCTGAGCCCCGGCGGCCGGGTCGGTCGTGATGACTTCCCCGGCAGGAACCGTGTCGCTGTGCCGGGCTGTGCCCGTGACGACGGTGAGGCCGGCGTTGCTCAGGTCACCGCGGGCAGTGCTGACCGTCATGCCGGCCACCACCGGAACGGTGAGGTACTGGCCGCTGCTCAGCCACCAGGCCGCCGCCCCGACCACGACGACAGCCAGCAGGATCAGGATCCGCCGGCTGAAGAGCCAGCGCTGCAGTCTCGGCTCGTGATACCGGCGCTGCCGTCGGTCGCGCGGGCGGGCCGGGTAGCCGCCGTCGCCGGGGAAGTCATGGTCTGGCCCGGCCGGAACGATCAGCGTGTGGTTGGCCGCCGGGTAGCCGCTACCGGGCTGGACGGGGTAGCCGCCGGAGCCGGGCTGCCGTCCGGCGCCATACAGCGGCCCGGTGCTGGCCGGACCGCTGCCCGCATACCCTGCCGGGCTGCCGTCGTTCATCAGGTCGCTGCCGGGCACGGCGTCAGCCAGCAGGAAGTCGCCGGTCGCCGGCACCGCGCCGGACCCTGGCGAGGCTGCGTCGGCCGCCAGCCCTGCGCCGTTCACGCCTGCGCCGTTCGCGCCGCCTGGCCCCAGGTGCCCGTGGACCGGCCAGGATGCATGCTCGTCCGGCGCCTGGCCGTGCCGCCCCTGGCCCGGTAGCGGCATGCCACGGCGCACCTCGGTGATGGCCTGCAGGTAATGCCGTGCGTCCTGCGGCCGCAGTTCAGGGTCGCGCGAGGTGCCGAGTGCCACCAGGGCGTCCAGCGCCGCTGGCAGTTCCGGCACGACCGTCGACGGCGCCGGGACGACTGAGTTGACATGCTTGTACGCGACGTCCAGCGGAGAGTCGCCGGTGTGCGGCTGCACGCCGGTGATCATCTCGAACAGCATGACCCCGGCCGCGTAGACGTCCGTCCGCTCGTCAGAGGAGCTGCTGGCGACCTGCTCGGGCGCGAGGTAGGCGGCGGTCCCGATCAGCAGCCCGGTCTTGGTCGTGCCGGCGCCGGCCGCCGCGCGCGCCAGCCCGAAGTCGGCGACCTTGACCGACGTGCCGTTGCCCAGCAGGACATTTTCCGGTTTGACGTCGCGGTGGATGATCCCGGCGTCGTGCGCCGCGGCCAGCCCGGCCAGGACCCGCTCCATGATGTCAAGCGCCTCGCGCGGGCTCAGCCGCCCGCGCGCGACCAGCAGGTCTCGCAGCGTCGGGCCGGGCACGTACTCCATGGCGATGTAATGCAGGTCACCGGTCGAACCCTGGTCGAAGACAGCGACGACATTCGGGCTGGATAGCCGGGCGACCGACCGGGCCTCGCTGATGAACCGCGCGACGAAATCCCGGTCCGCCGCAAGTTCAGGATGGGCGACCTTCAGCGCGACCGTCCGCTCCAGCCGGATGTCGCGGGCGTGATACACCGTTGCCATGCCGCCGCGGGCAATCTGCGACTCGACCAGGTAACGGCCGTCCAGCAGCTGCCCTATCGGCGTAGGCAACGTGGTATCCATCGGGAGAATTGTAGGGTGTGCAGGACACCGCCGCGTGCGGTATCGAAGGGCGTTGCCTGCGCGGTCAGGTCGGCGCGCGGCTGCGCCGGCGTGCCGGCGTGCCGGCTCCGGGCTGTCAGCTCGCGGGCGGCGACGATGCCAGCGCGTACCTGCGGCGCGGTACCCGGCCAGCGAGGAGGGCCAGCCGGCCAGCGGATACCGCCAGCCGCATCGACTCGGCCATCAGCTCCGGGTCCCTGGCTCTGGTCACCGACGTCGCCAGCAGTACTGCCGCGCAGCCGAGTTCCATCGCGATCGCGGCGTCGCTGGCAGTGCCGATTCCGGCGTCGAGGATCACCGGTACCCCGGCCGATTCCACGATCAGCTCGATGTTGTGCTGATTCCTGATGCCGAGCCCCGAGCCGATGGGGGAGCCGAGCGGCATCACGGCGGCGCAGCCGGCTTGCTCGAGGCGGCGCGCCACTACCGGGTCGTCGCTGGTGTACGGCAGCACGGTGAAACCGTCGGCAACCAGCTGCTCCGCCGCCGCCAGCAGCTCGACCGGATCCGGCAGCAGCGTGCGCTCATCCGCGATGACCTCAAGCTTGACCCAGCTGGTGTGCAGCGCCTCGCGGGCCAGCCTGGCCACCCGGACAGCCTCTGCCGCGGTGAAGCAGCCAGCGGTGTTCGGCAGCACCCGGATACCGCGCTCGGTCAGCAGGTCCAGCACGGATCCGGCCGAGGCTGGCGACACCCGGCGCATGGCCACCGTGGTCAGCTCGGTGCCTGAGGCAGCGAGCGCGCGGTCCAGCACGTCCAGGCTCGGTGCACCGCCGGTGCCCATGATGAGCCGGGAGCTGAATGTCTCCCCGGCGATCAGCAGCGGATCGTCCACCGTCAGCCTCCTTGCACCGCAGTGAGCACTTCGACCTCGTCGCCGTCGGCCAGCCGGGTGGACTGCCAGGCGCCGCGCCGCACGACGTCGCCGTTCACCGCAGCGGCCACACCGGACGGCGCGCTGGTCAGCAGGGCCACCGCGGCCGCCAGCGAGATCGGGTCGGCTACCTGGCGTGCTTCGCCGTTGATGATTACCCGCATGCGGCAGCCTCCGGTTGCACGCCCTGACCCTGGCTCGTGGCGGCGCACTGGCCGCGGGCACCAAACCGGCCCGCCCGGAACGCGGCCCAGGCCGGGTCGGGCGTTCCGGTCCGCAGGTAAGCGGCCACGGTGTCGGCGGTGACCGGGGCGAGCAGCACCCCCGCCCGGAAGTGCCCGGTGGCCAGCACCAGGCCCGGCAGTTCGCACGGGCCGATGACGGGCGCATTGTCCGGCGTTCCCGGCCGCAGGCCCGCCGTCGCGTCCTGCAGTTCCAGTTCGGTGATGCCGGGAACGAGCGCGCGCGCGTCGCGCAGCAACCCCCAGACGCCGCCGGCCGTCACGGTCGTGTCCGGCCCCAGTTCCTCCTGGGTCGCGCCGATCACGAGCTCCCCGCTGGCACGTGGCACCAGGTACACCGTCGACCCGCGGACCACGCCGCGCACGGTCCGCAGCAGCAGGCCGGGCGGCAGGCCGGCGGCGGCCGCCGGACCGCTCATCCGCAGCCGGATGATCTGGCCTTTCACGGGCCGGACCGGCGGCGCGACGCTGGCCGGAAGGCCGGGCAGTGCGGCCGACTCCCAGCCTGCCGCCAGCACGATCCATCGCGAGCTGATCACGCTGTCATCGGCCAGCCGGACTCCGCTTGCCTGGCCGGCGGCGCACAGGACCTCGGTGACAGGCTGGCGGATCAGCCGGGCGCCACTGCCCTGCGCAGCCCGCTGCAGCGCGATTGACAGCAGCCGCGGGTCGACCGAGCCGTCGGCGGGCGCCAGCAGGCCACCGCGCACGGACGGGTCGAGCATCGGCTCCGCCTCGCGGCAGTCACGTGTCGTGAGCTGCTGCAGGTGCACTCCAAACGACTCCTGGAGCACCCTGGTCTCGGCCAGCAGCGCCAGGTCGTCGCTGTCGTAGGCGACCTGCAGCGTGCCATCCTGCCGGAATCCGGTCGGCAGGCCGGTAACCTTCTCGAGCTCGCCGACGAACTCGGGATACCGGCGCAGCGAGTCCTGGCCGAGACCGAAGATCTCCCGCTCGGCGTATGCCGCCTCGGCGATCGGCGTCAGCATCCCCGCCGCGGCATGCGTAGCGCCCTCACCGGGCCGGGGATCGGCGACCACGACGGACAGTCCGTGCTGCGCCGCGCGCCAGGCGATGCTCATGCCGATGACCCCGCCGCCAATGATCAGCGCGTCACATTCGGTAGCTGCCGGAACGCTCAAGTTCGGCTCCCTTCGCCGGCATGACCCGGATCAGGTTCCTGCGGTCGGCGGCTCTCCAGCCGCCCTCTCAGTCCGGTCCGCACCGGACTCCCGCGCGATATGAACCTAGCCTAGTCTCAATGCTGGGGAGTCGGGGAGTTAGAGCGCTGGCGTTCCTGCTCGCGGGCCTGCCCGTAGAAATGTGCGGCCGGCTGCGGATACCGGTGCGGCCCTCACAAGGGCCCAGGAGTGCAGCGGCCGGATCGCTCGACTGTCGGCGAGATTCCCGGCGAAAGGCCAGGTGGCCTCCGAACTGCTGCCATGCTCCAGGCGGCAATTCGCTAGTTCCTGGCTACTTGCGGTCCGGGCCCGAGACATGGATGATCGCAGCGCGAATCGCCGGATGCAGCAACTGGTCACCTGCCCCAGGCCGTCTGTCCCAGAAATTAGGAGGCCACTCGAAGGTACCCTGGCGTCCGTCCACCTGGCTACGCCAGGTCACTTGCTCGGGGAAGCGCGCGTCTGCACGAAACCTGGGTCGGCCCTGACGGACGGCGTCCTGCAACGCCTGCGGGACGGTGGCCTCAAGATCGATCTGTGGGACGAGGTGCCGCGGGGAACGCCAGCGCTGATTAGCTGAGCCTGCCCGCTGCGCATCCGGCACTATGTACTCGGCCGGCCTGCAACGGCGGCCAGCAAACGCGGCGAGAGACCGGCTCGCGGGCAGGCCGGCGGCGGGAGACACGATGCGGGCATGACCGGGCCGGCGAAGGTGGTCGTGGTCGGAGCCGGGCTCGCCGGGCTGCGGGCGGCCGAGGAACTGCGCGCCAGGGGCTATGACGGCGCCCTGACGCTGATCGGCGCCGAGCGGCGGCTGCCCTACGACCGTCCGCCGCTGTCCAAGAAACTGCTGACCGGCGACATCGACGACACCAGCCTCCGGCCGGACCTCGAGTCGCTGGCCGTGGACGTGCGGCTGGGCGAGCCTGCGGTAGAACTGCGCGACCGGATCGTGCGGACCAGCGCGGCAGAGTACGAGTGGGACGCCCTCGTGCTGGCGACCGGCGCCGTCCCGGTCCTGCTGCCGGGCGACGGGCCGCAGCGCGTGCTGCGGACGGCGGACGACGCGCTTGCGTTGCGCGAGTCGCTGAAGCCGGGTGTCCGGCTAGTCATCGTCGGGGCCGGCTGGATCGGAGCAGAGCTGGCGACCGCTGCCACCGCCCGCGGGGCCGTTGTCACCGTGCTCGAGGCGGCGAACGCCCCGCTGGCCGCGGCACTGGGAGCCGAAGCAGGACAGGCCACCGCTGCCTGGTATGCGAGCGCCGGCGTGGAACTGCGTCTTGGGCAGAGCGTGGCAGCCATCCGGACCGGCGGCGTGGCGCTCGCCTCGGGCGGCTTCCTGGCCGCCGACGTCGTGGTGGCCGCGGTCGGGGTGCGCCCGGCCGTATCCTGGCTGGCCGGCTCCGGGGTGCGGCTGGAGAACGGCATCGCGGCCGACGCGCAGCTGCGGACATCGGTTCCCGGCGTCTTCGCGGTGGGCGACTGCGCGTCCTTCTGGTCCCGCCGGTATCAGCGCCGGCTGCGATTCGAGCACTGGGACATCGCGCTGCACGCTCCCGAGGTAGCCGCCGCGAACATCCTCGGCGAGAACGCGGAGTACAACCCCGTTCCCTATTTCTGGTCGGAGCAGTTCGGCCGGATGGTTCAGTACGCCGGCTGGCACGGGGCGGCCGAGCGGCTGATCTGGCGGGGTGACCCGGCCGGCGCCAAGTGGGCCGCCTGCTGGCTGGCCGGCGACAGGCTGGTCGCTGCGCTGACTGTCGGGCTGCCCAGGGACCTGCTCCAGGCGCGGCGGCTGATCGAGGCTGGCAGCCGGGTGGACCCGGGCAAGCTGGCCGATCCGGGTCTGGCGCTGCGGGACAGCGCGATGCACGGCTGATGCCCGGCCCGTCTGATACCGGCCCGTAGGGCTGCCACGGGCACCGGTTGGCCTGTGGATTACCCCGGGCGCCGGACTTGACACCGATAGCGTAGGTTTCGGCGGTCGCGGTATGTGGGAAGCTGCAGACGTGGCACAGATCGACCCCCCTACCGACGCGATCGTTGGCGCCTGGCTTTCGATTCCCGACGTGGCCGGCCGGCTCGGCCTGCCGGTCAGCCGCGTCAAGCAACTGCTGCGTGATCGCAAGCTGCTGGCGGTGCAGCGGCCGGGCGGAGCGTACGCCGTTCCGGCCGGGTTCCTGGACGGCGACCAGGTCCTGCACGGCCTCGGCGGCACGCTGACGCTGCTCTTCGACTGCGGATTTTCCGACGCTGAGGCCCTGAACTGGCTGTTCACGGCGGACGAGACGCTGCCAGGGACGCCCGTCCAGGCGCTGGCAGAGCACCGGCGCACCGAGGTGAACAGGCGGGCTCAGGCGCTAGCCTTCTGAGCGTGTCGCAGCGCTCGGAGTACCTGCAGTCGCGGCTGGCCGCGTCGAAGCTCTACCTGTGCACCGACGCCAGGGAGCGCCAGGGCGACCTGGCCCGGTTCCTTGACCAGGTGCTGAGTTCCGGCGTGGATATCGTCCAGCTCCGGCAAAAGGGCCTGGAAGCCGGCCAGGAGCTGCGGTACCTGGAGATATTCAGGCGAGCGTGCGCTGCCCATGGGGCGCTCCTGGCGGTCAACGACAGGGCCGACGTCGCCTACGCCTGCGGCGCTGACGTGCTGCACCTGGGCCAGGACGACCTGCCAGCAGGGATCGCCCGGACGATAATCGGGCCGGGCCCGCTGATCGGGCTTTCCTCACATGCGGTGCCGGAAACTGCCGCGGCCGCCGCCGAGCCGGCCGCCGACTACTTCTGCACCGGGCCGGTCTGGCCGACGCCGACCAAGCCCGGCCGCCCGGCCCCCGGCCTGGACCTGGTCCGGTACGCCGCGGGGCTGCGGACGGCGCGGCCCTGGTTCGCCATCGGCGGCATCGACCACGGAAATCTCGGCCAGGTGCTCGACGCTGGCGCCACCCGGGTCGTGGTAGTCCGGGCGATCACCGACGCCGACGATCCAGGCGCTGCCGCTGCACGGCTTGCCGCCCGGCTGAGGTGAGCCGGGCTCCCGCGGGCATCCCGGCGCGGCTGGCAGGGGGCTGGGGTGAGCAGCCCGGATCGGCGACCGGCCGGCGCGGCTGGCCGGGTACCCCCCGTTCCCGGTATGTTGCCGGTCTTTCGCGGTGGCCGCCAGCCGGTCATTCCTCCCGTTCGGTGGCCGTGACCGCGAGCGCTGCCAGCGCCGACTTCGCCTCATCCGGGATAGGCGCGGCGTCCAGCACTGCCACCGCTTCGCTGACGCTGGCCGCGATGAGCGACTCGCACTCCGCGACAGCGCCGGTATCGGTGAGCACGGCCTTGACCTCCGCCGCGCCGGCCGGCGTCAGCGCCCGGTCGCCGAGGCGCAGGTCAAGCAACCTGGCCTGGCTCGCGCTGGCCCGGTCCCTGGCCAGGGCCATCAGTACCGTCCGCTTTCCCTCGGAGATGTCGCCGCTGGTTGGCTTGCCCGTCTTGGCCGGGTCGCCGAAAACGCCGAGAATGTCGTCTCGCAGCTGGAAGGCGACGCCGAGCGGGATCCCGTACCGAGTGCAGGCGGCCGTGACCGCGCCGGCCGTTGCCGGTGAGCTCGCCGCGAGCAGGGCGCCGAGCTGGAGCGGCCGCTCGATCGTGTACTTCGCGGTCTTGAAGATGATCACCTGCATCGCCTCGGCGACCGAGGTGCTTCCGCCGGCCTGGCTGAGCAGGTCCAGGTACTGTCCGGCGGCGACTTCGGTCTGCATGGCATCCAGTGCCCGCCTGCCGCGCTGCAGCACCTCGGCCGGCAAGCCGCTGGCCTGGTACATCGCGCCAGTCCAGGAGAGCAGCATGTCGCCGACGAGGATCGCGGCGCCGGCTCCGAACTGCTCGGCCCGGCCGGGGTTCACGGTGGCCAGCCGGGCGCTGAACTGGCGGTGCACCGCCGGGCGACCGCGCCTGGTGTCGCTGGCATCCATCACGTCGTCGTGAATGAGGGCGCTGGCCTGGAGCAACTCGAGCGAGGCGGCCGCCGCGTAGATCGCCGGGCAGTCGGCGCCGCCCGCAGCGCGCCAGCCCCAGTAGCAGAACGCCGGCCGCAGCCGCTTGCCCCCGGCCAGGAGTTCCCGCATCGCCTGCAGGCCGGGCAGCAGCTCGTCGCTGATCGCGGCCAGCACGGCATGCTGGCGGGCGAGGAACGCATCCAGCGCGGCCGCCACTTCATGCCTGATCTGCGCCAGGCGTGCCGGGCCGGGGCCGGCCGGGTCAGCTGCCATGTTTCTGCAGACTAGACCTGCCAGCGGCGACTCCGGGCGGCGCCAGGGTGGTCGCTCCCGGTAGCCTTCCAGCATGACTGTTGGTCCCGGCTCCGCGATCAGAGACCTGCTGTCCGCTGGCCAGCAATCATTCTCGTTCGAGTTCATGCCGCCCAAAACCGAGGCGGAAGAGCAGCGGCTGTGGCTCTCTATCCGCCAGCTTGAGCCACTGCGGCCCACGTTCGTCTCGGTCACCTACGGCGCAGGCGGCTCGACCAGGGATCGGACGGTCCGGGTGACCGGCCGGATCGCCGCGCAGACCACGCTCACTCCGCTCGGCCACCTGACCGCGGTCAACCACTCCGTCGCCGAGCTGCGGCACGTGATCGGGTCGTACGCCGACGTCGGCGTGCGCAACGTGCTGGCGCTGCGCGGCGATCCGCCGGGCGCCCCGGGCGCGCCGTGGCTGCCGCACCCGGACGGGCTGGAGCACGCCGACGAGCTCGTCCGGCTGATCCGTGCGTCGGGTGACTTCTGCGTGGGTGTCGCCGCGTTCCCCGAGAAGCACCCGAGGTCGCCGGACTGGGATGCCGACGTTCAGTACTTCGTCCGCAAGGTGAGGGCAGGCGCCGACTTCGCCATCACCCAGATGTTCTTCTACCCCGAGGACTACCTGCGGCTGCGGGACAAGGTCGCGGCCAGCGGCTGCGACGTGCCGATCATTCCCGGCATCATGCCGATCATCAGCGTGGCGGGCATCGAGCGGGCCATGGTCATGTCCGGCTGCAAGTTCCCGGACGGGCTGGCGGCCGAGTTGCGCGCACATGCCGACGACAAGGCAGCGATGCGGAAGATCGGCGTGGAGTTCGCCGCCGCCATGTGCGAGCGCCTGCTCGCCGAGGGCGTGCCGGGCCTGCACTTCTACACGCTGAACGGATCCCGCGCGACTCGCGAGATCTATCAGGTGCTCGGCCTCGGCCCGGCTGTTTCGGCCTCGCCAGCGGCGAGGGCCTGACCGGCTAGCGGCAGCATGGCGCCCAGCACGGCATAGGGCGGCCCGCCGCCGGGGAACAGGAAGTCGGTCAGCAGGTCGGTAAAGCCGAGGCTGTGGTAGAGCTTGCGGGCCGGAGTCGGGGCATCCCTGGTGGACAGCACCGCGGTCCGCTCGGTGCGTCCTGCGGTGAGCGCCAGCACCATCTGCCGTCCGATGCCGCGAGCCTGGAAGTCCGGGTGGACATGGACCTCGGCGATCTCCAGCACGCAATCCAGCCAGGCTGAGGCAACCGATCCGCCGGACTTGGCCGCGATGGCCGCGCGCACGACGTCATGCCACCACTGCCCGGCTTCGCCGCGGAAGCCGTAGGTGAACGCGACGATGCGGGCGGGCTGGCCGCTGGTGACGGCCAGCGCGCGGAATCCGGGGTTGTGTGCGTGCCGCTCCATGATTGCCCGCCTGGTCGGCAGCTCAGCCGGCTCGGCGCGCATCGCGGCGGCATAGATGGCCACGAAGGCATCGGCGGTGCCAAGGAAGTCGGTCCGGCTCAGTTCGAGTATTGCCGCCGCTTCCGACACGAGCCAAGCGTAGCCGCTGGCCTGCCGGCGGTACGGAGCTAGCCCGGTAGGTGGGCGTCGGAGCGCGCCGCAGCCGACGCCCACTCACGGGCGGCCCGGCGGCTCGCTGGAGTTCGGGGTTTTGTCAGACCCTCAGGGTAACTTCGAACGCAGCTGCAGGAGCTAGACAGATCGACGAATGTATGTTCGAATAGTTGCAGCGCGAGTGTGCAGCCGGGCCCCCTCGGTTGCTCGTCCGGCCGGGCGCGGTGTGGGGAAGCGCCCCGCCCGGCCGGACACCGCCGAAAGGGAGTTTCGATGAGCGCGATGGCTGTGGTCAGGCCCGGGCAGCGGGCCCAGCGGTGCCGCGTGGCGCCGTCCGCGCTGGCCCTGCTGGAGTCTGCCAGGCACGGACTCGCGGCTGCCGAGGACGAGCGTGCTGCTGGCGCCCGCTATGTTGCCGCCCACCTCGCGGCGCTGCGGGCAGCGGCCGCGGTCGTGGCGGCGCGGGCCGAACCGCCAGCCGGGCGGCGCAAGAGGCCGCAGAGCGTGTGGGAGCTGCTGCCCAAAGTCGAGCCAGCGCTGCGGGAATGGTCGGTGTTCTTCGCCGCCGGAGCGGCAAAGCGCGCCGCGGCGGAGGCTGGCCTGCCGCGGGCCGTCTCCCCCCATGAGGCCGACGAGTTGCTGCGGGACGCCGGGATCTTCGTCTCGCTGGCCGAGGGTGCGCTGGGTGTCCCTGCCCAGCAGCCGCTGCTGCCGCTCCAGCCGGCCGGCTGAGCGCGCGGCAGCGAGGGGTACTCGCCGGCCCGCCCGCGGTGAGGTGAGGCTGGCCAGGCCGGCGGCGGCATCGGGGGCTAGGCGGGTCTGGCCGGCGTCGCGGTTGGCGAGCGGGCGGGGTTGGCCGACGGGGTCGGCGAGCGGGCAGGGTCAGTCAGCGGAGCCGGGTGGGCGGGGTCAGCCGGGTGGGCGGGGTCAGAATGCGTCGATCGCGCCGCGCGCGTCGGAGTCCAGGATTCCCCAGCTGATGAGTTCCTCGGTGAGGTCGGCCGGGGTCTTGTCGTAGATCACGGCCAGCGAGCGGAGATCTTCCTGGCGGATCGACAGCACACGGCCGTTGTAATCCCCGCGCTGGCTCTGAATCGTGGCAACGTAGCGGGACAGCGGCCCGGCCTTGTCCTTCGGCAGCGTGGCCATGCGCTCCAGGTCGATGACGAGTTTCGGGGCCGGCGCGATCAGCGTTGGCAGCACGTCGCCGGGCAGCAGCTCGGAGACTGGCACCCCGTAAAACTCGGCCAGCTCGGCCAGTTTCTGAACTGTCACAGACCGGTCGCCGCGCTCGTAAGAGCCAACAACAACAGCCTTCCACCGCCCCCTGGACTTCTCCTCAACCCCGTGCAGCGAGAGCCCCTGCTGAGTCCGGATAGCGCGCAGCCGCGCGCCGAGCGTCTTGGCGTAATCAGATGCCATAATTACGGCCCCCTGGCCAGTAGTAGCTGAAAGTAACGGTTACGGACAGTGACGGTAGGCCGGTCAGGGCGCAAGGTCAAGCCGATTGCCAAAAATCGGACTAACTCACCCCTCGTCATCCCAGCCCGCTCAGCTCTGGCAGTTCGGCCATCCGGCACTGCGACGAGCGCGGAATGCCCGGCCCGGCAATGGATTGCGCGGTGCGGACGGCGGCGCGCTAGCGCGCTGCCTGCCGGATAAAGCTAGCTAAAGCATGATGTTGTGATCTATCTCATAAGTGGCTCGTCGTCTGTTTTCGGTCACATTCGGTGATGGCTGCGCCTGCCAGCGCGCCGGGGCTGCCGCCAGTTCGGCAGCGACCGGGTGGCCTGGGCGACTTAGCATCCGGAACGCACGATCCTCGGTGATGGTTTATCCATGTATGTGCTTTTTGAAATGCATGTTTGGAGTACTATGTCAGCTGGCTTGACTAGGCGGGCCACGGTGCAACTGAAGGATTTGCCCGCTTCGGTCAGCTCTGACGGAGAACTGACCGCGGTCGGGTTGCCCCGGCCAGCGCCCCGCGCCTGGTACGGTTGTGCGGACAGACGTCCTTTAAGCCCCGTCCTGTGAGGCGGGAAAGGGGGTCATTTTGATGCACGCGCAACATCCCGGCAGCGCAGATGCCGTCGGCGCGGGCCAGGTGCGCTCGGTGCCGCCCGCTGGCCGGAAGACCGTTCTCGGGCCGGAGGAAATCAGCAGGGCGCTGACGAGGGTCGCGCACGAGATACTCGAGCGCACCAACGGCGCTGCCGATGTCGTCCTGATGGGCATCCCGACCAGGGGAGTGACGCTGGCTCACCGGCTGGCATCGAAGCTCAGCCAGGTCGAAGGACGCCCGGCCCCGGCCGGATCCCTGGACGTCACGATGTACCGGGACGACCTGAGGCTGCGCCCGGCCAGGAGGCTCGGTCACACCGCAGTTCCCTCGTCTGGCATCGACGGCAAGATCGTGGTGCTGGTCGATGACGTGCTCTATTCAGGCCGGACCGTACGAGCGGCGCTGGATGCGCTCGGCGAACTCGGCAGGCCGCGAGCGGTGCAACTGGCCGTGCTCGTCGACCGCGGGCACCGTGAACTGCCCATCCGAGCTGACTACGTGGGCAAGAACCTGCCGACGTCGCAGCGCGAGCTGGTGCAGGTGCTGCTGACCGAGACCGACGGCCAGGACGCTGTGATGCTCGGCTCCGGCCGCGAGGCTGAGCCCGGCACGGCCCGCGGCCCTGGCGGTGCCGGTGCCCGTGACAGCGCCGCGGCCGCTGGCCCGGGCCCTGGAGCTGGCCCTGGCGAAAGCACTCATCAGGCCGGGGGCAGCATCCAGACGGGAGTTGCCCGATGATCCGGCACCTGATATCCGCAGCGGACCTGAGCCGCGACGACGCGCTGCTGATCCTCGACACGGCCGGGGAACTGGCTCAGATGGCCGACCGGCCGATCCGCAAGCTGCCGACGTTGCGCGGCAGGACCGTGGTCAACCTCTTCTACGAGGATTCCACCCGGACCAGGATCTCCTTCGAGGCGGCTGCCAAGCGGCTGTCGGCGGACGTGATCAACTTTTCCGCGAAGGGCTCCAGCGTTGCCAAGGGGGAGAGCCTGAAGGACACCGCGCTCACCCTCGAGGCGATGGGCGCCGACGCGGTCGTGATAAGGCACCAGGCGTCTGGCGCGCCGCATCGCCTGACCGGCTGGGTGCGGGGGAGCGTCGTCAATGCCGGTGACGGCACGCACGAGCATCCGACCCAGGCGCTGCTGGACGCGTTCACCATGCGCCGCAGGCTCGGCCGGCTTGACGGCCTGCGCGTCGCAATCGTCGGCGACGTGCTGCACAGCCGGGTGGCGAGGTCGAACGTGCTGCTGCTGCACACGCTGGGCGCTGATGTCACGCTGGTGGCACCACCTACGCTGCTGCCGGTCGCGGTATCGGCCTGGCCATGCGACGTCTCCTACGACCTGTCAACGGTGCTGCCGAAGACCGATGTGGTGATGATGCTCCGGGTTCAGGCTGAGCGGATGAACGCCGCCTACTTCCCGACCGTGCGCGAGTACAGCAGAAGGTATGGCCTCGATGCCGCCCGGATGGCGCTGCTGCCCGACCACGCGATCGTTATGCATCCCGGCCCGATGAACCGCGGTGTCGAGATCGCGGCCGAAGTGGCCGACTCAGGCCGCTCGACGATCGTCGAGCAGGTGGCAAACGGGGTCAGCGTCCGGATGGCGGTCCTCTACCTGCTGCTCGGCGGTGCTGATCCGGGCGGTGCTGATCCGGGTATGGGCGAAGCGCTGGCCGGGCGGGCCGGCGCCGGCGAGGCCGGCCCTGGCCAGTTTCGGGCCGGCTGGCTGAGCGGTAAGGCATCGGAGGCAGCCCGGTGACCGGCCGCGAACTGGCCGGCAGCGGACTGGCCGGCCGCGGGACATGGCTGATCAGCGGCGTACGGCTGGCCGGCGGCGAACTGGCCGACCTGATCCTGGCCGGCGGGCGGATCACCGAGACCGGCACGGGGCTGACGGCGGCAGGCGCGCGGGTGCTGGACGGTGCCGGGCTCATCGCCTTGCCCGGACTCGTGGACCTGCACACTCACCTGCGCGAACCAGGCCGCGAAGACGCGGAGACGGTGCTCACGGGCACGCGCGCAGCGGCTATGGGCGGTTACACCGCCGTTCACGCGATGGCGAACACCACCCCGGTGGCCGACACGGCTGGGGTGGTCGAGCAGATCTGGCGGCTCGGCCGGCAGGCAGGCCTGTGCGACGTCCGGCCGGTCGGCGCGGTGACATCCGGCCTGGAGGGCAGGCAACTCGCGGAACTCGGCGCGATGGCGGACTCGGCGGCGCAGGTCCGGATCTTCTCCGATGACGGACGTTGCGTGTCCGACGCGATGCTGATGCGCCGGGCGCTGGAGTACGTCAAGGCATTCGGCGGCGTGATCGCGCAGCACGCGCAGGAGCCGCGGCTGACCGACGGCGCGCAGCTGAACGAGGGGGAGATGTCCGGACTGCTCGGCCTGACGGGCTGGCCCGCGGTTGCCGAAGAGGCGATCATCGCCAGGGACTGCCTGCTGGCCGCTCATGTCGGCGCGGCCCTGCATGTCTGTCACGTGTCCACCGCCGGATCGGTGGAAATCATCCGCTGGGCCAAGTCCAAGGGCTGGCGGGTGACGGCCGAGGTCACGCCGCACCACCTGATGCTGACCGACGATCTCGCGGCGAACTATGACCCGGTTTACAAGGTCAACCCGCCGTTGCGCACTGCGGCCGACGTGGCCGCGTTGCGCGCCGGGCTCGCCGACGGCACCATCGACTGCGTCGCGACCGACCACGCCCCGCATCCGGTCGAGGACAAGGAGGCCGAGTGGCAGGTGGCGGCCTTCGGGATGACCGGCCTGGAGACCGCGTTGCGTGTCGTGCACGCGACCATGGTGGAGACCGGCTTGCTGGACTGGACCGGGGTAGCCGACCGGATGTCCGCCCGGCCAGCCGCGATCGGCCAGCTTGACGGCAGCTCGCCGACGCCCTCGCCGGCGCTGCACGGCCGTCCGCTTGAGGCGGGCTCGCCGGCCAACCTGGTGCTCTACGATCCCGCGGCGCACAGCGTTGTCGACCCGGCGCAGCATGCCTCCCGCAGCCGCAACACCCCGTTCGCCGGGATGGAGTTGCCCGGTCAGGTGATCGCCACGTTCCTGCGCGGCGAGCCCACCGTGCTGGACGGGAAGCTGGCCCGATGACCGCCCCAGCTGTCCGGCCCGCAGCGGCCGCCTGCCCGGTGCCGCAGCTATCGCAGCGTCCGGCGATGCTCGTGCTCGAGGACGGCACTACCTTCCACGGCGTCAACTTCGGCGCCGACGGTGAGGCGTTCGGCGAGATGGTCTTCAACACCGGCATGACGGGATACCAGGAAACGCTGACCGATCCGTCGTACGCGCGCCAGATCGTGGCGATGACCGCGCCGCACATCGGCAACACCGGGATCAACGACGCCGATCAGGAGTCGCGCCGGATCTGGGTCAGCGGCTATGTGGTGCGCGAGCCGGCCCGCCTGGCGTCGAACTGGCGGTCACAGCGAAGCCTGCAGGACGAGCTTGCCCGCTACGGCGTGACCGGCATCGCCATGCCCGGCACCAGGGCCCTGACCCGGCACCTGCGCGACCGGGGGGCGATGCGGGCCGGGATCAGCGCGCAGACCACCGACCCGGCGGAACTGCTGGAGCGGGTGCTGGCCAGCCCGCCGATGACCGGTGCCGACCTGGCCGCCGACGTCACCACGCCGGAGCCCTACATCGTCCGCCCGCCGGACGGCATGCCCGTCCGCTACCGGGTTGCCGCGGTGGACCTCGGCATCAAGGCCGCGACGCCGCGCTCCCTCGCGGCGCTTGGCTGCGAAGTGCAGGTGCTGCCGGCCACCGCCACCGCGGCGGAGATCCTGGCGGCGAGCCCGGATGGCGTGTTCTTCTCCAACGGCCCCGGCGACCCGGCTGCGATCGGCTATGCGGTTGCCGCGATGGAGGGCGTACTACAGGCCGGCCAGCCAGTGTTCGGCATCTGCCTGGGCAGCCAGGTGCTCGGGCGGGCGCTCGGCCTGGCCACCTACAAGCTGCGGTTCGGGCACCGCGGCGTGAACCAGCCAGTGCAGGACCTGCGTACCGGCAGGGTACAGATCACCAGCCACAACCACGGCTTCGCCGTAGCGCTCCCGGCGGGCGTGCGGACGGCTGACATTGCGGGCGGCTCCGGGGGGTCGTCTCCCCGTGCCCGCAGAGTCGACACCGCGTTCGGTCCGGCCGAGATCACCCACCTCAACCTGAACGACGGCGTCGTGGAGGGCCTGCGGTTGCTGGACGCGCCGGCCTTCAGCGTCCAGTACCACCCGGAGGCCGCGCCCGGCCCGCACGACGCGGGCGGGTTGTTCACCGAGTTCTGCGAGCTGATGGAGGCCAGCCGATGACCAGGACGGAGCCCGGGCCGGCCCGCCAGGCGGCCGGCCAGGCCGCCCAGCCGGGCCGGGACACTGCCCGTTCCCGGCGTTATGCGGCGATCGTGACAACCGGGGACCGGCATGCCTAAGCGGGACGACCTGAAATCAGTACTGGTGATCGGGTCCGGGCCGATCATCATCGGGCAGGCGTGCGAGTTCGACTATTCGGGCACGCAGGCCTGCCGGGTGCTGCGCGCGGAGGGCATCCGGGTCAGCCTGGTCAATTCCAACCCGGCCACGATCATGACCGACCCGGAGTTCGCCGACGCGACGTATATCGAGCCGATCACTCACGATGTGCTGGCGAAGGTCATCGCCAGGGAGCGGCCGGACGCCATCCTGCCCACGCTGGGCGGCCAGACTGCGCTGAACGCGGCAGTCGACCTGCACGACAGCGGCACCCTGGCCAAGTACGGCGTCGAGCTGATCGGCGCCGGCATCGAGGCGATCCGAGCCGGGGAGGACCGCAACCGGTTCAAGGAGATCGTGGTCGGCGTCGGCGCGGAAGTGGCCGCTAGCCGGATCTGCCACACGCAGCCGGAATGCCGCGCGGCGGCGGCTGAGCTCGGCTTCCCTGTCGTGGTGCGGCCATCGTTCACCCTGGGCGGGACCGGCTCGGGCATCGCGCGGACGCCGGCCGAGCTGGACCGGATCGCGGGCGCCGGGCTGGATGCCAGCCCGGTCACCGAGGTGCTGCTCGAGGAGTCGGTGCTCGGCTGGAAAGAGTTCGAGCTCGAGCTGATGCGCGACAGGAACGACAACGTGGTGATCGTGTGCTCGATCGAGAACATCGACCCGATGGGCGTGCACACCGGCGACTCGGTCACGGTCGCCCCGGCCATGACTCTGACCGACCGGGAGTATCAGCACATGCGGGACGTGGCGATCGCCACCGCCCGTGCGGTCGGCGTGGATACCGGCGGCTGCAACATCCAGTTCGCGGTGCACCCGCAGACCGGCCGGATGGTCGTGATCGAGATGAACCCGCGGGTATCGCGGTCCAGCGCGCTGGCGTCCAAGGCAACCGGATTCCCGATCGCGAAGATCGCAGCGCGGCTGGCCATCGGCTACACGCTCGACGAGATCCGCAACGACATCACCGGCGAGACGCCGGCCAGCTTCGAGCCGTCGCTTGACTACGTCGTGGTGAAGATGCCGCGGTTCGCGTTCGAGAAGTTCCCCGCCGCGGACCCGGTGCTGACCACGCACATGAAGTCGGTCGGCGAGGCGATGGCGATCGGCGGCACGTTCGCCGAGGCGCTGCAGAAGGCGCAGCGGTCGCTGGAGCAGCGCAGCGCGCCGTTCAGCTGGGCATCGCTGCCAGGGGACAAGGACGAGCTGCTGGCCGCCTGCGCGGTGCCGCACGACGGTCGGCTGGCCACCGTCCATCAGGCGCTGCGGGCCGGCGCATCCGTGGCCGAGGTAGCCGGGGCCAGCTCGATCGACCCGTGGTTCGTGGACCAGATCGCCGCTATCGAGGAGCATGCTCGGCAGATCCAGGACGACGGCATCGGCGTCGGCGGTCCGGCCACTGCCAGGGCGCTGGCGCAGGCCAAGGCACTGGGGTTCGCCGACCACCAGCTAGGCCAGCTCACCGGCAAGACCGAGGCGCAGATCCGCGCGCTGCGCTGGTCGGCCGGAGTGCGCCCAGTGTACCACACCGTCGACACCTGCGCCGCCGAGTTCGCGGCCCGGACGCCGTACCTGTACTCGACCTACGACCTGGCCAGCGAGGTGCCGGCCGGCGACAAGCCGAAGGTGATCATCCTCGGCAGCGGGCCCAACCGGATCGGGCAGGGCGTCGAGTTCGACTACGCGTGCGTGCACGCCTCGTTCGCGCTGACCGAGGCGGGTTACGAGACGGTGATGGTCAACTGCAACCCCGAGACCGTCTCCACGGACTACGACACCTCCGGCCGGCTCTACTTCGAGCCGCTGACGCTGGAGGACGTGCTCGAGGTGGTGCACGCCGAGCAGGCAAGCGGCCCGGTCGCTGGGGTGATCGTGCAGCTCGGCGGGCAGACCCCGCTCGGGCTGGCCAGGGCGCTCGAGGCCGAGGGAGTGCCGGTGGTCGGCACCTCTCCGGCGGCCATCCACCTTGCCGAGGACCGCGGTGAGTTCGGCCGGGTGCTCGCTGCGGCCGGCCTGCTGGCGCCGCGGCACGGCACCGCCACATCGGTGGCGCAAGCCGAGGCCGTGGCGCACGAGATCGGGTACCCGGTCCTGGTGCGGCCCTCTTACGTGCTCGGCGGGCGGGGCATGGAGATCGTCTACGACGATGCCGCGCTGGCCGACTACGTCCGCCGCGCCACCGAAGCCTCGCCCGAGCATCCGGTGCTGATCGACAGGTTCCTGGACGACGCGATCGAGATCGACGTGGACGCGCTGTACGACGGCTCGCAGTTGTATCTCGGCGGGGTGATGGAGCACATCGAGGAGGCCGGGATCCACTCGGGCGACTCGGCGTGCGCGCTCCCGCCGATCACGCTGAGCCAGGAGTACATCGCGCTGATCCGCGAGTCCACCGAGGGCATCGCCCGCGGCGTCGGCGTGCGGGGGCTGCTGAACGTGCAGTACGCGCTCGCGGCTGGCGTGCTCTATGTGCTGGAGGCCAATCCGCGGGCCTCCAGGACGGTACCGTTCGTATCTAAGGCCACGGCCGTGCCGCTCGCCAAGGCGGCCGCCAGGGTCATGCTCGGCGCGACGATCGCGGACCTGCGGGCGGAGGGCCTGCTGCCCCCTTCCGGCGACGGCGGGACGCTCCCGCTGGACTCGCCGATCGCGGTCAAGGAGGCGGTGCTGCCGTTCGCCCGGTTCGCCGACGCCGCGGGCGATGGCGTGGACACCGTGCTCGGGCCGGAGATGCGCTCGACCGGCGAGGTGATGGGCATCGACGAGGTGTTCGGCACGGCCTACGCCAAGTCCCAGGCCGCGGCCTACGGCTCACTGCCGGTCAAGGGCCGGGCTTTCGTCTCGGTAGCGGGCAAGGACAAGCGGTCGATGATCTTCCCGGTCAAGCGACTGGCCGAGCTCGGCTTCGAGATCTGGGCAACCGCCGGAACACATGAGGTGCTGCGGCGCAACGGCGTTCCCGCGACGGTCGTCCGCAAGCACAGCGATGGTCGTGGCCCCGGCGGCGAGCCGACAATCGTCGAGCGGATCCTGGACGGTCAGGTCGACCTCATCGTCAATACCCCGTTCGGCGGCCCCGGCCAGTCCGGCTTCCGGCGTGACGGCTACGAGATCCGGACGGCAGCCGTCCGGCGCTCCATCCCGTGCATCACGACCGTGCAGGGCCTGTGGGCGGCCGTGCAGGGCATCGAGGCCATTGACAGGGACGAGGTGGGCGTGCGGTCGCTGCAGGAGCACGCGGCGCGCTTGCGTTCGGCTGCTGACCGCCAGGAACCGCAGCGGGGACCGTGCGCACCGCAGGGTCCGCAGGGTCCGCAGGGTCCGCACGCACCGGGACGCGAGACGACATGACGCACAGCGAGATCGACGCGCAGTCCGGGCCGGTGCAGGTGCGCGGCACCGTGCTCACGGTGCGCCGGGTCGATGCCTACTACGCGATGACGCTGGTCGCGCCGGCCATCGCCGCGCGCTTCAAGCCCGGCCAGTTCGTCACCCTGGCAGTGGGCGGGCCGGACACCTCCATGCTGCTGAGCAGGGCGTTCTCCATCCACGATGTCCGCCCGGACCACGGCGGGACGGTGGAATTCGTGTTCGCCTCCCGCGGTCGCGGTACCAGCTGGCTGGCCGAGCGCCGGTCCAGGGACGTGCTGGACGTGACTGGCCCGCTCGGCAAGGCGTTCCCGCTGCCCCGCGATCCGGTCAGCTGCCTGCTGATCGGCGGCGGCTACGGCAGCGCTCCGCTGTTCTCGCTGGCGGGAAAGCTGAAAGAGCGGCGATGCGAGGTCGACTTCCTGCTCGGCGCCGGGTCGGGGGACCGGGTGTTCGGCGCGCTGACGGCCCGGCGGGTCGGACGGACGGCCATGATCACCACCGAGGACGGCTCGCTCGGCAGCCGGGGCCTGGTCACTGACCTGCTGGACCAGGCCATCCACGATGGCCGGACCGACGTCATCTACGCCTGCGGCCCCATGCCGATGCTGCGCCAGATCACCGTGCTGGCCCGCCGCTACGACATCCCCGTGCAGGCGGCCGTCGAGGAGGCCATGGCCTGCGGCATCGGCGTCTGCATGACCTGCGTGCTGCCGGTGATCGGCTCCGACGGGATCACCCGGATGTCGCGGGCCTGCGTGGACGGCCCGGTGTTCCGCGGCGAGTCGGTCCGCTGGGACGACGTCGGCACGATCCCGTTCGACGCGTTCGGTGCGCCGGGCTGGGAGCCGCGGTCGGGCCGTGCCGCGGAACCCCGGAACGGTCACGGCCGTCCCGTTGACAGCCCGGCAGGCTCGGGCGGCCACGCAGGTTCCGGCGGGGCTGTCAGCGGTGGCGGGGCTGTGAGCGGTGGGCCTGTCGCCGGCGGCAGTGGCTCGGGCTCGGGCGGCAGTGGCTCGGGCTCGGGCGGCCGCGGTGGACGCGGCGGCCGGGCGAGCGGCGGCACCGCTGGCGGTGCGGCGGGGAGGGGTGGCAATGGCCGTTGACCTCCGGACCAAGCTCGGCACTGTGGAGCTGCCGAACCCGATCATGACGGCCTCGGGATGCGCCGGCGCTGGCCGGGAACTTGCTCAGTTCATTGACGTGTCCAAGCTCGGCGCAATCGTCACCAAGTCAGTGATGCTCACCCCCCGGTCGGGCCGGCCGACGCCGCGGATGGCCGAGACGCCCAGCGGCATGCTCAATTCGATCGGCCTGCAGGGCCCGGGCATCGACGCGTTCCTGCGGCGCGATTTGCCCTGGCTGCTGTCAAGGGGCGCGCGAGCCGTGGTGTCCATCGCGGGCGGGACGGTAGCGGAATACGCCGACCTGGCCGGCCGGCTGTCCGATGCAGCGGGCGTGACCGCCATCGAGGTCAACATCTCGTGTCCCAACGTGGAGCACCGCGGCCAGGTGTTCGCCTGCAACCCGGATTCCTCCGCGGCGGTCATCGAAGCCGTCAGGAGCCGGACCCGGTACGACATCCCGGTCTTCGCCAAGCTGTCTCCCGACGTCACCGACATCGTCTCGATCGCCAAGGCCTGCGTGGCGGCCGGAGCTGACGGCCTGTCGATGATCAACACGCTGCTCGGCATGGTGATCGACACCGACACGATGCGGCCGCACCTGGCTGGCCTCACCGGTGGCCTGTCCGGGCCGGCCATCCGGCCGATCGCGGTGCGCTGCATCTGGCAGGTCCGTGAGGCGCTGCCCGGCGTCCCGATCATCGGCGTGGGCGGTGTTCGCACCGGACAAGATGCGCTGGAGCTGATCCTGGCCGGGGCGTCGATGGTGAGCGTGGGCACAACGATCTTCCACGACCCGTCCGCATGCGCGCGGATCCTGCGCGAGCTCGAGGATGAGCTGACCGACCGCGGGGTAGAGCGGCTGGCCGACGTGGTCGGACTCGCTCACCAGCCGCACGCGGCGACCGGGCGCACGCTGAGCCCGGCCGCCCGCGTCGGCCCGAGCAGCCGAGTAAGGAGAAGCTGATGGCCCGGCACGCACCGATTGCAGTCGCCCTTGACGCGCCCGACCTGGAAACGGCAGCCCGCTGGGCCGCGCTGGTCGGCCCGCACGTGAGCACCCTGAAGATCGGCCTGGAACTGTACCTGCGGTACGGCCCGGACGCGGTGGCCTCCGTGCGCGGCGCGAGCGGCGTGGAGATCTTCCTTGACCTGAAGCTGCACGACATCCCGGCGACAGTGGCGGGCGCCGCGCGCGCCGTGGCCCGGCTGCGCCCGTCGATGCTGACCGTGCATGCGGCAGCGGGGCCGGCGGCGATCAGGGCGGCCGCTGACGCGATTCCGGACGCCAGGATAGTCGCGGTGACTGTGCTGACCTCGCTCGGCGAAGCCGACCTCGGCCAGGTCGGGCTGGCAGGCCCGGTCAGCTCCGCCGTCCGGCGGCTGGCGGCGCTCGCGGTGGGAGCCGGCGCACGGGGCCTGGTCTGCTCGCCTCAGGAGGTCGCAGCGGTCCGGGCAGAGGTGGGTGACGACGTCTTGCTGATCACGCCCGGAGTCCGCCCGGCTGGTGCCGCGGCGAACGACCAGGCCCGGGTGGCCACTCCCGAGGAGGCACTGCGCTCTGGCGCGGATCTCCTGGTGATCGGCCGCCCGATTACCGGAGCGGCCGACCCCGGTGCTGCGGCAGCCGCGATCGCGGGCTCGCTCCGGCGCGCCGAGGTGGTCCAGCGGTAGCGCACCGCTCTCGGGTCATGCCGCGTGGCCAGAGGTGGGGACCAGAGACTGGCCGCCGGGCGGGCGCCAAGCGCGCTGGTCAGCGGGTTGCGATGGGTCGCAGGAAGGGCCAGTTATTGCGCTCACAGCGAAAAAACAACTACGCTGTGTGCGCGGAGTTCTACTACGTGTCATATTGGCTAATTTGTGCCAGTGCAAACGGGAGTTCACGTTGCCGAGCCGGGCGTAACTCGCTAGTTTCCCCTCGCGGAGCGACTTTTTCGATACGAAACCCGAGGTGACCTCGCGTGGCTCTTCCTCCCCTTACTCCCGAGCAGCGGGCGGCCGCACTTGAGAAGGCAGCCCAGGCCCGTAAGGACCGTGCGGAAGTGAAGAACAGGCTCAAGCACGGCGCGACATCCCTTCCTGATGTACTCAAGGAGGGGCAGAGCGACGATGTCGTGGGCAAGATGAAGGTGTCGGCACTGCTGGAGTCCATGCCGGGCGTCGGCAAGGTGCGGGCCAAGCAGATAATGGAACGGCTGGGCATCGCGGAGTCGCGGCGCGTCCGTGGCTTGGGTGCCAACCAGCGCAGCGCGCTGGAGAGCGAATTCGGCGGAGACATCTGACGAAACCAGCACGAGCGAGGGAGGGGACCGCGGGAAGCATGCTCGCAGCCGAGTCGCGCGGGCTGTGCCGCGGTGCCCCTGCCCCTGCCCGCCTGACGGTCCTATCCGGCCCGTCAGCGGTTGGCAAGAGCACTGTGGCAGCGCGCTTGCGCCGAGAATGCCCGTGGATCTGGCAGTCGGTCTCAGTAACGACGCGGTCGCCGCGGCCCGGAGAAATGGATGGCCGCGAATACATCTTCCTCACCGAGGCTGAGTTCGAGAGAATGGCGGCGGCCGGGGAACTGCTGGAATCGGCGCAGTTTGCCGGCAACCGGTACGGCACGCCGCGCGCGCCGGTTCAGCAACGGATCGACCAGCAGGCGCCGGCCCTGCTCGAGATCGATGTGGCGGGCGCCCGCCAGGTGCGCGCCGCCGTCCCGGACTCGCTGCTGATCTTCCTGGCCCCGCCATCGTGGGCGGAGCTGGAACGCCGGCTGCTCGGCCGCAACACCGAGTCTCCGGAGGCGGTCAGCCGGCGCCTGGAGGCGGCCCGCCGTGAGCTGGCAGCCAGCGATGAGTTCGACATCACGCTCGTGAACACATCTGTCGAAGACGTTTGCGATCAGCTGATAGGCTTGATGTTGGCCCAATATGGCAATGCGGGCCACGGCAACGCCGGGCGAGACCTTGCGGGGCAAGGATCTCGCTAAACCCAGATCTGGAAGGCACACCTTGGCAGCGACTCCGCCCGCGGAAGGCATCATTAACCCGCCCATCGACGACCTGCTCGAGGTCGTCGACAGCAAGTACGGCCTGGTGATCATGGCGTCGAAGCGGGCTCGGCAGATCAACGCCTATTACGCCCAGCTCGGCGAGGGCCTGCTGGAGTATGTCGGCCCGCTCGTCGAGACCAGGGTCCAGGAGAAGCCGCTGTCGATCGCGCTGCGCGAGATTAGCGAACGGCTGCTCAACGCCGAGGCGCCCGAGCAGGCCTGACCGGCGCACCGGCCCGCGCGGTGCGGATCATCCTCGGCGTCAGCGCCGGAATCGCCGCATATAAAGCGTGTGAGCTGCTGCGCTTGCTCACCGAGTCCGGGCACCAGGTCAGGGTGGTGCCGACGCCCGACGCGCTGAGGTTTGTCGGCGCCGCGACGTGGGCCGCGCTGTCCGGCCAGCCGGTCGAGGTCACCCCCTGGGAGTCTGTGCACCAGGTGCCGCATGTCCGGCTGGGCCAGGAAGCAGACCTGGTCATCGTCGCCCCCGCCACCGCGGACCTGCTGGCCAGAGCCGCGGCCGGCCGGTCGGACGACCTGCTCACCGCCGTGCTGCTGACCGCGCGCTGCCCGGTGGTCTACGCGCCGGCAATGCACACGGAGATGTGGGAACACCCGGCGACCCGGGCCAGCGTGGCCACCCTGCGCGTCCGCGGCTGCCTCGTACTTGACCCGGCTTCGGGCCGGCTCACCGGCCCTGACACCGGACCGGGCCGTCTGCCGGAGCCAGCGCAGTTGTTCGCTGTCGCGCAGCGGGTGCTGGCCCGCGGCGCGCGTGCGCTGACGCCCGACCTGGCGGGTCGGACCTTCGTGGTGTCCGCCGGCGGCACCAGGGAGGAGCTCGACCCGGTTCGCTACCTGGGCAACTGGTCCTCAGGGAAGCAGGGCTACGCGCTGGCCAGCACCGCGGCCAGCCGGGGCGCCGCGGTCACGCTGGTGGCGGCCAACACCGCGCTCCCGGACCCGGCGGGCGTCCAGATGATCAGGGTTACCTCGGCGGCCCAGCTGCGCGAGGCGGTGCTGGCGTCGGCTCCCGCCGCAGACGCGATCGTGATGGCGGCGGCGGTCGCCGACTTCCGGCCCGCCGAGCGCAGCGTCGCCAAGATCAAGAAGACCGGAGCCCGGCCGGATCCCATTGTGCTCGCGGAGAACCCGGACATCGTTCGTGACCTGGTTGCCGCCCGCCGACGCCCTGGTCAGCTGATCGTCGCGTTCGGTGCCGAGACCGGCGACGTGCTGGCGAACGGGCGCCAGAAGCTGGCGCGGAAGGGTTGTGACCTGCTCGTCGTGAATCAGGTGGGGAACGGGCTCGCTTTCGGAACTGCCGATAATGAGGTCGCGGTGCTCAGTGCCGACGGCACCGAGGTCAAGCTGGCCCGTGCGCCGAAGGACGAGATCGCCGACGAGGTGTGGGATCTCATCGCCGCCAGGTTGCCTGCGGTGGGCCAATAGCCAGGCCACGCCGCGCGCGCTGGCGTGCGCCAGTAAAATTCGGCAGGGCCGCGCTGAGCACCGGCACCGGTCACCGAGCATTCACTCGAAAGAAAGGCGTCTAGTGGCACGTCGTCTCTTTACCTCCGAGTCCGTCACTGAGGGCCATCCCGACAAGATGGCAGATCAGATCAGCGACGCCATCCTGGACGCCATGCTCAAGGACGACCAGAACAGCCGCGTTGCCGTCGAGACGCTCATCACGACTGGTCAGGTGCACGTTGCCGGCGAGGTGACCACCGACACCTACGTGGACATCCCCGGCATCATCCGGGAGAAGATCCTCGAGATCGGCTACGACTCCTCGGCGAAGGGCTTCGACGGCGCCACCTGCGGCGTGCAGGTTTCCATCGGGTCGCAGTCGCCGGACATCGCCCAGGGCGTCGGCGATGCCGTCGAGCACCGGGAAGGCGAGGGAGCTGACGAGCTCGACCGGCAGGGCGCCGGTGACCAGGGTCTGATGTTCGGCTACGCGTGCCGCGACACGCCGGAACTGATGCCGCTGCCGATCACGCTCGCGCACCGGCTGGCCCGGCGGCTGGCCGAAGTACGGCGCAACGGCGACGTGCCGTACATCCGCCCGGACGGCAAGACGCAGGTCACCATCGAGTACGCGGGCGACCAGGCGGTGCGCCTCGACACGGTGGTGGTGTCTACCCAGCACGCTCCGGCCATCGACCTGGCGGGCCTGCTGACCCCGGACATCCGCGAGCACGTCGTGGAGCCGGTGCTGGCCGGGCTGGGCATCGAGACCGCCGGCTACCGGCTGCTGGTCAATCCCACCGGCCGGTTCGAGATCGGCGGACCGATGGGCGACGCCGGCCTGACCGGCCGAAAGATCATCATCGATACCTATGGCGGTATGGCCAGGCACGGCGGCGGCGCCTTCTCCGGCAAGGACCCGTCCAAAGTCGACCGCAGCGCCTCCTACGCGATGCGCTGGGTTGCCAAGAACGTCGTTGCGTCGGGACTGGCAGACCGGTGCGAGGCCCAGGTCGCGTACGCCATCGGCAAGGCGAAGCCCGTCGGCCTGTTCATCGAGTGCTTCGGCACCGAGCACGCCCCGGTCGAGCAGGTCCAGGACGCGGTGCTCGCGGTGTTCGATTTGCGCCCGGCCGCCATTATCAGGGACCTGGACCTGCTGCGACCGATCTACGCGCAGACGGCAGCATACGGTCACTTCGGACGCGAGGAGCCAGACTTCGCCTGGGAGCGGACCGACCGCGCCGAGGCCCTTCGGTCGGCCGCGGGGCTCTAGCCATTCCGCCGCTGGACCGCCGCCGTGCCAGCGGCGGTCCAGGCCACTCGGCCGGGCGTCAGCACCGGACCGCGCACTCTGGGCCAGTCTGGTGTTATCCAGACATTCTTCAGCCGTTGCCTTAGCATCATGACGGAATCGATGCCGATCTGATTCTGGCCGGGTGATGGATGTCGTCCTCTGAAGGGACCGGCGCGGCAGGAAAGAAGGCGGTCGCTGCCGAGCCTCAGATCGCTCAGGCCCCGGCTGCTGCTGGCCATGACCGGGACGGCGCGGCGGCCGATCCGTGGTTCACACCCGAACCGAAGCCAGCCGGCCTGGGCTCGCCTTATCCGGATGACACCGCGGCCCGGCTGCTCGCCGGTGACGGTGCCGCCACCGGCTGGTTCCTGCCGGCCGGCCGGGCCGGGCTGCTGCCGGAGTCGATGACGGTCGACGGGGAGGACGGCGCGGAGTCGCGCTCGGATCGGGCCGTCGAGTCCGACGCCGGCAGCGCGCCGCCATGGGAGGCGGAACCGGCCGACTCGTTGGCCGGCGTACCGCCGCCTTGGGAGAACGGCCCGTGGCCCGGCCCAGGCGAGGCCGAGCCGGCTGCCGAGTCGGCCGGGACGGCCGCCAGGTGGGAGCCGGCCGGGTCAGCCGGCAGGGCGCCGGCCGGGT
>DAHVAR010000239.1 GCA_027314515.1 Actinomycetota bacterium
GCCTGACCTAGCTGACTGACATAGGCGCCGGCTGGCCCGACGCCGAGAGTGAACGGCTCCCACCATTCGGCGAAGGTCGCGAACTGAGCCGAGATGGTCAGCCTTCCGGGTTCGATGTCGTGCAGGCCGGCGGCCGCGCACAGTTCCGCCAGATGCCCCTCCCCCGCGCCGGCCAGCCCGGCCACGTTTCGCGCGGCTGGGTCAACGTCGTGCACTGCCTGCCAGAACGCGGCGAGCGGGCCGGTGCCTCCGGCGTGATCCCACACGCAGGCGGCTACCACGCCGCCGGGACGGGTGACCCGTGCCATCTCCGCCAGCCCTGCCACTGGATCGGCCATGAAGTGCACGACTAGTTGTGCCAGCGCGGCGTCGAAGGTGCAGTCAGCGAACGGGAGCCGCTCGGCGACCCCGCGGTGCACGCCGAGCTGAGGGAAGCGGTCTCGGATGGCGAGGACGAACGAGGCGGACGGATCGATCGCCGAAACCGCGCCGGCGCCAAGCCGATGCACCAGTTGCCCTGTCAGCGCCCCTGGCCCGCAGCCGACGTCCAGCACCCGCTGACCGGCGCGCAGACCGGCCAGTTCTGCGAACTGCACGGCAAGAGGCTCGGAGAACCGGCCCATGAACCGGCCGTAGGAGTCCGCGCTAACGTCGAAAGCCACCACGCCAGACTATGCGGCTGTGCCAGAGCACTCTCCCCGCACCTCAGCAAAGATGACGCGGCGCCCGCGCACGGAGTGCGTGCCAGACGTTACGCCCTGCCACCAATTAGCCATTTTGCGCTACTCGAATCGCCATTGCTGGCTACCGAAGGGACTGCCAGACTTTGCTCCAACACCCATTCGAGTAGGCCCGCCCAGCGGGCAGGAGGTAGCTGCGCATGTCAAGGATCTGGCGATGGATCACGCCGGCAGCTGTAGCCGTCGGGCTCATCGCGGGACTGCCGTCGATCCCGGCCGCGATGGCCAGCACGACCGCGACTAGCATCATCGCGATCAACGCCACGTCACCGCACTATCCGGGCCTGCGGGCCCGGAACCACGGCCTGGTCGATGGCTACGCGCTGGTGATCTACGAGGCCGGCCGCGGTTGGAACACGGGCGTCGTCAGCGGCAAGGTGCTGACCCGCGCCACGAACGACACAGCGACCCTGCTGGCGAGGCCATTCCGCGCCAGGAGGTACACAGCGGCGGGCAGAGTCACGCTGACTCCGACGAGCCACGGCATCGCCAGATTCTCGTTCAACGTCACGCCGTCCCTCGCCACGAGCTACAAGGTGCGGGTGACCGGCACGGACTTCGTTGTCTCCGCCGTGGTGAACGTCTACGTAGCCACTGGCGGCCGGGACGCGCATGTCCGCCAGCGGTGCAGCGCCACCCGATGCAGGTTCTCGTTCCGCGCTTACACGACGCTGCCGGCGTCGGCGTACCGGCTGCAGTCCCGCAGGCACTGGTACCTTTACCAGGCCGTCGGCTACCCGCGCGTGCCCAGCGACTACACGCTGAGCACGACCGCCACGGCATCCGGGCCCCGGCGGATCAACTCAGGCGAGTACGTGCAGACGTTCACGTACTACATACCGCTGCGGAACGGCGGCGCTTACTGGCTCGTCCAGGCCTGCACGCAGGACATCGAATCCCGCGACGGCATGGGCCTTCCCGGTCATCACGGCTGCGGCGACAGGCGTGTCCCCCGGAGTGCCATCTACCTCGGCTAGCGCCAGGCCCGGACAGCTTGCCCGGCGCATCGAAGCCGGGCAAGCTGTCCGGGTGACCGCCGAGCGCGAGTTCTTCATCCGCAAGGCGATCGGCTGGGTACTGCGCGAGACCGGCAAGAGCCAGCCGGACCTGGTGGCAGGCTGGCTCGCACCGCGGGCGCACCGGGCGTCCGGTGTCACCATGCGCGAGGCGGTCAAGTGGCTGCCGGCCGGCCAGCGGGACGCGCTGCTGGCCGCTTACCGGGAAGGTCAGCGAAAAGCCGGGTAAAACGGCAGCTCCGGTGCCTGCCACTGGTCAGTCGCCGTCAGCAGCGACCGGGCCAGCGCGGCGATCACAGGCAGATCGCCGGCCGGCTCAAGCTCGGACAGCAGCGACTGCCACCGGTAACGCATGAGCTGGCGGGTGTGCGGCGAGGGCTGCTCGGGGTTCATCGGCACATCGGCCGCCAGCGAACGGCGCAGCAGCCAGGATGTGGACGACATGGTCCAGGCGGCGACCGCGCGCCGCATGCCCGGCTGCCAGACCGCGTCGTCGGCCAGGTCCGGCCAGACCGAGCTGACCTGCTCGCGGTAGGCGGCCTCGGCTTCGACCCTGAGCTCCGCCGGGAAGCGGAACACGCACCAGCAGGTGCTGAACGGCATCGTGATGTAGGCAGCGTCCATGAATGCCGGGTGGAATCCGGCCTCCTCGAAGTCGAGGAACCTGACCCCGTCGCCCGTCAGCAGGTTGTTGTCCGGGCAGATGTCGCCCGGCGAGAAGACCGCGTAGTCCTCCGCTGTCGCGGCGGCAGCCACTTCGGCAAGCTCGACAGCCAGCCCGTCCGGCGCGCAGACGCCGACTCTGGCGGCATTGTCCGCGGCGGCCAGCACCCGTCCGGGCAGCCCGGCCAGATGCCGTTCGTCCGGCCGTCCGGCCAGGTACTGCGTCGTCCTCGCGTCGAACCCGGCGCGCCGCGCCTGCGTCACGACCGATAGCCGGCCGCACGCGGCGGCCCAGTCCAGCACGGCCGTCCGTGCCTCCGCCGCGCCGTCGCCGAGCAGTACGTCGGCCAGGCTGCGGCCGCTTCCGAGGTCGGACATCACGACCAGGCGCAGGCGCGCGTCAGCGGCCAGGAAGGCGGGCCCGAGAGCGCTGCCGCCGGCCGCTTCCAGGCCAGCCGCCTCGGCGGCAAAGCAGCTGGCACCTTCAGCAGTTGGCGGGTACGTCTTGACCACCACGGTGCCGCCTGCGGCATCCCGGCACCGCAGCACCACCGCGTTCTCGCGATCCTCGCTGATCTCGACCGGATCGCTGACCGGCCGGCCCAGCAGTGCCGACGCCGCGGCAACGATCTCCGCGGTCCGCGGTCCGTCAGCCAACGGTTCATCAGCCAGCGGTCCATCAGCCACGGCCAGCTCACTCCGTTCAGGGCAACCGCGATAGGCAACCGCGCGTTACCCGTAGAAGACTCGTTCCATCACCGCCCTGGCCTGCCGGGCCGTCCGGCGCCAGTCCTGCACCAGGTCCTGCGCGCCGCCGGGCGGGTAGCCCAGCACCTGGGCGACTGCGGCGAGGTCGGCCGGCAGCGACGGCAGCGTATCGGACGGCCGGCCGCGGACGAGCATGACGGCGTCCCTGATCCGGCTCGCCAGCAGCCATGACGCGCTGAGCGTGGCTGCGTCGGGAGCCGAGATGAGCCCGGCCGCACTGGCTGCGGCCAGCGCGGCGTGGGTGCGGGTGGTGCGCAGTTCGGGCACCGCAGCGGCATGCCGCAACTGCAGCAACTGCGCCGACCACTCCACATCGGCAAGGCCCCCCGGCCCTAGCTTCAGGTGCAGTGCGGGCTCGACGCCGCGCGGCATCCGCTCGGCCTCCATCCGCGCCTTGATCCGGCGGATCTCCCGTATGGCCGCCTGGTCAATGCCGCCGCCGGGATACCGGATCTCGTCTGCCATCGCGATGAAGCCAGCGCCCACGCCGGCATCCCCGGCCGCGAACTCCGCACGCAGCAGCGCCTGCGCCTCCCAGGCGACCGACCAGCGCCGGTAATAGGCCCGGTACGACGCGAGCGTGCGAACCAGCGGCCCCTGCCGTCCCTCCGGCCGCAAGCCGGCATCGACCAGCAGCGCGGGATCCGGGCCAGGCTTGCTGAGCAGCCCGCGGAGGTTCTCCGCTACCGCGTGAGCTGCCCTGGTGGCGGCTTCGTCCGACGCGCCAGTCAGCGGGTCATGCACGAACAGCACGTCCGCGTCACTGGCATAGCTCATCTCGTGCCCGCCGAACCGGCCCATCGCGATGACCGCGAGCCGGGTCGGCATCGGGCCGCTGCCACGTTCGTACTCGGCGACCGCAGCCTGGAGTACTGCCGAGATGGTCACCGAGGCCACCGCGGTCAGCGCCTCGCCAGTCTCCTCGATGCCAGCCAGCCCGAGCATGCCAGCGGCCGCAGTGCGCAGCAGTTCGCGCCGGCGGATCGCCAGCACGGCCCGTGCCGCGGTCGCGGCGCTGTCGTGCCGGCCGACCGCGGCGGAAGCCTCGGCGAGCAGTTCGCTGGCCGGGCGCCGCGCCAGTTGCGTGTCGTCGCTGAGCATCGCGACCGCTTCCGGCGCGCGCAGCAGCAGCCCGGTCGCGTACCGGCTGGAAGCCAGCAGCCTGGCCATCCGCTGCGCCACCAGCGCGTTGTCCCGCAGCAGCCGCAGATACCAGGGCGATCCGCCGAGCGCCTCGCTGACCTGCCGGAAGGCGAGCAGCCCGGCGTCCGGCTCGGGCGCGTCGGCAAGCCAGCCGAGCAGCACGGGCAGCAGCGTCCGCTGCATCGCGGCCTTACGCGACACTCCGCCGGTGAGCGCCTCGATGTGCCGAAGGGCTCCGGCCGGATCTGCGTAGCCGAGCGCCTCGAGCCTGTCGCGTGCGGCCTCGGGCTGCAGATGCGTCGCCTCGCCGGGCAATCGCGCGACGGCGTCGAGCAGCGGACGGTAGAACAGCTTCTCGTGCAATTGCCGTGCCTGGGCCGCGTGCCGCCGCCATTGCGTGACCAGGGCGGCGGCCGGATCGGTGTCGGGCTGCGACCCCGCGGCAGGCGCGCCGAGCCGCATCCGGCGCACCGCCCGGCCGACCTCACGCAGGACGGCCGGATCTTCGGGCAGCAAGTGGGTTCGCCGCAGCTGACGCAGCTGCAGCAGGTGCTCGACCCCGCGCAGGAACCGGTAGGCGGAAGCCATCGCGGCGGCATCGGCCCTGCCGACGTATCCGCCCGCCGCGAGGGCTGCCAGGGCCGGGAGCGTGCCGCGCTCGCGCAGGGTTTCGTCGCCGCGCCCGTGCACGAGCTGCAGCAGCTGGACCGCGAACTCGATGTCGCGCAGCCCGCCAGGCCCGAGCTTGAGTTCCCGTCCGGCTAGGTTCGCCGGCAGGCTGCGCACCACCCGGCGGCGCATCGCCTGCACATCGGTGACGAAGTCGTCGCGCTGCGCGGCTTGCCACACCATCGGCGTGACCGCGGCCAGGTACTCGGCGCCGAGCGCCGCGTCACCGGCGACGAACCTGGCCTTGAGCAGCGCCTGGAACTCCCAGGTCTTGGCCCACCGCTGGTAGTAGGCGCGGTGGCTGGCGACGGTGCGGACCAGCGGACCGTCCCGGCCCTCGGGCCGCAGATTCGGGTCGACCGGGAACAACTGGCCTTCCGCAGTGGACTGCGAGCACACCCGGATCATGGCGCTCGCGAGTGCCGTCGCAGCGCGCAGGGCGGCGACCTCTCCGTCGACGGTGCTGCCGTTCGGCGCGTCAGCGCCCGCGGAAGCCGCCGCTGACGGGCTCGCCACGAAGATCAGGTCGACGTCGCTGGCATAGTTCAGCTCTCGCCCGCCGCACTTGCCCATCGCGATCACCGCCAGCCGGGCCGGCGGCTGGCCCGGCGGCCGCTCAGCGCGCGCGATCGCCAGCGCGGCCGCGAGCGCCGCCGTGGTGAGGTCGGACAGCCCGGCCATCACCTCGTCCAGCGATCTCGCGCCGGTCAGGTCGAGCGCCGCCAGCTGCAACAGCCGCCGCCGGTAGGCGATCCGGAGCCCGGTCACCGGATCGCGCCGCACCGGCTCTGGCCCGGCTGCGGCGCCGACGGCGGCGAGCAGCTCCTGCGTCAGCACGGCGGCAGCGTTCTCCGCCGGGAACGCGGAATTTCCGGCTAGCAGCCGCCAGTCAGCTGGATGCCTGCCGAGGTGATCACCGAACGCTGCGCTCGCGCCGAGTACGGCCACGAGCCGATCCCGGAGTTCAGCATCATCACGGAGGGCCTGGCGCAGCTCGCGGCCGGGCGCCATCCGGGCCAGTGCCGCCAGCGCGAGATCCGGGTCGGCCGCGCCGGCCAGCGCCTCCAGCAGGGGCCTGTCCAGCCCGTTATCCTCGCCAGCCACGTTGCCGACCCCGAGCTCGAGCTCGCTGATCTGCGCCTCGGCCCGGGCGGTATCGGCGAAGCCCATGGCCGCGAGCTGCCCGGCCAGCGTCCCTCGCGGCATGTTCACCACAGCACCGTAGCGAGCCAGCATGGCAGAGACGCGGCTACCCGGCGAGGCCCGCGTGCGCAGGCGGCTAGCTTCCGGCACGGGGCCCAATTAGTTCCCGAAGTCGTACGGCAGAAGCCTGAAAGCGGCGTGCGGTGTCAGCGGCCGGATCATGCGGAAATGCCGGATGTCGAACGTCGCTACAACGTCGGTCCGGAACTCTCGCGCGAGTACGACATTAATGGCGTCGGTCAGGCCGATAGCCGGGTAGACAGTCAAGACGGTGTGCGCGGCGAGCAGCAGGCCGCCGATGCCCGGCACCTCCCAGCGGCCCGCCGCCACGCGGCCAGCGATGTAGCGGACGATCTCCTTGGCCGGACCGGCACCTTGCCTGTCGGCCACCAGATAGTCGAGCTCTGCCAGCACGCACGGCGACACGACGAGATGACCAACATCGGCGACGGCGTTGCGGACGGCCTGGTGGTGCTGATCCGTTGCGTTGAAGAACGCGATCAGGCCTGAGGTGTCCGCGACCGCCACTGGGATGTCAGCGGTCATCGGATCCGAAGCCCGCGAGCAGGTCATCGACCCGCTCGGAGAACCGCGGATCTCCCTGGAACGTCGGGACGTCGTCGGCGGCACCCATGGGATCTGTGCGGAACGGGTACGCCGCTGGCTCTGCGAGCCCGTACGGACGGATCACCGCAATCGGCTCACCATTCCTGGTCACCGTGATCGTCTCGCCCGCCTGGACGCGCGAAAGAACCTTAGCGGTCTGCTGATTAAGTTCCCTGGCCGTCGCTTCCATGCACTAAGTGTACTACGGGTACTACACGGCCCGCCCGTCGGCTGGATGCCTGCTGAGGTGATCATCGAGCGCTTCGCTATTCGGCTGCCCGGCCAGGGCCGCGTGCCTAGCCGGAGTTTCCGGTGATCTTGCAGTGGGCTGAGGGTTCCTGCTGGTCAGCAGCGCGTGAGGGCTGTTTTGCGCGTATGACCTAACTCCGGGGCGCCCGCTGGCCGAGGCCGAAGATCTGGTAGAGCTGGGGCTGGT
>DAHVAR010000241.1 GCA_027314515.1 Actinomycetota bacterium
AGACTGGCTGAAGATCGAGGCCGCGGAGAAGGAACTGGCTGCCCGGCTCGGCCGTGGCGCGCGGGTGAAGCTGGCCAGCCGGGCGGAGATTCACAAGGCGTGCGGGTTGCTGTAAGCGGCCGAAGCTGCCTCGCTTACTATGCCAGTCTTGCTCGGCTCCGCGGCTTGGCAACTCGAGCGCGCGGTTCCTTGGAATAACCAGGACGCCTTGATGGCGGAAGCATTGCCTGTAAGATGCTGCGTTATGTACTTCTGAAACGTCTGAATTATCCGGATTTGATTACGGCAGCCTCGGGTGTTTCGGCCGCAGCGTAGCGAAGGGGATCTGGGTGGAGCCAGCGTGTGACGGAGCCGGTCAGGCGGCCGACGACCAGCGGCTCGGGGGCGATCGGCAGACTCAGCATGACGTCCTCGAGGCGCTGTCGCAGTGCGCGAACCACCGCAAGTGGTTCGCCGAGTTCGCCCGCCCCTACCTTGGCGAGCACCCGATCGAGATCGGCAGCGGCTTCGGTGACTACGCGAAGCAGTGGATCCCGCATGCCGAGAAGTTCACGGCGACCGAGGCGGACACTGCGCTGCTGCCCGGCCTCCGCGCGGCAATGGCCGCCTATCCGCACGTAACGGTCCGCTCGCTGCTGCTGCCAACCGACGAGCGGGCCGACCATTCCTGCCTGATTTGCTATAACGTGCTCGAGCACATCGATGATCACATCGGCGCCTTGCGGAGCATGGCCGGGCTAGTGCGGCCAGACGGATACATCGTGCTGGTATGCCCGGCGTTCCCGTTCGCGATGAGCCCGGTCGACATCGCGACCGGGCATGTGCGGCGGTACACCAGACGCTCGATGACCCGCGCGCTAGCCGCGGCCGGCCTGCAGGTCGTAGACGTTCGTTACGCCAACTCGCTCGGCCTCATCTGCTATTACGCATTCACCAGCGTGCTGAAGCGGCAGCCGAGGATAGGGGGGACGATGAACTTCTATGACCAGCTCATCGTGCCGGTCGTTCAGTCCGCCGAGCGCTTGGTCGGCCGGCCGCCGTTCGGGCAGTCAGTCGTCGCGGTGGGGCGGGTCAGGGAAGAGGCTGAGCAGGCAGCGGGCTGAGAAACACGCAGCGGACGGAGAAACACGCAGCGGACGGAGAAGAGCGGACGAAACATTGGCTTACCAGTGACAGTCGCTGATGGTGATAACGTCCTCGGCTGGCCGGCCCCGCGCCGGGTCGGCGAATTTCGGGTCGGCCCGGATGGCTGCTGCGCGCGGCCTGCGATAGCTCGCGATGGCTGGCGGACGCGGTGACCCCGTTTCTCAGGAACCGGGCGGTGGCTGCCGGTCCTGCCGCCGCGACGCCCGAGCCGAACGCCGCCCCGCAGGCCCCGCAGGCCCCGCGGGCCAGGGCGGCCGCGGCCGCGGCGGTGCCGGCCTGCTATCTGCTCGCCGCCGTACTGCTGACCTGGCGGTTGTGGGCCAATCCGGCATCGCGGGTGGTGGCCGGCAATCCGCACGACGCCGATCTGTTCGCCTGGTTCATGCGGTACGCGGCGACCGCCGTCCGGCACGGCCGGCTGCCAGCGCTGGTGACGACCGCGATGAACGCGCCGACGGGCATCAACATGATGTGGAACACCCCGATGCTGCTGCCCGGCGTGGTGCTGGCCCCGGTGACCTGGCTCGCCGGGCCTCAGGTCAGCCTGACCATCGTGACGACAGCGGGCTTCGCCGGCTCGGCGACGGCCCTGTTCTGGGTGCTGCGGCGGTGGGGGGTCAGCACGCCGGCCGCCGCCCTGGCCGGCGCGGTGTACGGGTTCTCCCCGGCCCTGCTGCAGACCGCGCTCGCGCATTACGACCT
>DAHVAR010000251.1 GCA_027314515.1 Actinomycetota bacterium
CGGGGACTACCGGTGACCGCCCTGCCGGTCCGCGCCGACCTGGCCGGCCGCCACCCGTACGGCGCACCCCAGCTTGACGTGCCGGTCCGGCTGAACACCAACGAGAACCCGTATCCGCCGTCGGCCGCGCTGGTCGCCGACATCGCCGCCGCGGTAGCGGACGTCGCGGGCGGACTCAACCGGTACCCCGACCGGGACGCCATCGCACTGCGGGCTGCCCTGGCGCGCTATCTGGGCCATGGGCTGACCGGCGACCGCACCTGGGCGGCCAACGGGTCGAACGAGATCATCCAGCAGCTGCTGCAGGCATTCGGCGGACCTGGCCGCAGCGCGCTGGGCTTCGAGCCGTCGTACTCCATGCATCCGTTGATCAGCCAGGCAACAGCGACCCGGTGGATCGCGGCGGACCGGAGCACCGATTTCGGCCTGGAGCCTGCCGAGGCTGCCGCGGCCGTCCGCCGCCATGAGCCGGACCTGGTGTTCCTGACCTCGCCGAACAACCCGACAGGGTCGGCGACTCCGCTGGCGGTCATCGAGGCGGTCTGCCGGGCCGCCCCCGGCATGGTGATCGTCGACGAGGCCTACGCGGAGTTCTGCCGGGATCAGTCGGCCACGGCGCTGACGCTGCTGCCGGAGTTTCCGCGGCTCGTCGTCGTTCGCACCATGTCGAAGGCGTTCGCGCTGGCCGGGGCACGGGTCGGTTACCTGGCCGCCGACCCCGCTGTCGTCGAAGCGCTGCTGCTGGTGCGACTGCCGTACCATCTGTCCGCCGTCACCCAGGCCGTGGCGCTGGCAGCACTCAGGCACTCGGCTGAGCTGCTGTCGTCGGTCGCAGCGATCCGGGCCGAACGCGACGCGCTCGTGCACAGCCTGCGTGGCATGGGCCTGCGCGCCGCTGACTCCGATGCCAATTTCGTGCTGTTCGGCAGGTTCGCCGACCGCCACGCGCTCTGGGCAGCCCTGCTTGAGCGCGGGGTACTGGTCAGGGAGACCGGACCGCCGCACTGGCTGCGGGTGAGCATCGGCACGGCAGCCGACAATTTCGCGTTCCTGGCTGCGCTTTCCGTGGTCACCGGCGGTGACCCGGTGGCGGTGCTGCCGTGACCCGGTCGGCGCGCATCGGCCGGGTCACCGGCGAGACCCAGGTGCTGGTGGAACTGAACCTCGACGGGGCCGGAGTCGGCCGGGCCGAGACCGGAGTGCCGTTCTTCGACCACATGCTGGCGCAACTCGGCCGCCACGGGCTGCTCGACCTGACCGTGCAAGCGCGCGGCGACCTCGAGGTCGATGCCCATCACACGGTCGAAGACACGGCTATCGCGCTCGGCCAGGCGCTTCGCCAGGCGCTCGGCGAGAAGCTCGGCATCTGCCGGTTCGGAGACGCGCTCGTGCCGCTGGACGAGACGCTGGTGCGGGCCGCTGTCGACCTGTCCGGCCGGCCCTACGTCGTGCACACCGAGCCGGACGGCATGCCGCCCCTGATCGGAACCTACGACACGACTCTGACCAGGCACTTCTTCGAGTCGCTCGCGCACTCGGCGGGCATCTGCATCCACCTTGACGTGCTGCGCGGCCGCAATCCGCATCACATCGTCGAAGCCGAGTTCAAGGCGTTCGCCAGGGCGCTGCGGGCGGCGGCGGCTCCGGATCCGCGCTCGGATGGCTCGGTGCCGAGCACGAAAGGTGTCCTCTAGCGTTAACGCGTAAATTCTTTAGCCCGAAACGGTGCAATATCCTTCGAGATCATGGTCTAGCTCGGCGATGGCGGTCGGGTCGGACACGTACAGTTCGGCCAGGCCGCGGTGCATCTCGTAGCCGCAGTCGTAGAACCACCGGCGCAAGTGCTGCCGGTGCTCCTCGGCGAGGTCCATCGCCACCGTGCCGTCGGCCGGCTCGCCAGCCCGGATGGCGCCGGCGAATCCGGCGATGTTCGCGTCAGCCTCGGCCTTGATCGTCATCCAGTCCTGCTCGGTGTAGGCGGCCGTCCGGCGCCGGGATTCCTGCCACGCATCGGTATCCCCCCAGCGCTGCTCAGCCTCGGCGGCGTGCTCCTCGAGGCGGTCGGTCCCGAAGATCTCTAGCTGCTCCCCGGGGGTCAGTGAGATGCCCATCTTTCTCGCTTCCATTTCTCGCTCGATGGCGGCCAGCAGCCTGCCTGCCCGGTCGCGGCGCGCCCGCAGCAACTGGTGCTGACGGCGCAGGTGGTCGTCGGTTCCGGCGTCCGGATCTGCGAGCATCGCGGTGATTTCGTCGAGCCCGAAGTCCAGTTCCCGGTACAGCCGGATCTGCTGCAGCCGCCGCAGGTCACCCGGCGAGTAGAGCCGGTAGCCGGCCGGGCTGCGGCCGCTTGGCACCAGCAGGCCGAGGCGCAGCGACAACGCTCGCCTCCTCGGCGGCGTTCGGCTGCCCGACGACATTGCCTGGCTATCGGCCGTCGGCCATCGGCTGCGAACGCTGCCAGCTCCGTCCGTTGCTGCAGGCCGACGCGGCGCTGACCGCTGACGCGGCGCTGGCCGGCCGACCCGGCCAGCCATGCGCGTCGGTAGCCTGGTACCCAGCGCGGCAATCGCCAGCGGAGGGCTCGCGAGCAGGGAGGGAACGTCGTTGACCAGCCGTCGGCCGGGCGTCGTGGTGCTCGACTACGGCTCAGGCAACCTGCGGTCGGTCCAGCGGGCGCTGCAGCGGGCCGGGGCGGCTGCCGAGATCAGCGCCGATCCCGGCGCGGCGCTGCGGGCCGACGGACTCGTCGTGCCCGGCGTGGGGGCGTTCGCGGCGTGCATGAGCGGGCTGCGGGCAGCAGGCGGCGACCAGGTGATCCTGACCCGGCTAGCCGCCGCGCAGCCGGTGCTCGGCATCTGCGTGGGCATGCAGATCCTGTTCGCGGCGGGCGACGAGCACGGCGTCACGACCAGCGGGGTAGGCTGCTGGCCGGGCACGGTGGGGAAGCTGACCGCTGGCGTGCTCCCGCACATGGGGTGGAACGTAGTAGCCCGGCCACCGAAATCCTGCCTGCTAGCCGGGCTTGACGCGAACGTGATGTTCTACTTCGTGCATTCCTACGCCGCCCGGCAGGCCCCTCCGGCCAGGCAAACACCGCCGGCCAGGCCCGGTGCGGCGGCGCCGCCGCTGACCGGCTGGACCACACACGGCGAGCCGTTCATCTCGCTGGTCGAGGACGGAGCGCTGATGGCGACTCAGTTCCATCCGGAGAAGTCGTCCGACGCCGGCGCGGTGTTGCTGGCCAACTGGCTGGAGGTGCTGCGGTGAGCCTGGAGGTGCTGCGGTGAGCCTGGAGTTGCTGCCGGCGGTCGACGTCGCCGGCGGCCAGGCGGTCCGGCTGGTGCAGGGCGTCGCAAGCACGCAGACGAGTTACGGCGACCCCGTGGACGCGGCCCTGGCCTGGCAGGACGCCGGGGCCGGCTGGATCCATCTGGTCGATCTTGACGCCGCGTTCGGCCGGGGCTCGAACGGCCCGTTGCTGGCCAGCCTGATCGGCCAGCTGACGGTCCGGGTCGAGTTGTCCGGCGGCATCCGCGATGACAAGTCGCTTGAGGCGGCGCTGGCGACCGGCTGCAGCCGGGTGGTGATCGGCACCGCCGCGCTCGAGGACCCGGACTGGGTCGCCGCGGTGATCGCCGAGCACGGTGACCGGATCGCGATCGGGCTCGACGTGCGCGGCACCCGGCTGGCCGCACGGGGCTGGACCACCGACGGCGGCGAGCTTGACGACGCACTGGACCGGCTGGAGGCAGCAGGGTGCGCGCGTTACGTCGTCACCGACATCGAGAAGGACGGCATGCTCCGCGGTCCCAACATCGGCCTGCTGCGCCGGGTGTGCGCCAGGACAGCGCGGCCGGTGGTCGCCAGCGGCGGCGTGTCGAGCCTGGCTGACCTGCGGGCGATCGCCGGGCTGGCAGACCTCGGAGTGGAGGGCGTGATCGTCGGCAAGGCGCTGTACGCCGGCGCGTTCACGCTGACGCAGGCACTGGCGGAGGTGCGGGAATGACCGGGATTCGCAAGGTATCCAGCGGCGCGAAGTGGGAGCCGATTGTCGGCTACAGCCGGGCGGTCGCGGCTGGCGACTTCGCCTTCGTGTCCGGCTGCACATCCATCGACGGCGCCGAGTTCGTGCACCCGGGTGACGCATACGCGCAGACCGTCCAGGCCATCGCGAATGTTGCCATCGCTCTCGGCACGCTCGGCGCCGGGCTGGCCGAGGTGGTGCGGACCCGGCTGTACGTCACGGATATCTCCCGCTGGCAGGAGTACGCACGAGCGCATGGCGAGGCATTCGCCGGCGTGCTGCCGGCGACGTCGATGATCCAGGTCAGCGCGCTGATCGACGCCCGGATGCTGGTGGAGGTCGAGGCGGTTGCCTACCGGCCGGGAATCGGCGGGCCGTCAGTTCCCGGGGCGGCGCTGTGACGGTCGCGGTGCGGGTCATTCCCTGCCTGGACGTCGACGCCGGGCGGGTTGTCAAGGGAGTCAAGTTCGCCGGCCTGCGCGATGCCGGCGATCCGGTCGAGCTCGCCGCCCGCTACGACCGCGCCGGTGCCGACGAGCTGACGTTCCTGGACGTCACCGCGTCCAGCGACGAGCGGGAAACCATGTACGAGGTGGTCAGCCGCACTGCCGAGCAGGTCTTCATCCCGCTGACCGTCGGGGGCGGAGTCCGCAGCACCCGCGATGTCGACCGGCTGCTGCGGGCCGGGGCCGACAAGGTCGCGCTGAATACGGCCGCGGTCACCCGGCCGGAACTGCTCGGCGAGGCCGCGCACCGGTTCGGCGCGCAATGCGTGGTGCTGTCGGTGGACGCCAGGCGCTCGCCGGAGACGGACTCCGGATACGAAGTCACCACCCACGGCGGGCGGCGGGGGACCGGGATCGACGCGGTCGGCTGGGCCAGGCAGGGCACTGAGCTTGGAGCGGGCGAGATCCTGCTCAACTCGGTGGACGCCGACGGCACCAGAGCCGGATTCGACCTCGAGCTGATCGCAGCGGTCCGCCGGGCCGTGCCCGTTCCCGTTATTGCCAGTGGCGGCGCGGGCGCGCTCAGTCACTTCGCGCCCGCGGTTGACGCCGGGGCCGATGCCGTGCTGGCGGCGAGCCTGTTTCACTTCGGCGAGCTGACGATCGGAGCGGTGAAGGAGGCGCTCGCGGCGTCCGGGCACCTGGTCCGGCCGGTGGCGCAGGCGCGGGAGGGTGGGAGAGGAGGCGGGGATGCGGATTGACGCCGCGGCGTCCGGGCTCGATCCGGAGATCGCCGCCAGGCTGAAGCGGACCGGCGACGGGCTCGTCGCCGCCATCGCGCAGCAGTACGACACCGGCGAGGTGCTGATGCTGGGCTGGATGGACGACGAGGCGCTGCATCGCACGCTGACGACCGGCCGCTGTACCTACTGGTCCCGCAGCAGGCAGGAGTACTGGGTCAAGGGGGAGACGTCCGGCCACGTGCAGCGGGTGGTCTCGGTGGCGCTTGACTGCGATGGTGACGCGGTGCTCGTCCGGGTGGATCAGAC